>NZ_CAJQOO010000070.1 GCF_905480005.1 uncultured Maricaulis sp.
ATTGGTCGCGGGGGCGGTTCTCTGCTATCTCCCCTGCCCGCCCGAAGCTGACGAGAAGTGACGCAATGCCTGCTGCCGACAAGAAAACCAAGGAAGCCCCCCGCGCCTGGCAGAGAATGATTTCCGGACGCAGGCTCGACCTGCTTGATCCGTCGCCCTTTGATGTCGAGATCGAGGATATCGCGCATGGCCTGGCGCGCGTGGCGCGCTGGAATGGGCAGACCAAGGGTGATCACGCCTTCTCCGTCGCCGAACACTCGGTCGTGGTGCTGGAAATCCTCGACTTTCTCTATCCGGAGCTCGAGCAGAAATGGCGTCTGGCGGCGCTCCTCCACGATGCTTCGGAATATGTGATCGGTGACATGATCAGCCCGTTCAAGGCCGCATTGGGCGTCAATTACCGCGAATTCGAGGACCGGCTCGAGGCGGCAATCCAGCTGCGCTTCGGCCTGCCGCCGAAACTGCCCGCCGAGGTCAAGCGCAAGATCAAGCGGGCCGATGTCATCTGCGCCTATTTCGAGGCGACCCAGATCGCCGGTTTCAGCCACGCCGAATCCGTGAAATTCTTTGGTCGTCCCCCGGCCGGACTGGAGATCGCGATCAAGCCGCTGCCTGTGAAGACTGCCCAGCAACTTTTCCTCGACGTCTTCGCCGAGGTCCTGGCCGAGCTCGAGGCCGGGTGATGGACAAGGCCGGCCAGTCTCTTTCTGTCGGCCTCAACGCGGTCATCCTGGCGGTTGATGGCGACGTCCCCCAAGTTCTGATCGTGCCGCAGCCGGGTGGCGGGCAAGCCCTGCCCTTCGGCCCCTTTGATCCCACCGAGCACCGCACGCTGGAGATCGGTCTGCGCCGCTGGGTGGACGAGCAGGCGCGCTTCCAGCTCGGCTATGTCGAGCAGCTCTACACTTTCGGCGATCGCGGCCGTGAAGCCCCGGTCGCGGCGATGACCGGGTCGGAGGATGACCGCATCATCTCGATCGGCTATCTCGCCCTGACCCCGGATGTATCCGACCCGCCCGAGGGCGGTGGCCAATGGCGCGCCTGGTATCGCTTCTTTCCCTGGGAAGACTGGCGCGAGGGCCGGCCGGAAATCATTGACCGCCAGATCCTGCCGCGCCTGTCCGCCTGGGCCGACGAGGCCGGTGGCCCAGGCCGCCGCGCCTCCTGTCATGACCGGATCAAGCAATGCTTCGGCCTCAATCCCGGCGGCTGGCAGGAGGGGCGGGCCCTGGATCGCTATGAGCTCCTGTATGAAGCCGGCCTGGTCGATGAAGCGGCCCGCGACGGTCAGACCGAGACCGAACTGGTTGCACCGGGACTGGGACAGGCCATGGCGTCGGACCATCGCCGCATCCTGGCGACCGCCATCTCGCGCCTGCGCGGCAAGATCAAATACCGACCGGTGATCTTCGAGCTCATGGAGGATGTCTTCACCCTGTCCGCCCTCCAGCAAGTGGTCGAGGCGGTGGTCGGCTATCGCCTGCACAAGCAGAATTTCCGCCGCGCCCTGGACCGGTCCGGCTTTGTTGACGGTACGGGCAAGGTCGAGAGCCGCACCGGTGGCCGTCCGGCCGAACTCTTCCGCTATCGCCGAGAAGCGCTGGCCGGCCTTCCCTCCCTGGGCCTGTCGACCCCGCGCCTGAAAGAGGGCTGAAACCGGTGTCGGACGCCGCAAGCGCCTCATCGCCGCGCCCCTTCGAGTACCGGCCGCCGCCCGCCGGGCCGCTGCCCGTCATCCACCAGGACGACCACATCCTGGTGCTCGACAAGCCCTCCGGCCTGCTCACCGTGCCGGGCAACCGGCCGGAGCGCGCCGATTGCCTGGAAGCGCGGGCGCGGACTGAATTCCCGACCGCGCGCATCATCCACCGGCTCGACATGGACACGTCCGGGGTGATCGTGCTGGCCCTGACGCCCTACGCCCAGGCTCATATCGGCAAGCAGTTCGAAAAGCGCCAGACCACGAAATCCTACATCGCCCGGGTCTGGGGCGAGCTGGCCGAGGATGGCGGCGAGATAGATCAGCCGATCATCACCGACTGGCCGAACCGTCCCAAACAGATGATCTGCCATGAGCGCGGCCGCCCGGCCCAGACCGGCTGGAGAATTCTGGAGCGCTCGCAGGGCGCAAGCCGCGTCCAGCTGGCGCCAAGGACCGGACGCTCCCACCAATTGCGCGTCCACATGGCCCATCTCGGCCACCCCATTCTCGGCGATAATCTCTACGCCCATGCCGACGCGCTGGCCGCGAGTGACCGGCTCTGCCTGCATGCCGAACGCCTGGGCTTTCGCCATCCTGACGGTGGTGCGACTGTCGCATTCGAGAGCAATCCGCCCTTCTAGTGCAGCTCAATTCGACAACTTGATCATGATCATTTGCAGCTGCGAGGTAAGTTTGCTGTTGCGCGCGAGGCGTGCTTCCGCATTAAATGCGATCTGAAATTAATTTCGTTGTTGGGGGACAACGTGCCTGAGCGTCTGAGTATAAGGGATTTTGTCCAGGCATTTCTGCTTTGCATTTCGGTTTGCTTCGCCCTTCTTGCCATCAAGTTTGAGCTGTTTGGTTGGGGCGGGGCCAGTGCCTGTATCATTCTGATGGTGGTCATTTTCAGCACTCGACAGAACCGAATTCGATGGCGCCTCATGATTCCGGCGATCGCGCTCGGCGGCCTCGGCTATAGCGCCGCCGCATCCGCAACAAGCGTCGCCACTTTCCTCTGACCCCTTGCGCAATGCTCAGGATGAGCATATACCGATCTCACGGTTAATCTCATTTCGAGCATAAGACCGCGTTCCCGGTGATGGCCCTCCCGCCATCGCCTCTTTTCAGACCCTAGATATGCTCGATTTGAGCAAAAGTGAGGGAAAAATGGACCGGATGAATATGGACGGCACGCTTGCGGGCTTAGATCAGGATCGGCCCGAACTGGCGTATACGGACGAGGTGAAAGCCGCCACGGACCACCTCTATGCCAAGGTCAGCCATGTCGTGACGCCGATGGAGTGGCCCGCCAAAGCCCCCCTCATCCACGCCATCAACCAGCTGAAAAAAGAAAAGAACGCGGTCATCCTGGCCCATAACTACATGACGGCCGATATTTTCCACTGCGTCGGCGACCTGATGGGCGACAGTCTCGCCCTGGCCCGCATGGCGGCGGAGAGCGACGCCGACATCATCGTCCAGGCCGGCGTCCACTTCATGGCCGAGACCGCCAAGGTCCTGGCACCGGAAAAGACTGTCCTCATCCCCGATACCCGGGCCGGCTGTTCGCTGGCGAGCTCGATCACGGGCGAGGATGTGCGCCGCATCAAGGCGGCCTATCCCGGCGTGCCGGTGGTGACCTATGTGAACACCTCGGCGGATGTGAAAGCGGAGTGCGATATCTGCTGCACCAGCTCGAATGCCGTGCAGGTGGTCGAGAGCCTTGGCAGCGATACCGTCATCCTCTTGCCCGACCAGTATCTGGCCAAGAATGTCGCCGCCCAGACCGATTTGAAAATCCTGACCTGGGCCGGCGCTTGTGAAGTCCACGAGCAATTCACGGCCCAGGACATCCAGGACCTGCGCGACGCTCATCCCGGCGTGGTCATCATCACCCATCCGGAGAGCCCGCTTAAGGTCGTCCAGGCCGCCGATTTCGCCGGCTCGACCGCCGCCATGGCCGACTGGGCCAAGGATTCAGGGGCCAAGAAAGCCGTCCTCCTGACCGAGTGCTCCATGAGCGACAATGTCGCCGCCGATGTCCCCGAGGTGGAATTCATCCGCCCCTGCAATCTGTGCCCGCACATGAAGCGGATCACGCTGGAAAACATCTATGACTGCCTGCGCCTGGAACAGCATGAAGTCACCGTCCCCGACGACGTGATCGAAGGCGCCCGCGCCTCCGTCCAGGCCATGCTCGACCTGCCCAAGCCGGACAAGCCTGCCAGCTTTGACCCGACCAAGCCGGAAAAGCGTGTGGATCTGGTGGCGATCTGATCCCCATGACCCGCCCCACCCTCATCTGTGGCGCTGGGATTGCCGGGCTCTGGGCAGCGCTGAAGCTCGCCCCGCGGCCGGTGGTTCTGCTCACCGGCGCACCGCTGGGTGAAGGCGCGGCATCGGGTTGGGCGCAGGGCGGGGTGTCTGCGGCCCTGGCGGCGGATGACAGTGCGGCGCTGCATGCGCATGACACGATTGCGGCCGGGGCCGGACTGGTCGACCGCGAGGCCGCGCTCGCCCTGGCCGAAGGCGCGGCGGCGGAAGTTGCAGAGCTGGCCGAGCTGGGCGCGCCGTTTGAGCGCGAGGGCGCGGACTGGTCGCTGTCCCGCGAGGCGGCGCATTCGCGGCCGCGGGTCGCAAGGGTAAAGGGCGATGGGGCCGGCGCGGCGATCATGGCGACGCTGATCGAGGCGGTTCGCGCGGCGGACCACATCGAGATCCGCGATGGCTGGAGAGCGGTCTCCTTGCTGGGCGATGCGAGCGCCTGCACAGGTGCGATCGCACAAGGCCCCGACGGTGAGATCGAAACCATCGACACCGACACCACCCTGCTCGCCATGGGCGGCGCAGGCGGCCTGTTCGCCCTGACCACCACACCGGCGATCGCGCAGGGCCAGGCCATGGCCATGGCAGCCCGTCTGGGCGCGGTGATCCGTGACCCCGAATTCGTGCAATTCCATCCGACCGCGCTCAATGCCGGCCTCGATCCGGCGCCCCTGTGCACCGAGGCGCTGCGCGGTGAAGGGGCGATCCTGGTCGACCAGACCGGTCATCGTTTCATGAAGGCGATCCACGATGATGCCGAACTGGCCCCGCGCGATGTGGTCGCCCGTGCCGTGCATCGCCAGAACGCGTCGGGAAAAGGCGCCTTCCTCGATTGCCGCGAGGCC
>NZ_CAJQOO010000071.1 GCF_905480005.1 uncultured Maricaulis sp.
TTTCGAGGCGGGACAGTGTGATCACCCGGATCGGACAGGCTTTCCGCGACGGTCGCGGCCCGGCCCTTCTGGGGCTGGCTATCATGGTCGGCATCATTGCCGGCTATGCAACACTGGGCTTGCGGCTGGGTATTGGCTGGGTCGAACAGGCCGCGTTCGGAGTGACCGAGGAACGCCTCGCCTCGACGGCCGCCAGCCTGCCCGCCTGGCGTCTTGTCCTGATCCCCGTCATCACCGGCTGCATCATTGCGGCCATGCTGGGCCTCGGGCGCCGTTTCGGCCTGTCGCCGGACGCACGCGGCCTGGGGGTCGCCGATGTGCTCGAAGCGCGGGCCGTGAAAGCGGGCCGGCTCGATGTCCGCTCCGGCCTCTACTCCGCCATCCTGTCCGCGGTCTCCCTGGGCGGCGGCGCCAGTGCCGGCCGCGAAGGTCCTGCCGTCCATCTTGGCGCCACCCTCGCCTCGGCGCTGGGCAGCTGGTTCGGCATGGCCCCGCGCGGATCGCGGATCCTGCTCGCCTGCGGCGCCGCAGCCGCCGTCTCGGCAAGCTTCAACGCCCCGATTGCCGGGGCGCTTTTCGCCTTTGAAGTCGTCCTCGGCCATTACGCGCTGCGCTCGATCGCACCGGTCGCCACATCCAGCGTCGTCGGCGCCCTGATCGTGCGTCACCATTTCGGACAGGCCCCCGTCTTCGGTGTCCCGGAAATGGCGGCCGCCAGCCTGTGGGACTTCCCGGCGGCCGCCGTGCTCGGTGTCGCGGCGGCGGGCCTGGCGGTCCTGTTCAATCGCGGGGTCATCCATCTGCCGCCACTATTCGCCGGCTGGACCGAGCGCTTTCACATCCCCAGCTGGCTTCTGCCCATTCCCGGCGGCCTGGCGATCGGCCTCCTGGCCCTGATGGCGCCGGAAATTCTTGGCGTCGGCTATGAAGCAACCTCGAACGCCCTGGCAACGGAATACACATTCGGCCTGCTGATCGTGCTGATCGTGCTGAAGACACTGGCCACGATCATCTCCCTGGCCTGCCGCTTTGCGGGCGGGGTGTTCTCGCCCTCCCTCTATCTGGGGGCCATGCTCGGCTCGGCCTTCGGGATCGCGCTGACGATCCTGACCGGCGACCAGACCGCCGGGCCAGGCTTTTTCGCCGTGATCGGCATGGGTGCGGTCGCCGGCGCCGTGCTCGGCGCGCCGCTCTCAACCACCCTGATCGTGTTCGAACTGACCACCAGCTACGAAGCCTCGGTCGCGGTCCTTGTCGCCGTGTCACTGGCCACCATCCTGTCCCAGTCAACGCTGGGCGGCTCCCTGTTCCAGCTGCAGATGCGGCGCCGCGGATACGACATAGCCGGCGGGGCCAGTCGGCTGGTTTTGCAGATCGTTCGTGTGCGCGATGTGATGGAACCCCTGGGAAGCTGGGGCGAGGAATCGGTACCCGACGGCACCTGCCTCTATGAGGACGACACGCTGGGACGGGCCTTCGCGGTGCTGGACGCGGAACAGATCGACAGCGTCATTGTCCGCGAGCGGTCGGATGCCCAAGCCGTGATTGGCATTATCTCGAAATCCGACGCCCAGGCTGCCTATGCCCGGAGTCTGGCCGAAATCAGCGAAGAAGAACATCGCTGACCCGATGCCTTCTCTTCAGCGCGGTTATACCTCTGGAAAGAATGTCTCGGATAAGGTCGCGATATGAGACTGACCGGGGCTGAAAATCTGGACATGGAAGGCGCTTTGCTCGGGGACGGCCCGCTGGCGGCCGAGGCCCTGCGTGCGGCCAACATCAATCCCGTGACCGGGCTGGCGACCGACTATCTCAATCATTTCAACGAAGTCGTCATGTTGATGGAAATGCTCCCCGACATGCCCGACTGCGCCGAGGACGTGCTCGACTGGGCCCCGACGGATTATCCGAGCCACTTTGCCAATTCCGCCTTCAAGGACAAGGATCTGGCCATTCTCGCCTATCGCGCCGCGCCACAAGCGGTGCGGGCGCATCTGGAAACACTCATCCTGCAGATTGATGGCGAGGTCCTGCGCGCCCAGTCCGTCCTGCGCGAAACGACCAGTCCGGACGCCTGCGCCCAGATTGCCCAGCTCGCGACGGAAGAAATCAAGCCGCTGATCGCAGCCGCCTCCGGCGCCATCCACGGCAGCCCCGATGGCGAGGACGAACTGAACGACGAAGCCGCCCAGGCCAATGTGGACGCGCTTTTTGGGTGAGTCGCCGCTTCGGACGTCGCATGCGTCATGGTGTGAAGTCGTGGGGAATGAGTATTTTCTCATGCGCCGACCAGGCCGCCCAGGGACAAGGCAGACGAGAGCGCTTAAAACCGGCCCAGCCGTCTGACGCGACGAACCAGTAGGAATTCACCGCCTTTCGCACGCGGGAGTTCACCGGGCTCAGAACGTGACGATTTCTCGAGGGGGACCTGCGGGCGAATGACACCATCCGCGTGTCCAACTCAATCAAACGCAGCCGGATCGAAATCAAGAAGCAGCTCGGCATCGAGGTCCTCCAGATCAATCAGCTCTGGCGGCACGGAGCTACTGTGCCAGAAGCTTGGCCCGTCCCGGGTCAATACGCCTGCCCGAAACACAGTCCACTGCTGAACCAGGCCAAAATCCCGCTCAACGACCAGTTCAAACGGAGGCTCGCCGTCAAGTTCCACCCGGTACAAACGCTGAAGTGGGAACCGAGGCTCGAACACGATTGTCTGCACCGTCCCGCTGCTCAAGGCTTCCCCCAACGGCAGATGGACCGTCAGGAACACGCCTCCCGGACCTCGTGCCGCGCGGACTTCCAGGTTCAGCCCATCGCCGAGTTGAACGCCCTGCAAGATCGGCGTCATTGTGACCAACTCCACAACCGGCTCGGTCGCTGCCACATCCGGCTCGCGCTCCGCCGCGGTCACACACCCGGCCAGGCCGAGCGCGCTCAAACCCGTCAACCAAACTCTGGCATGCATGTCAGCCTCCCGTTGCAAGCCCCCGCTGATCGCGAACAAAAAACGAACAATCACACATCCCTCCCTTGGGATCGGGCGCCAATCAGGTCAGTATGACGGATTGAATCGGTTCGACAAACAGGGGTTGCCCCCGCCGTCCAAGCAGCAGGGAATTGCATGTCCGGTCTTTCCATCTCCGACATGGCGCGACCCGCGCCGCCGACGCCCTATCTGGACGGGTTGAATGATGAGCAGCGCTCCGCCGTGGAAGCGATGGACGGTCCGGTCCTGGTGCTGGCCGGCGCCGGCACCGGCAAGACCCGCGTCCTGACCACCCGCCTCGCCCATATCCTTGCCACCGGTCGGGCCCGGCCGTGGGAAATTCTCGCCGTCACCTTCACCAACAAGGCGGCCCGCGAGATGAAGGAGCGGGTCGGCAAGATCATTGGCGAAGCGGTCGAGGGCGTGCCCTGGCTGGGCACTTTCCACTCGGTCTCGGCCCAGATCCTGCGCCGCCATGCCGAGCTGGTGGATCTGAAATCCTCCTTCACCATTCTCGACACGGACGACCAGCTGCGCCTGATGAAGCAGATCATCCAGGCCGAAAACATCGATGAAAAGCGCTGGACGCCGCGCCATCTCGCCAGCCTGATCGATGGCTGGAAAAACCGCGGTCTGATGCCAGAGCAGCTTGGCGAGGACGACAAATGGGCCTTCGCTGAAGGTCGGGGTCAGGACCTCTACCGCATCTACCAGTCGCGCCTGAAGACGCTGAACGCCTGTGATTTCGGCGATCTGCTGCTGCACACGCTGCACATTTTCAAGGACAATCCGGACGTCCTGAAATTTTATCACGACAAGTTCCGCTATCTCCTCGTCGACGAGTATCAGGACACCAATGTCGCCCAGTATCTCTGGCTGCGCCTATTGGCCCAGGGCACGGGGAATATCTGCTGTGTGGGTGATGACGACCAGTCGATCTATGGCTGGCGCGGCGCCGAGGTCGATAACATTCTCCGCTTCGAGAAGGACTTTTCCGGCGCCACCGTGATCCGGCTGGAGCGCAATTATCGCTCGACCGCACATATTCTCGGTGCGGCCTCCGGCCTGATCGCCGCCAACCGCTCCCGTCTCGGCAAGACACTGTGGACCGATGATGCCGATGGCGAGAAAGTCCAGGTCCGCGGCATCTGGGATGGCGAGGCCGAGGCGCGCTTTGTCGCCGAGGAAATCGAGAACTGGGTCTCCGGTCAGCGTGCCTATTCCGACAGTGCCGTCCTGGTCCGAGCCGCCTGGCAGATGCGCGCTTTTGAAGACCGCTTCATCATGCTCGGCCTGCCCTACAAGGTGATCGGCGGACCGCGCTTCTTCGAGCGCGCCGAGGTCCGCGACGCCCACGCCTATCTGCGCCTGGTCCGCTCACCGGAAGACGATCTGGCTTTCGAGCGCATCGTCAACACGCCCAAGCGCGGCATTGGTGACACCACGGTCCAGAAGATCGCCGTCACCGCCCGCGCGATGGGCGTACCGATGACCGAGGCAACCCGGGTCATGCTCGGCACCGACGAGATCCGCGGCAAGGCCCGCACGGCGCTGGGCGTCTTCCTGCGCGATGTCGAGCGCTGGCGCGAACAGTCTGAACAAAGCCGTCTGGACGAGCTGGCCGAGATCATTCTCGACGAGAGCGGCTATACCGCCATGTGGCGCGAGGACAAGACACCCCAGGCCGCCGGCAAGCTGGAAAACCTCAAGGAACTCGTCCGCTCGATGGGCGAATACGACACGCTGGAAGCCTATCTCGAACACGTCGCCCTGCTCACCGACGCCGACCGCAAGCCGGATGAGGACGAGATATCCCTGATGACGCTGCACGGCGCCAAGGGTCTGGAATTCCCGCTCGTCTTCCTGCCCGGCTGGGAAGAGACCGTCTTCCCCTCCCAGCGCTCGCTGGATGAGGGCGGCACGCGCTCGCTCGAGGAGGAACGCCGCCTCGCCTATGTCGGCATTACCCGCGCCCGCGAACGTGCCATCATCACCTTCACCGCCAATCGCATGATCTATGGACGCTGGCAGACGGTCATTCCCAGCCGCTTCATCGACGAAATGCCGGTCGACCATGTCGAGGCGCGCTCGGAGACCGGCTATTATGACAGCGGCCCCGGTTTCGAGAGCGTCAGCCAGAAGCCCGACGCGATGGCATCCAGTTATTCCAGCCCCGGCTGGAAACGCTATCAGGCCAACCAACAATCCGGCCGCCGCTCCGCCCCGCCCACCATCAATGCCAAGGCCACGCTCATCGAAAGCGGCGGCTCCGACACCCAAGGCACCTGGCGCGCCGGCGACCGCGTCTTCCACGACAAGTTCGGCTACGGCACGGTGAAAAAGGCCGATGGCTCGAAATACACCGTGAAATTCGACAAGGCCGGCGAGAAGAAGGTGGTGGAGAATTTCCTGCGGGATCTGCC
>NZ_CAJQOO010000072.1 GCF_905480005.1 uncultured Maricaulis sp.
CGAGCGTTTCCTCGGGCGACCCAGCTGGGCTGACTCCATTCCCGCGCGGACCTACACCGCCATCTCGGACATGCGGCACCGAGCCGATGTTGCCCGGCTGGCCGCTGAGTCACCGGAGCGTTTCGCGCGAATGATGGATGATCCAATGGCTCGTGACCTGCTCCGGGCGCCGCCCAACGCGACCACTCTCGATGATCTGGCACAGGCGATCGAGCGCGAGCGACGCCGCATCGTGACCCCTGACCCAGCCCCCTGATCCGGGCCGCTCGTTAGTAGAGTCTGTTCGCCTTTCTTTCCTGTTTGGGTTCTGGGTTCAAGGCCCGGTGAGCGGAGCCCATGCGTAGCTCAGGCGAACCGGGCCGGTGTTTGCGGGTTTGCTGGGCGTAGATGGCAGGCGCCAGTCCGCCCAGCGAGGTGTGGGGCCGGCAGGTATTGTAGTCGACCCGCCAGGCCTCGATCAGGGTTCGCGCCTCCGCCAGAGCGGTGAACAGGTGCTCGTTGAGGCATTCGTCCCGCAGACGTCCGTTGAAGCTCTCCACGAAGCCGTTCTGCTGGGGCTTTCCCGGCGCGATGTAGTGCCACTCGATACCGCGTTGCTTTTGCCAGCGCAGGATGGCGTGGCTCGTCAGTTCGGTGCCATTGTCCGAGACGATCATGGTCGGCCTGCCGCGCCGGGCGATGATCCGGTCCAGTTCCCGGCCGACCCGCACGCCCGAGAGCGAGGTGTCGACCACGATCGCCAGAGCCTCGCGTGTGAAGTCGTCGACCACGCACAGGGTTCGGAACCGCCGCCCGTCCGTGAGCGCATCGGATACGAAGTCCAGGCTCCAACGCTGGTTGGGGCCGCTCGGCAGCACCATCGGACGCCGCGTCCCCGTGGCCCGTTTGCGCCCTCGCCGCCGCCGCACGGCCAACCCTTCCTCGCGGTAGATACGATAAAGCTTCTTGTGGTTCGCATTCAGCCCCTCCCGGGCCAGAAGGATGCCCAGGCGGCGATAGCCGAAGCGACGCCGCTCCCCGGCCAGATCACGCAGACGTGCGCGCAGGCGCTCATCGCCCGCATCGCGCTTGCGATACTGGAAGGTCGACCGGTCCAGCCGGGCCAACCGGCACGCCCGACGTTCGCTCAGCCCGTGCGCCTCCATCAGGTGACGCGCGGCCCGTCGCTTCACATCGGGCGTCAGAAGTTTTTTGAGGCCAGATCCTTCAGCGCCGCATTGTCCAGCATCTGTTCGGCAAGAAGCTTCTTCAGCTTGGCATTCTCCGCCTCCAGCGTCCGCAGCCGCTGGGCATCCGACACCGTCATGCCGCCGAACTTGGCCTTGTACTTGTAAACGTCGCATCCGAGATGCCGTACTTGCGGCATAGCTCCTTGGTCGTGACACCCGCTTCGTGCTCGCGGAGCATCCCGATAATCTGTTCTTCCGAATAACGGCTTTTGCGCATCGTCCATCCTCTTCTCGATGGACTCTACCATCCCCTGGCCGGAATTCAGGGGGCTGGGTCAATCGCAGCTTTGAGCATCTCAATCTTGTATCCTCGACCATATTGATTGTGAGGGTCGTCATCCGCCCAGCCACCAAGGACTTTGGCCACACTATCGGAGAGATCGGCATCACGGACCGCATCTCGAAAATTGTGTCTCAAGGAGTGAAACGTTCGTCCGTCCCTCCAAAGATCAGCGGTCTCCAGAAACTTTGAGAAACGCTTCGAGAAGATGCTTGAGAAGTCTTGTTTGTCCTTCGACTTCGGTATGTCGGGGAACAACCGGGAGGCATTCTTTTGCCGCGCAGCAGAAGCCCAATCAACAAACCCGAGGTCAATTAGCGTTTTATGGATAGGAATAATGCGATCGCTTCCAGGGTTCTTTAGCTCCTGATCGCGGTCTGCATTGAATTGGACGCGAAGAGCCCAGACGCCATCCGGCTCCAACACGTCGTCAGTCCAAAGCTGTGCAATCTCTCCCATTCGCATGCCGGTGAACAAAGCAATCAGGGGCAACCAGTAGCGGCTCCTCTTCGGTACGTTGGGGCCGGTTTTGGAGAAGCCTCTTTCCTCATCAATGCACCCGGTAAATACTGGCTGCCGGAAGAGCGTATTCAGCTCAGCCACGGTGAATGGTCTCCGCGAAGGTTTGGTGAACTTCGTCTTCGGGAGAATGTGTGGTTTTAGCCGATTTCGATCGAGGCGCTCGCGTTTGACGAGATGATCGATAAGGCTAGAGGCAGATTGCTGTATTCCCCTCGCGTTAGACCGGGCTATCGGCTCCGCTCTAACGGCCTCGCCAGCTTTCACCATTTCCTCAAGTGAGCCAGCGGGAAAACGTTTTCCGGCATTCTTGGGAAGCCTGAGAAGGAGCCGCGTCCACGCTTCAAAGTCTTCACTCGTAATGCCTTTGAGGTCTGCGTCGGCACCAAAGTGTCTTACGAGGGGCGAGAGCTTGTCTCTATTGGCGCGACGCGTGCTGTCTTTCGCATTCCGAGTGGGATCGTTCACATACGCTTCGACCGCATTGCCCAGCGGGACCGCCACGTGTTTTGAACCCGGGTTCAACATTGTTGCTACTGGTTGTAGGTCTTGCGGCTCAGGTGGACCATCTAGGAACACACGGTCAATGCCCGCAGGATGTTCATTGGTATCGTTCTCCATGAGAGCAATGCTTCGACGTAGGACATCCGCCCTTGCCCGATGGATGAGATCAGCCATGTAGCAGTAGACTTCAGACTACGGCGCTGGGGTCTGCAAGTCATTCCTCTCGCAAAGGAACCCCAACACGGCGTCAGCCATCGGATGGAACTTCTGAACAAATCCGTGTTGTGCATGAGCGGTTTGCTCTTCGCGCGAGTGTTGCAGCCGCGCGGGAAGGTCTTCGATGCTGGCACTGGCAAGCGCTAGCTTCTCCCTCTCCAGCTGTTCTGTATGCCAGTCCCTGACCATTGTCCAAGCTTCGGATTTCGTAGGCGTGCGGTGGCTGTTGCTACTCGTCTCAAGCTTATGCCTGGCGTCAGCGATTTCGCGATCGGTCTGCGCGCATTCGCGCGCCCAGCGAACCTTGGCCTCCTTGAGGCTATCGGTCTTGAGCGACTTCTTGATTTCGGACTTGCCGCCGAAATACGCCCGCAACTCCGCAGGAACGAGAAAGCGGTACTGATAGGTGTTTCCGCGCTTATAGAGGCGCTCGTGATGGGGCACTTTTTGCATGCCCATTTGTACCATTTTCTGTACCAGGGCGCTACATTAAACGCCTCAGATTACAATGTTTTGTGGGATTTTCGGTGCTTAGGGAAATAGTGGCGGAGAGAGAGGGATTCGAACCCTCGGAACGCTTGCGCGCTCAACGGTTTTCGAGACCGCCCCGTTCAACCACTCCGGCACCTCTCCGCGGGGAAGCGCGTTTGTACTGAGTGAGCCGACAAAATCAAGAGGCGGATGCGGTACGGGCGCGGCAGCGCACGCAAAAAGTTCATTTTGCGAACCGGCACTCTGTCCTTTATGGTCAGCGCCAACACATAATAAGGGGTATCGTGACCAGTATGATCAAGTTCACTATCAAGACTCTCGCCTGTGCCGTTGGCGCCGTGACACTCACCGCCGTCGCCGGCTGTGCAACCACCTCGAACGAAGATGTGGCCGAAGCGCTTCCCGACCAGGGCGTCACCTCCGACGGCGATCGCTTTACCTGTCGCCGCATCCAGATCACGGGTACGCGCCAGCGCGAGCGGATCTGTTACACCGAAGCCGAGTGGGACGCCTATCAGGAACGCGTTCGCGAGGGCGTGGACTCGACCCGCGATGGCAATCGCGGCGAAGTTCGCCCGGACACATTCGGTGGCCCGGGGCGGTAATACACGACTTTCGCAGGTTCAGCTAATTGACTCTGGAGCGGGCGTGCGTATAACGCCCGCTCCTGCTCGCTCGGCTTGCCGTGGCGGGCCCATAAATCATGAACAACGCTCCGGGCATACGGAGTGAAGAAAAAGGACCCGCCGAGCCAACCGGATCAAGGTGATCCCGCGGCATCGGACGGATCGGACAAAAGGATAGAAACGATCATGTTTGCAGTGATCAAGACCGGCGGTAAGCAATACCGCGTTGCCGCTGGCGACGAAATTCGCATCGAGAAGCTCGACGGCGCCGCAGGCGACACGCTCGATCTCGGTGATGTACTGATGCTCGGCTCCGATTCCGGCGTCACGGTTGGTTCGCCGACCGTTGATGGCGCCCAGGTGATCGGCGAGCTGCTGGACACCAATCGCGCGCGCAAGATCATCGTCTTCAAAAAGCGTCGCCGCAAGAATTACCGCCGTACGAAGGGCCACCGTCAGTGGGGTTCGGTCGTTCGCATCGCGGAAATCGTCGCGCCGGGCGAGAAGGCCAAGACTGCGCTGAAGTCAACCACGGCCGCCCCGAAAGCCGCAGAAGCACCGAAGGCGAAAGCCAAGGCTGCCGCTCCGAAGGCAGCGGCGCCGAAAGCTGAGAAGGCTCAGGCCAAGAAAGCTGCCGCGCCGAAGGCTGCAGCCGCTGATACGCTGACCGAGCTGACTGGTGTGGGTCCCGCCCTCGCCACCAAGCTGAACGAAGCCGGCATCACCACGTTCGCGCAGATCGCGGCCTGGACCGATGCAGATGTCGACGCCCTGAACGAGACCATCACGGGTCTCAAGGCGAAGGCTGAGAAAAACGACTGGATCAACGCCGCCAAGGCGCTGGCCAAGTAATCGGAGGACTGATCAATGGCTCACAAAAAAGCAGGCGGTTCATCCCGTAACGGTCGCGACTCCGCAGGTCGCCGCCTTGGTGTGAAGAAGTATGGCGGCCAGGAAGTCATTCCCGGCAACATTATCGTGCGCCAGCGCGGCACCAAGGTGAATCCGGGTGCCAATGTCGGCATGGGCAAGGACCATACCCTCTTCGCGCTTACCGAAGGCCGTGTGGTCTTCGCGAAAAAGTCCGGCGGCAAGGCTTTCGTCTCGGTAGAGCCGACTGCCAAAGCAGCAGAATAAGCGGTTCGCACATATTCGGACCGTGTCTTGAACAGGCAGGGTCCGACAGCGCCAGACGCGTTAAAGGGGAGACGGACCACCGCCTCCCCTTTTTCTATTCTCCCCCCGCGAGGAGAGGCTCATGGGCCCGCGGATTGAAACCGAACGCCTGTTGATGCGCCTGCCCGAGCTGGGCGACGCCCCGGATATATCGACCTATCTGGGCGATTATGATGTGGCAAAGAACACGGCCCGCGTCCCCCATCCCTATCCGGCGCTGGCGGCAGAGATGTGGGTCCTGACGACCCGTGCCAGCTGGCAGCCAGGCGGGAACCTCTCCCTGACCGTCGAGATGGACTCGCAGTTGGTTGGCGGCGGCGGCGTGTTCAAGCGTGCGCCCGGTTCAGAATGGGAGATAGGCTACTGGATCGCCAAGCCATGGTGGGGCCGCGGCCTGGCGACCGAACTGGGACAAGGCCTGGTCGATTATGCCCGCGACACGCTGGGCACGCGACGTGTGATCGCCGGGTTCTACAAGGACAATCCGGCCTCGGGACGCGTGTTGGAGAAGCTCGGCTTCCGACATGAAGGCGACGGTGTGCGGGCTTTCTCGATGGCGCGCATGGGCCCGGCTGACATGCATGAGCTTTCACTCTCACTTTGACCGGGCCCGAAGGCTGTTTGACCCGGTCAGCCGCGCACCGTGTGTCCGAACTCACTGAAACCGACAGATCCGTCTTCATTGAGGTCGCCGCGCCCGCCGACCCGATCACCGCTAAAACGCACTGATTTCCCGTTGTTTTGCCTGTATAGACTGTGCAAATACCCGCTGTGCAGTCCAGAAAGCTCCGTCCATGAAATTCCTCGACCAAGCCAAAGTCTATGTCCGCTCCGGCAATGGCGGCGGTGGCTGCGTGTCGTTTCGGCGCGAGGCCTATGTCGAATATGGCGGGCCCGATGGGGGCGATGGCGGCAAGGGCGGCGATGTCTGGATCGAGGCGGTCGAAGGCCTCAACACGCTGATCGACTATCGCTACAAGCAGCATTTCAAGGCCGATACCGGCATGCATGGCATGGGTCGCAACCGCACCGGGGCGAGTGGTGAAGATGTTGTCTTGCAGGTGCCAGCCGGCACCCAGATCCTTGATGAGGACAAGGAGGAAGTCCTCGCCGACCTGACGGATATCGGCCAACGCGTCCTGCTGGCGCGCGGTGGCGATGGTGGCAAGGGGAATTCCCACTTCAAGACGTCAACCAACCAGGCGCCGCGCAAGACCATTCCCGGCTGGCCGGGCGAGGAGCGCTGGATCTGGCTTCGGCTGAAACTGATCGCCGATGTCGGTCTGGTCGGGCTTCCCAATGCCGGCAAGTCGACCTTCCTCTCCGTCGTCAGCAAGGCCAATCCGAAGATTGCGGCCTATCCGTTCACGACGCTCTATCCCAATCTCGGTGTGGTTGATCTGGGCCCGGGATCGCGCTTCATCGTGGCCGACATTCCCGGCCTGATCGAGGGCGCCCATGAGGGCGCCGGGATTGGCGATCGATTTCTTGGCCATATCGAGCGATGCGCCTCCCTGATCCATCTCATCGACGGGACACAGGACGATGTGGTTGGTGCCTATCGCACTGTCCGTGGCGAACTGGAAGCCTATGGCGACGGGCTGCCGGACAAGCACGAGATTCTCGCGCTCAACAAGACAGATGCGATGGATGCCGGGATGGTGGCCGAGAAAACTGCCGCCCTGGAAGCCGAGAGTGGAAAAACGGTCATGACCCTGTCCGGTGTCGCCGGAAATGGCGTCAAGGAATTGTGCGGCAGCGCCTGGGAAGTCGTGCTCGAGACCCGCCGCGCCGAGAAGGCCGCCATTGAAACTGCCCTCGCAGCAGAAAAGGGCGAGGACGGCTGGACCCCGTCATGACACCGCGTGACCTCGGCACGGCGCGGGGCGTTGTCGTCAAGGTTGGCTCCAGCCTGATTCAGGCTGGCGAACCGGTCATGGGCGCGATCGCCGATGATATCATCGCACTCCGCGAGGGCGGGGCACGGGTCACGCTGGTGTCCTCAGGCGCGGTGGCCCTTGGTCGTGATCGACTTGGCCTGCCCGCGGGCACGCTCTCGCTCGAACAGAAACAGGCCGCGGCGGCGACGGGACAACCCCGCCTCCTGGACCTCTGGGAGAGCGCCTTTGCGCCCCATGGCGTGGCCACGGCGCAGGCCCTCCTTACACTTGATGTGACGGAAAGCCGCCGCAGCTGGCTCAATGCGCGCGCGACACTGTCCACCCTGATGGATCTGGGTGCCCTGCCCATCGTCAACGAGAATGATACGATTGCCACGGACGAGATTCGCTATGGCGATAATGACCGTCTCGCTGCTCGCGTGGCGCAGCTGACCGGGGCCGAACTTCTGGTTCTTCTCAGCGATGTCGACGCGCTTTATGACGCAGACCCTCGCAGACACCCCGACGCTCAGGCGCAACACGATGTGCCGGTCATCAATGCACACATTCAGGCCATGGCCGGCCGGGCCAATGCCGAGCGCGGTGTCGGCACCGGTGGAATGCGGACCAAGATCATGGCCGCCGAGCTGGCCGGTGCGTCCGGCTGCTCTACCGCGATTGCCATCGGGACAGCCCGACATCCCATTCTCAGCCTGTCGCGTGCGAACCATGGCAGCTGGTTCCATCCGGCAAACAGCTCGACCAGCGCCCGCGAACGCTGGATCTCCGGGGTCGTCAGCCCGAATGGCGCGCTTCGCATCGATGCGGGCGCGGTCGGAGCGCTGCAGGACGGCAAGTCACTTCTGCCCGTGGGAGTGACGGCGGTTGATGGACAGTTTGAACGCGGTGACACCATTCGTATTCTCGGGCCTCAGGGTGAGCTGGTGGCGCGGGGCGTCACAGCCTATGGCGCGGACGAGGCCCGCCAGCTTGCTGGTTGCCGCAGCGACGAGGCCGAAGACCGGCTCGGCTATCGCCGCGCTGCCGCCCTCGTCCATACTGACGATATCGTTCGGGTTTCCTCACAGGAGGACGGTCGATGACGCGCCTGGGGGCGCTGCGGGGAGAGGGCGTCTCTGCCGGCATGCGCATTGGCCTGTTTGGCGGCAGTTTTGATCCGCCCCATGCCGGCCACAGGCATGTGGCCCGGACAGCCATGCGCCGATTGGGCCTTGATCAGGTCTGGTGGCTTGTCACGCCGCAGAATCCGCTCAAGGGCAATCCGACCGGCGATTTCGAGCGTCGCTTCGCTGCGGTCGAGGCCATCGCCAACCAACCGGGCATGAAGGTCAGCGATATCGAGACCCGGCTCGGGACCACCCGGACAGTGGACCTCCTTCACCATCTCAAGCGCCGCTATCCCGCGACCCATTTCGTCTGGCTGATGGGCGCGGACAATCTGGCCGGAATTCATCACTGGGCCAATTGGAACCGCATATTTGAAACCGTGCCCGTCGCCGTTATCTCCAGACCCCAAGATGCTGTTCGGGCGCGGCTGTCGCGCGCAGCGCGGCACTATGCCAGCTCACGACTTCGTGAGAGCGAAGCGGCCTCACTGCCGCTCCAATCGACACCGGCATGGACCTATCTAACTGAGAGGTTACACTCGCACTCCTCGACTGCGCTGCGCGCGCACGATTGATTTTCCAGACGAAGCCGACAGGACAGCACCATGCACGACCGGGTCTCCGGCCGCCCGAGCACTCACGCAGCGCTTGCCTTCTACGACGACCAGCAACCACCGGCCGGGGATTTCCTGGCCGATGTCCTGGACGGTTTTTCGCGAACCCCGAAACAGCTCACCCCCGTCTATTTCTATGACGCCAAGGGGTCGGCGATTTTCGATGAGATTACCGCGCTCCCGGAGTATTACGTCACGCGGACCGAGCTCGGCATACTCGACCAGATCGGTTCGGAACTGGCCGCACTCGCCGGGCCGGGCGCCGTGGTGATCGAGCCGGGTTCCGGTTCGAGCGTGAAAATCCGCAAACTTCTGGACGCGCTCAGCGTGCCGGCCGCCTATGTCGGTCTCGACATTTCCGGCGAGCATCTGGAATCGGCCTGTCAGGAGATAGCCGCGGACTATCCGAACCTTCAGGTCGGAGCGATCTGTGCCGACTTTACCGAGGGCCTGGATCTCAAACACCTGACACTCGAGAGTGGTCGCCGGATCATCTTTTTTCCAGGATCCACGATCGGAAATTTCGAGCCCGAGGGCGCACGCGCGCTTCTGTCTGGTTTCCGCAAGGCCATGCGGCCCGGGGATGCCGTCCTGATCGGAGCGGACCGGGTGAAGGATGCCGACCGTCTGGTGGCGGCCTATGATGACAAGGCCGGGGTCACCGCACGGTTCAATCTCAACCTGATCGATCGCATCAATGACGAACTCGGCGGCACAATTGACGCCTCGGCCTTGCGCCACAAGGCGATCTGGAATGCCGAAAAAGCTCGCATCGAGATGCATCTCATCGCGATCCGCGACCTGCACTTCACCGTGTCAGGGCATGAATTTCAACTGCGCGAAGGTGAGAGCATCCACACCGAGAATTCCCACAAATTCACACCGGAAAGTTTCACTTCCCTTGCAAAATCAGTGGGTTTTGATGTCTTGCAGACCTGGTCCGACCCGGCTGACCTGTTCACGCTGCATTGGCTCGAACCTGCCGCCAAAGCGTGATATAGCTAGGGCTGTATTGGAATGACAGAGAGGACTTAGACCCTGTCTACGGAATTATCGCGCCGCGCTGAGCAGGAAACGGCCGCCGCCGTTCGCGTCACCGGCGATGACGGCCCCGTCGAGGCCCTGGAAACCCTGATCCTCGACTCGCTCGATGACGACAAGGCGGAAAACGTCGTTGCCATCGATCTGCGTGGAAAATCATCCATCACCGATATCATGATCATCGCATCCGGTCGTTCGGCAAGGCATGTTGCCTCGCTGGCGGATCATCTTGTGCGCAAGCTCAAGGATGCCGGTGGCGGAAAGGCCCGTATCGAGGGCACCCAGACCAATGACTGGGTCCTGATCGATATTGGCGACATCATCATCCACCTGTTCCGACCGGAAGTCCGGGAATTCTACAATCTTGAAAAGATGTGGTCGGTCGAGCCGGACTCATCGGCCTCCTAGGTGAAGCTGCGAATTACGGCCGTCGGGCGGGTTAAATCCGGCCCCGAACGTGATCTCGTTGATGATTATACCGGTCGCGGCACAGCGACCGGTCGCGCGATCGGCCTGGGCCCTCTCTCCGAAACAGAGATCGACAACCGGTCGCTCAAGAGCGCGCGCGAAGAAAGCCGCGCGCTCGCAGTCGGCCTGGAACCCGGTGTACGCCTTGTTCTCCTGGACGAGCGCGGCAAGGCCCTGTCCTCGCGCCAACTCGCTCGCCAGATCGGGCAATGGCGTGATGAGGGCTGCCGAGAGGCGGTTTTTTGTATTGGCGGCGCCGACGGTCATGATCGGAGCCAGCTGCCGCATCCCGATTTGACGCTCGCTTTCGGGCCGGCCGTTTTCCCCCACAAGCTGGTGCGGGTCATGCTGGCCGAACAGCTATACCGGGCGGTCTCCATCCTCGCCGGCACGCCTTACCATCGTGATTGAGCCCCAACCGGTAGCGAGCTAGCCTTCCCGCCATGTTGAGCATCATCGCAGCCCTGCTGATATTCCAGACGCAGCCAGCCAGTCCACCGGATCCGGAGGAGGCAGCGCGCCTGGAACAGGAAGAGCAAGCGGCGGCCAGCCGTGCAGAGGCAGCCCGCCGGCAGGCTGAAGGCCTGGCCAATGAAGTCGCCCTGATGCAGCAGCAACTGGTTGATCTGGGTGAACGTGTCGGTGCAAGCGAGAATGCTGCGCTGGACGCCGAGCGCGAACTGGCTCGCCTGACCCGAGAAGAAGCGGACCTTCTCGCCCGGCTCACGGCAGATCGTGAGACCCTTATTGACATTCTTGCCGCGATACAGCGGATCGAAAGCCAGACCCCGCCCGCCGTACTGGCCGCTCCGGATGATGCGGCCGAAGCCGCCCGCGCTGCCGCCCTGATGGCGGAAGTCGCACCGGCCCTGCGTGAAAGGGCTGATCAGATCGCGAACCAATTGACACGATTGCGTGATGTGCGGGCTTCCATCGAGGCCGAGCAGACAACGCTGAATACAGCCGAACGGACCTTGTCGTCCCAGCGTCTGGAACTCGAAGTGCTGATCGCCGAGCGTCAGGCGCTGGAAGCGCGACGCCGGAATGAGGCTGTTGCCTATCTGGAGGCTTCGAGCACAGCCGGTCAGCGCGCCCGCTCTATCCGCTCGCTGATCGGTGAATTGTCGCGCATGGCTGAGGTCATGCCGACGCTGAACCCACGTCGGCAACCGCCTGAGACCGGCATTCCCGGCCCCCGGCCGCGTCCGCCTCGCGACCTCGTCTCGGCCCGCGTGCCCAATGCACCGCTTGAAACCCTGCGCTTTGCCGATGCGCGCGGCCGCCTCCGTCCGCCGGCAAGCGGGGAGATTGTCCGTGAATTTGGCGAAGTGGCCGAAGATGGCACAGCATCTGAAGGAATTTTCATTCGGACCCGTCCGCGAGCGCAGGTAGTGTCTCCCTTCGATGGTCGCGTCGAGTTTGCTGGACCGTTCAACACATACGGCGGTCTCTTGATACTCAATGTCGGCGACGGCTACTATGTTGTGCTGGCAGGCATGTCCGTGACGTATGCCAGCGTCGGTCAAAGCGTCCTTGCCGGAGAGCCGGTTGGCGCCATGTCCGAGAATGCCCAACCGGCACCGGATTTGTATCTGGAGCTGAGACGGAATGACGATGCGATCGATCCCGGCCCGTGGTTCCGGACCTGATCGCAACCGGGCCTGACCCATCGCGCTCAAAGGACGCGAGTTAGCATGCGTATCAATGTCTTCGTTTCGATGGTGGCTCTGGCCGTCGGTGCTGTCGCCATCGCGGTGTCCGCTGAGGGCGCTCAGGAAGACCGGACAGCGAGCTTCCGCCAGATCGAACTTTTTGGCGATGTGCTCAGCCGGATCGAAGCCGATTATGTGTCGGACACCGACCAGGCCGAGCTGATCGAAGCCGCGATCGAAGGCATGCTGACCTCGCTGGACCCGCACTCTGCCTATCACAGTCCTGATGCCTACGAAGATCTCCGCGTCACCACGCGCGGCGAGTATGGCGGCCTGGGCATGGAAGTGGTCCGGCGCGACCAATACATCACGATCGTCTCTCCGATAGCGGACACGCCGGCCGAGCGCGCCGGTCTGCGCACCAATGACCGTATCATCGCCGTGGACGGTGATGGCATTGTCGGCATCTCCGTCGATGAAGCGGTCGCGCTGATGCGGGGCGCCGTGGGCGACCCGGTCACCATCACGATTGCCCGTGAGGCCGACGATCCTTTCGACGTCACCCTGGTTCGCGATACCATTCCGCTGCGCACCGTGGCCACGCGGATCGAAAACGGTGTGCCCTATATGCGCATTGCCGGCTTCAATGAGCGCACGACCGAAATGGTCCATGAGGGCCTGACGGACCTGCAGGATGAGTTCGGCGCCGAGTTGCCAGGCCTCATCCTGGATATGCGTTTCAACCCCGGCGGACTGCTGGACCAGGCCATCGGCGTTACCGATGTTTTCCTGGATGGCGGAGAGGTGGTCTCGACCCGCACCCGCGATCCGCGCGATACCCAACGCTACAATGCCCGGCCGGGCGATCGCCTCGACGGCGTCCCGATCGTGATCCTCATCAATGAGGGAACAGCCAGCGCGGCGGAAATTGTTGCCGGCGCACTCCAGGACCGCGAACGTGCCGAGCTGATCGGCATGACAAGCTTCGGCAAGGGTTCGATCCAGACCATTATCCCGTTGCGTGGCGGACGTGACGGCGCCCTGCGCCTGACCACCGGCCGCTACTACACGCCGGCCGGCCGTTCGATCCAGGCGACAGGGATCATCCCGGATCAGCTGATTTCCGCATGGGCGCTGGAAGAAGACGCGGAAAGCCCTGTTCCACAAATCGGCTCCGAGGCGGACCTTGATGGCGCGCTCGAGAACGAAAATGGCGACGAGCGTGAAACCACCGACATCGCATCTGTCGAGCAGCCGCCCGCTGACTGGCCGGAAGACGAGGATTATCAACTGCATCGCGCGGTCGAGCTCCTCAGCGCTGCCATGGAAACCCAACAGGCTTCATTGCGTCCCTGACGCTGACAGTCAAAACAGGTTGGACCGGAATTGACGGCGGCGGGCAAAAGCCCGTCGCCGTTAACCGTTTCTTACAGCAGGGGCACGCACATTGGCACTTACGCGAGATCCGTAAATCTCGCCTCAAGTGCAACCCACAGACCGTGCCGCCGCCATGTCGACCGCCCTTCTTCGCCACGCCCAGCCGCTTCTCACCTTGCGGGCTCCGCTGTTTGCCGGCCTTGCCGCTGCCGTGGCCCTGAGCCTTGCGATTGGCGGGGTGGCGCTGTTCGGCAATGGCGACATCGCGCTGCCGAGCGCGGTTCGTGACGTTGAACCCGCGCCAATACCGGAGCCGGTCCAGCAAGCCATGCGCGCTGATGAGGCGGATCGCGGAGATGGCATTCGCTTTCTCGATCCGGCCGGCGAAGATGAAGTGACCCTTTCCGGTGTCCGCGAAGGGTTCAATGCGCCCGCCAGCCCGCGCTCCGAGGCTGCGTCAGCCGACACATCGGGCTCTGACCCCGCTGAGGCCGAGGCTCGCCTCGCGGCAAGCACGACAGCGGTCGCCAATCCCAATGCGCTGCCCAGAGCGCCGATCGCCGGCCTCACTGAACCGGGTCCGGGCGGCCCGCTCCCGATCATCGCCGCGGATGGCTCGCGGCCGTCACGCGCCTATGCACGGCCTTACCATGGCGACCCGGGTGCCCCCACAATCGCTGTCGTGATAGGTGGCATGGGGCTTAACTCTGCCGTGACCGAGGCCGCCATCAACGACTTGCCGCCGGAAGTGGCGCTCAGCTTTGCCGCCTATACACGCGATCTCCAGACCTGGATCGACCGTGCTCGTGCGGCTGGCCATGAAGTCCTTATCGAAGCCCCCATGGAGCCCTTCGACTATCCCAATAACGACCCGGGTCCGCACACCTTGCTGGCCGACGGGACTGCGGAAGAGAATAGCCGCCGCCTCACCTGGGTGCTGAGCCGCGCAACTGGCTATTTCGGCGTAACGAATTATCTGGGCGCCCGTTTTTCGGCATCACAGGGCGCCATGCGACAGGTCTTTGGGACTCTGGAAGAACGCGGCGTCGCGTTCTTGCATGATGGCTCCGGGCGCCGCTCCACCATCGAGGCTGCCGCTGACGCCACCGATATCAAATACGCCGTCGCCGACCGGATCCTGGACGAGGACTTGTCGCCGGACGCCATCGACGAGCGCCTCCTCGCACTGGAAGCGCTGGCCATCCAGAACGGCTCAGCACTGGGAACCGGATTCGCCTATCCAGCCACGGTTGAACAGATTCGCGACTGGGCCATCAGCCTCGACCTTCGCGGTTATCAGCTGGCCCCGCCTTCAGCCGTGATGGCACGCCGCCGCCTGGAAGCCCGCCTTGCGGCAGAAGCAGAAGCCGCCCTTCCGCATGACGAGTCGGCTTCCACCGACCATCGCTGGGCACGGAATCCCGATGATGCAGCGGCAAGTGATGATGGCTATGGCGCACCGGCTTCCGACGGTCACTGATGACAATTACGGCCTCCGATCCCTACCCTCATCATCGCGCCAATGTTGGCATTGCCCTGTTTAATCAGAATGGCGAAATCTGGCTCGGACGGCGTGACAGCACACCCGGGCCCTGGAATTGGCAATTGCCACAGGGCGGGATTGATGCGGGCGAGAACATCCAGGATGCCGCCCTGCGCGAGCTCGCCGAAGAGACCGGGATCACCGCCGGCCTGGTGAGCTATCTCGGTGAGATCAAGGGCTGGCTCGCCTATGACTACCCGCCGGAAGTCCGTGAGGACCCTCGCTTCCACAAGAAGCGCCATCTGGGTCAGAAACAGCGCTGGTTCGCTTTCCGCTTCGATGGCAGTGACGCAGACATCAACCTTCAGGCCCATGCCGAAGTGGAGTTCGACACTTGGCGCTGGGGCCAGTTGAGCGATATCCCCGACCTCATCATCCCGTGGAAGCGCGATGTCTATATGGAAGTCGCCCGAGCCTTCGCGCCCTTCGCGCTGCAAGACTGAGCGCCTTCACTCGGCCTGCGCCGACAAGCTGGCCCGATCGATCGGGCGTCCCTCCAGAACCACGGTCTCGATCTGCTCGAAGGCCGAGATGGCCACCCTCGGGTCCGCATTGAGGATGAGGAGGTCGGCATCATAGCCAGCGGCGATCAGGCCTCGCTGATCACCCATGCCAAAGGCGCGCGCGTTCCGGATCGTTGCTGCTGCGAGGATGTCCTCGGGGGAAATGCCGGACTCCTCCCAGTCCCGCATCTCCCAATACCCTGCCAACCCCGGCGGCGAAGCCCATCCAAATCCACCGACAGCCGTGTCGGTGCCGAACAGGAGCGAGCCTCCATTCTGGTGGAAACAAGCCAAAAGCGCCTGGTAGCGGTGAAAGAAATTGGCCTGGAGGGCCGGCATGTCCTCGACGGTTTGACCAGAGGCGAGGATGACGGGGCCAAATCGTGACAGGAATTGGTCGCGTTGAATCTGGGCGCCCGAACGCAAATGCCGAAGCATGTCGCCCGGAATGACATCCAGCCAGGCGGGATCATCGAGAAGCTCCGGCCGAAAGAGCGAGCCGGTATTGGCCAGCGTCCTCATGGTGGATTGCATGCCAATCCCGGTCCCGGCGAGTGCCGCCATGGTCTCTGTTACCTGTTGACCGGGCGCAGGGGCGGCAAACCCGTCCTGCGGCCACTCCCAAGGGCCATGTGCAAGGATGTCGACATCCGCTGAGATGCCCACCTCAACCCCCGCCGGTGTCGTGGCGTGAAGCAGGACCGGCAGGCCGCGAGCACGCGCGGCAGCCGTGACCTCCCGCAGGATCGGCAGGGACGGCAACGCGAAGTCCGGCGCGCCTCCCGGCCACCAGAGGGCCTCTTCATAATAGAGTTTGACGCATTCACCGCCGGCCGCCTGGATGGCGTCCAGAACCGCTTCGGGCGTATGGTCCGCTGCAAGCATGCCAGGCGCGAGCGTCGCCCGCCCGAAGCGATCATGCAGCAGGGCCGGAAAGGCATCTGCCAGAGCATCAAGTGGCACCTCCAGCGCCATGAAGCCATCAGGCAGCACCACCCCGGGCCCGCAGTGCGTGAGGCGCGGTCGATCCGGAGCCTCCAGAAATCTCGCGTTCGTCTCGGGATCGGCATTGAGCTCCACTACGGTCGTGAAGCCATGAAACAGATAGCTCCGTGGCATTTGGCGAAGATAGGCCGCATGCAAGGCTTCGAAGTCCGGTGTGTCTCGGCGCCGCAAGCCGGTCGCGTGGTACAGGTGAACATGACCATCAATCAGACCAGGGAGCAGGAAGCGGCCATCGGCATCGATCACGTTGCGCGCTGAATCCGGCGACAGATCACCGACTGTCACGATCTGTCCGGCATCAATGGCGACGTCCAGAACCTGCCCGTCATGGACGCTTTCGGGCGACACGATCATTGCGCCGGTCACGATCAAGTCATAGGCGGGTTCGGGGCCGGGTGGCAGAGCCGACTGGCAAGCGGCCACCACGCCGCAAACAAGGCTCGGGATAGCGCCAAGGCGGAGCGAGGCAAGGAAGCTGGGACGTATGGGGTCGTGTCGCACGGTATCCTCCATCTGGACTTTGCGGTGATAGTCCGGGCCGGGCGTTCATGCGTCCTCGAACGCGATCTTGGACATCCCAATCAGACCCCGTTAGATGGGCGCATGATTTGGCTGCTGCCCGTCTCGATCACATTGTCCGCGCTCATGTCGCTCTATCTGGCATCCTTGAAGGGCGAGCAGAGGGTTGCGCATATCTGGCTCGCGGCGTCCTTTGGGCTGCTCGCCCTGATGCATGCCCTGACCGGTCTCGCGGCGAGCGGACACTCGGACCAGCTCCATCTGGTCCGGCCAGCTCTGGCAGCCGCCTTCCCTGTCCTGATTTTCCTGCACGCCCGAGCCCTGGCACGCCCGCCCGGCATGCCGAGGCGGCGCGACCTTTTCCACCTGGCAGGCCCCGCAGGCCTGCTTGCGCTCCCCTGGCTGGACGGACTGCACACTCTGCCAACCGGATGGCTGGTGGATGTTGCCCTCTTCGCGATCACCGTTGGCTACGCGGTTGCGACATTTGGCCTGGCGCGCAAGATGGCGCCGCCGCCACTGGCCCGGTGGGGCGTCATGCTCGCTGGCTGGCTTGCTGCCACAGCCCTTGGCGATGCGATTATCGTCCTCGAGCTCGCCCGTCCGATACCCTTGTCGGGCTCGGTTGGGCTGTTGATTTCGCTCGCAGGACTCATCGGTTTCTTCATCTATTTTCTCTATTGCAGCTTGCATCAGAGCGGTCCCATCGCATGGATAAGGGCGCGGACGAGAACGCCCGCGCGCGGCTTTCCGGAACGACTTGAAGCGCACATGGCCGCGCGCGAGCCTTGGCGCGATGCCGAGCTGAGCGTGGCCCGTCTCGCCCGGCAGATCGGCTGCCCTCAGCGCCAGATTTCCGAGACAATCAACGCCCGTTGGAACATGTCCGTCAGTCGCTGGCTGGCGACCTATCGGGTCGCGGAAGCCCAGCGGCTGATGCTCGAGACACCGAAGCGACCATTGGTCGAGCTCATGCTCGATTGCGGATTCCAGACCCGGTCCAACTTCAACCGAGCCTTCAAGGATATCACCGGTCAGGCGCCATCTGACTGGCGAAGGAGCCATGAAAAAGGCCACTCCTGACGGAGCGACCCTGATCAACCCATCACAAATGCGTTGGCGCTAGTGGGCGACAACGGCCTGCATGGCTTCATATTTCGCAACAAGCGCGGCTGCATTATCGCGCTCTTCCTCGTCCTTGGCAGCCGTCACATCTTCACGGGCGTCGGACAGGTCCTGGGCGAGTTTCTCGGTATCGATATCGGCAACAGCAATCGCCTCTTCGGCGAGGATGGTCAGACCATCCGGCGTCACCTCGGCGAAACCGCCATGGATGAAGGTGCGAGTTTCCGACCCACCATCAATGACCGTGATCGCGCCGGGGCGAATGACGGACATGAAAGGGGCGTGGTTCGGCAGCACGCCGAAATCACCCTCTTCGCCCGGCACGACAACCTGTTCGACATTGCCGGCGAACAGGCGGCGCTCCGGAGAGACGAGATCAAAATGGAGTTTGTCAGCCATGGCTCTAACCTTCGATATTCCGCGTCCGTCTAGCAGGTAATCCCGGGCTTGTGGACCCCCTTCATTCAGCCCGCAGCGGGGTGTCGCAGCGAGCCCGGCTGAATGGTCAATGGCAGTCGTCTATTCCGTCCGTGATGGCCTGCCAGAGATCGGAAACCGCACGATTCCGCACGCCCTCGACCCGGACCGTCACATCAGCCCCCCCATAGGCCTCGAGTGGAAGTTCTACAATTTGCCGGATGTGGATTGGGTATGGCGGTGGCGGCATTTCCGGCCGAGCCCCTTCCACCGGACCGAGAGGCAGCGGACCCTGGGCGGCCAGGCGAGCCTGCCAGCCTCCAACAGCGGGACAATCCCGCTCCCAGACAATCTGCACTGACCGCGTCGGCTCGAGCATCGCGTCGAGCGAATCCAGATCCGGAAAAGCAAATGCCGGTTGTTCGGACAGGTCGGCTGGCGTGACGTCCAGTGCGCGAAGGCGCGCGGCTATCGCCTGCCCGTCATATGTCGCTTCGGCGATGGCGCGAAAGTCGTCCGGCCGGGCAGTCAAGCGAGCACTTCGATAGACCCACTCGCAATCCTCTGTCGAGCCGTTGCAGAGCTGAACGAAGCCGGCGTCGGACGCCTCGTTCCAATAACCGGTCGTACTGGAGGTGACCGGACCGTCGGATGCTCGTCGCCACCCGTCATGCTCGATCGCGGCCTCGAAGGCGTGGTCACGCCCAGCGACGGCGCTGGTCCGAACCCAGGCTGACCAAGCCCGCCACAGGTCAGCGCCCGCATACCCGTCATGATCGACCTGGGCAGCAGCCGGTGCCTCTGGCGGCGGCGGTGGCGGGGATGCGACGGCCCCGACAAGGCCGGTTAGTAGAGCAGCAAGCATGTGAGGTCCCCCGTCGTCAGAATTCCCGGTTCTTGACGACGCAGGCTGCCCTTGTTGCGACCAAAAGAAAAGGCCAGCCCCAAGACGTGCTGGCCTTTTACCCAATCTGGAGGAGAGCCTTACGCGGCTTCCGCAGCCAGTTTCTCGGCCTTCTTCACAGCGTCCTCGATGGTGCCAACCATGTAGAATGCGGCTTCCGGCAGGTGATCGTACTCGCCGTCACAGATCGCCTTGAAGCCCTTCACGGTATCAGCGACCGGCACCTGGATGCCCGGGAAGCCGGTGAAGATTTCAGCCACGTCGAACGGCTGCGAAAGGAAGCGCTCGACCTTACGGGCGCGGGCCACGGTCAGCTTGTCTTCCTCCGACAGCTCATCCATGCCCAGGATCGCGATGATGTCCTGCAGGGCCTTGTAGCGCTGAAGGATTTCCTGAACGCGGCGGGCCGTCTGGTAGTGCTCGTCACCGACGATGCGCGGCTCGAGGATGCGCGAGGTGGAGTCGAGCGGGTCAACAGCCGGATAGATACCCTTTTCCGAGATCGCACGGTTCAGAACCGTGGTCGCATCGAGGTGGGCGAAGGTCGTGGCCGGAGCCGGGTCGGTCAGGTCATCAGCCGGGACATACACAGCCTGGACCGAGGTGATCGAACCCTTGTTGGTCGAGGTGATGCGCTCCTGCAGGGCACCCATGTCGGTTGCCAGTGTCGGCTGATAGCCCACGGCAGACGGGATGCGGCCCAGAAGGGCGGACACTTCGGAACCGGCCTGGGTGAAGCGGAAGATGTTGTCGACGAAGAACAGAACGTCCTTGCCCTCTTCATCGCGGAAATACTCAGCCTGGGCCAGACCGGACAGGGCGACGCGGGCGCGCGCTCCGGGAGGCTCGTTCATCTGACCGAAGACCAGGGCACAACGCGACCCTTCCGTGGAGCCGTTATGCTCCTTGGGGTCCTTGTTCACGCCGGATTCGATCATTTCCCAGTACAGGTCGTTACCTTCACGGGTCCGCTCGCCGACACCGGCGAAGACCGAGTAACCACCGAACAGCTTGGCAATGTTGTTGATCAATTCCTGAATCAGAACCGTCTTGCCAACACCGGCGCCGCCGAACAGGCCGATCTTGCCACCCTTTGCGTATGGGCAGAGCAAATCGACGACCTTGATGCCGGTCGGCAAGATTTCAGCTTCCGTGGCCTGTTCCGCGAAGGACGGGGCCGGACGGTGGATCGGCGCCTTCATCGTGTGCGGCACGTCGCCAGCTTCATCGATCGGCTGACCGGTGACGCTCATGATGCGGCCCAGTGTGCCCGGGCCGACCGGAACCATGATCGGGGTACCGGTGTCCGTGACAACGGTACCGCGCTGGAGACCTTCGGTAGCGTCCATGGCGATGGTACGGACGGTGTTTTCGCCGAGGTGCTGGGCAACCTCAAGCGTCAGCGCCTTGCCGTCATTGGTGGTTTCCAGGGCGTTGAGAATGTCCGGCAGTGTGCCGTCAAATTCAACGTCAACAACAGCGCCGGTAATCTGGACGACGCGTCCTTGGGAAGTGGTCATAGCGTGTGTTCCTCTGCCTAGAGGGCCTCGGCGCCGGAGATGATTTCAGTCAACTCCGTGGTGATCTGCGCCTGACGGGTGCGGTTATAAACAAGGTTGAGTTTGTCGATGAGTTCGCCGGCATTGCGCGTGGCGTTGTCCATGGCAGCCATCTTGGCACCCATTTCGCCGGCGACATTCTCCAGCAGGGCTGAGAGGATGACGGTGTCGGCATAGCGCGGCAGCAGCACGTTGAGGATGGTTTCCTCATCCGGTTCGGCGTCGTAGACGGCACCACCCAGATCCGGGCGCTCCACACCCTCATCGATGGCGTCAATCGCCGGGATGAGAACCTTGGAACGCGGCTTCTGGGAGATGACCGAAACGAACTCAGCCGAAACGAGTTCGCAAACATCGAACTCGCCATTCTCGAACATGTGTCGGATCTTGTCGCCGATCCGGGCCGATGTGGCACCGGAAATCGTCTTCTCGGCGGACAGGTCCATCTTGTCGACGATCAGCGAGGCAAAGGTACGCTTGAGCTGGTCAGCGCCCTTCTTGCCCACGCAGATGATGTTGACGTCCTTGCCCTCGGCCTTCAGCGCGTTGATACGCTCGCGGGCCTTCTTCACGATGTTCGTGTTGAAGCCCCCGCACAGGCCGCGGTCAGCGGTCATGACAACCAGCAGATAGCTGTCGGATTTGCCGGTCCCCACCAGGAGCGGCGAAGCCCCCGGGGTTCCCGACATGGCGGTGGACAGATTGGCCATCACGGCCCCCATGCGCTGGGCGTAGGGGCGCGCGGCTTCCGCTGCTTCCTGCGCACGGCGCAGTTTCGCAGCGGCCACCATCTGCATCGCCTTCGTGATCTTCTGCGTCGACTTGACGCTTTCGATCCGGTTTTTTAGGTCCTTAAGGCTCGCCATCAGGCTCTCCTCAGCGGTTGATCTCGATCAGGTTCACGCGAAATGTTCGGTGAACTTGTCGAGTGCCGCCTTCAGCTTGCCTTCGCTGTCGTCGGTCAGCTTCTTTTCGGTGCGGATCGACGTCAGCAGCGCAGCATGTTCGCTGTGCAGGTGACGCAGCAGGTCCGCTTCATAGCGCTGCACATCGGCGGTCGGCAGCTTGTCGAGATAGCCACGCGTACCGGCGTAGATAACGCAGACCTGCTCCTCCATCGACAGCGGCGAGAATTGCGGCTGCTTGAGAAGCTCGGTCAGGCGCTGACCCCGGTTCAGCAATTTCTGGGTCGCGGCGTCGAGGTCCGAACCGAACTGGGCGAAGGCCGCCATCTCGCGGTACTGGGCCAGTTCGCCCTTCATCTTGCCGGCAACCTGCTTCATGGCCTTGGTCTGGGCAGCCGAGCCAACGCGCGACACCGACAGACCCACATTCACGGCCGGGCGGATACCCTGGTAGAAGAGGTCGGTTTCCAGGAAGATCTGACCGTCGGTGATCGAGATCACGTTGGTCGGGATGTAAGCCGACACGTCGTTCGCCTGGGTTTCAATGATCGGCAGCGCCGTCATGGAACCCGAACCGTTCGCTTCATTCAGCTTCGCGGCGCGCTCGAGGAGGCGGGAGTGAAGGTAGAAGACATCACCCGGATAGGCTTCACGGCCCGGCGGACGACGCAGGAGCAGGGACATCTGGCGGTAGGAAACAGCCTGCTTGGACAGATCATCATAGACGATCAGCGAGTGCATGCCGTTATCACGGAAATACTCGGCCATTGCACAGGCGGTGAACGGTGCCAGGAACTGCATCGGAGCCGGGTCCGAAGCGGTAGCCGCAACGATGATGGTGTAATCCAGCGCGCCGTTTTCCTCGAGCGTCTTCACGATCTGGGCGACCGTGGAACGCTTCTGGCCGACGGCGACATAGATGCAGTAGAGCTTGGCGCTCTCATCATCGCCTTCGTTGATGGCTTTCTGGTTGAGGATGGTGTCGAGCGCGATCGCGGTCTTGCCGGTCTGGCGGTCACCAATGATCAGCTCGCGCTGACCACGGCCGACCGGGATCATGGCATCGATGGCCTTGATGCCCGTCGCCATCGGCTCGTGCACGGATTTACGCGGGATGATGCCCGGCGCCTTGACGTCGACGCGGCGACGTTCGGCAACATCCGTGAGCGGGCCCTTGCCGTCGATCGGCTCACCGAGACCATCAACGACGCGACCCAGCAGGCCTTTGCCGACGGAGGTATCGACGATCGAGCCAAGACGCTTGACCGTGTCACCTTCCTTGATGCCCCGGTCATCGCCGAAGATCACGCAACCGACATTGTCGCGCTCCAGGTTCAGGGCCATGCCCTTGATGCCGCCCGGGAACTCAACGAGCTCGCCGGCCTTCACTTCGTCGAGGCCGTAGACGCGGGCAATACCGTCACCAACGGACAGAACGCTACCCACGTCCGAAACCTTCGCTTCGGCACCGTAATTCTTGATTTGATCCTTGAGGATCGCAGAAATTTCTGCGGCACGGATGTCCATGGACCTAGGCCTCTTTCATCGCGGTCTTCATCCCATCCAGCTTGGTGCGGAGGGAGGAGTCGAACATGCGGGAGCCGACCTTCACGATCAGCCCGCCCATCAATTCAGGCCGTACTTCCGTACGAACCTCGATTTCGCGCCCGAAGGCACCCTTCAGCGAAGCCGCAAGGGCTTCGGTCTGTTTCTTGGTCAATGCGGCCGCTGTCTGCACATCGGCCGTGACAACGCCGCGGTCCGCTGCAGCCAGCGCAGCGAAGATGCGCGCGACCTGGCCGAGCTGTCCGGCGCGGCCATTGCGCGCAGCGACGCCAAAGGCATTGCCTGTCATTGCGTTGAATTTTGCCTTCTTCGCCAGATCGGCGAGGACGCCGGCCTTGGCTTCGGCAGTATACAGCGGCGAGGCGAGCGCTCCGCTCAGCTCGGCAGAGTCGCCAAGCATGGCCTGAAAGGCCGAAAGATCAGCCTCTACAGCACCCGCTGCACCTTCGGATTTCGCCAGCTCGAACAACGCGGTCGCATAGCGGCCCGCGGCGTTGGCTGTCATGGCGTCTTCGCCGGTCTTCACCGTGACGTCACTCTCTTGCTGGATCAGCGCTCATCAATTTGCCGCGAACGGCATAAACGCTTGATTATCAACGATATAAAAATCGAGACTCACCGTGTTGCACTGCAAGCCCCTCAGGTTCGGCGCTGCGATAGCACAGGGGGGAGCAGGCAGCAAGCCACTCACACCGGGCGATTCAGCATGCAAGCACCTTCTGCCGCCCTCTCGAGAAATAATGATTTGACTTATTACAAGTTAGATATTTACTAATGGATAAGAAGAGAGATTGACCATGCCCGCAAGCCCCAACGAGCTCAAACGACACGTCCAGCCGGCCCTCGCCGTCGATTTGGCACTCCTGACCATAGTGGACGGCGTGATTGAGGTGCTCGTCCAGAAGCGCTCGGATGGCGACAAGGTCGGCGGCACACATGCCCTTCCCGGCAGCATTGTCCGCATCGATGAAACACTCGAGCAAACGGTGAACCGGGTTCTTCAGAGCAAGGCGGGTCTTCATGACGCCTTTGTCGAGCAGCTACGGACCTTCAGCGCTCTCGATCGAGATCCGCGCGGGCGCGTTGTTTCGGTTGCCTATTTCGCACTCGTTCCGCCCGAGACTTTCAAGAAGGCGGCGCGCAAGCAGCATGGTCTCGATACAGCGGTCGTCCAGCGCCTCGGCACAAACGAAGAGGGCCCTGCCGCGCAGCTGCGCGACCGGAACGGTCATCCGATGCAACTGGCCTTCGACCACAGCCTGATCATCGCGACTACGCTGCAAAGACTGCGTGGCAAGCTGGACTATACAGGCGTTGGCTTCGAGCTCCTGCCACACCGCTTCACGCTGCGTGAGCTCCAGGAGATCCACGAGACCATCCTGGGACACACGCTCACCAAGCCCGCCTTCCGAAAGAAAATGATCGACCGGGGCTTCGTCCGACCGACCGGAAAACGGGAGAAGGGCAAGGCGTTTCGGCCGGCAGAGCTCTATGAGCGGATCAACAAGGAATCAGAGTCATGATTGAAATTCGCAATTACCCCGGAATCCGGCACTTGCGCAGCGACGCCTCCAGCTACGTCATGAAGTATGCGCGCGGTCAGTGCATCGCCTCGGGTCGAGGCCTGTCATTCTGGTTTCGCCCGGACCAGGTATCGCTTCAGGAGCTGCCGATGGATGATCGCCAGACTCCCTTCGTGATCAATGCTCGGTCGTCAGATTTTCAGGACGTGATGGTGCAGGGGACTCTCCTGTGGAGAATTCGCGATGCCGAGCGGATCAGCGAGCGAGTGGATTTCAGTATCGACTTGCGACGCGGTACGCATATTGCCACTCCAATGGATTATATCCGGAACCTGCTTGCGTCACATGTCCAACAGGCGGCCACGGACTATCTCGGCGCCTTGGCCGTGCGCGATGCCCTCGACACCGGAGTCCGGGCCATCCAGACCTATTTGAGCGAACAACTCACCGAAGCCGTGGCGCTTTCGGAGCTGGGCCTTGAAGTCATCACCCTCCACGTGGCGGATGTGAAACCATCGGCGGACCTTGCACGCGCCCTGCAGACGCCGACTTTCGAGAAAATCCAGCAGCAGGCTGATGAGGCGACATTCGCCCGGCGCGCCATGGCAGTGGAAAAGGAACAGGCGATCGCCGAGAACGAGCTCAAGACCCGGATCGAACTCGCGCGTCGCGAGCGCGAGCTTATCGACCGGGATACAGAGAATGCCCGCCAGCGCGCGGAGGGCGATGCCGCGGCAGCCCTGGTGAAGGCGACGGCCGATGCGGAAGAGATCCGCCTGATTGAAGGCGCACGAAACCAGGCTGAAGAGGGCCGCATCAACCTGTATCGCGACCTTCCGACCAGCACCCATATCGGTCTCGCCGCGACGGAATTTGCCGGGAGCATTGGCACGATCGAGCATCTCAACATTACCCCCGAGCTTCTTGCCGCTCTGGGCACAGAGTTCAAACGGATCGCGCGAAAGGACGATTGAGGTGAGCATCCTGACACCCCGCGCGGTCCTCGTGACACGGCAGACCGACCTGGACTTGCTGATTGGTCGACACGGCACGCTCGGTCAGGTGGAATTCTTTTTGCGCTCGCATGATCGGGAAATGGAGCCGCTCATGGGCCAGGCGGACGCTCAGAAGCGCGCCTTGCTGACAGTTCAGCGATCGATCCCACAGGATTGGCGCTATATCGAGATCGACCGCTCCGACCTGTCCCGCTTCCTCTTCGCGGAAGGCGATATTGTCATCGCGATTGGTCAGGATGGCTTGATCGCCAATCTGGCGAAATATGCGCACGGCAAGCCTGTCGTCGGTGTGAATCCGGCCCCGGACCAAATCGCCGGGCTTCTCGTCGCCCATCGGGCCGACCAGCTTCGCTCGCTTCTGCCGCGGGTTGCCGATGGTGCGGCGGCCGTGCAGCACCGGACAATGGTGGAAGCCTCGCTGAGTGACGGCCAGCGCTTGCTGGCCCTCAATGAGATATTCGTTGGACACCGCTCGCACCAATCGGCGCGTTACACGCTCACTCATGCCGGATCTATCGAGCGCCAATCGTCTTCCGGCGTCATAATCGCGACCGGAACCGGCTCCACAGGCTGGGCGCGATCGATCATCGAACTCTCCGGCGCGAGGGTCTCAATCGACCCATCCGACACGAAACTCGCCTTCTTTCCGCGCGAGCCCTGGCCGAGTCCGACAACAGGGAATTCACTCAAGTACGGCCTTATCAAGCCCGGCGAGGCCCTCTCCCTGACTTCCGAGATGAACGAGTCAGGCGTTGTCTTTGCGGACGGGATCGAGGACGACCGCCTCGCCTTTGACCGGGGCCTGAGCGTATCCATCAAGCGTGCGCATGAGACCCTGCAACTCATCCAGCCTGCCTGACAGACCCTATTTCGGCGACGCCTTCCGGCCCTTCCGCGCCATGATGTTGAGCACCTCGACGAGGAGCGAGAAGGCGATCGCGAAATAGAGATATCCCCGGGGGATATGGAAGCCGAGGCCGTCGGCGATGAGCGCCACACCGACAAGAAGAATAAAACTCAGCGCCAGCATCTTGGCCGTCGCGTAGCGTTCGAGGAAATCGGCAACCCGCTTCGCCGACGCGACCATGATGGCTGTCGAAACGAGCACTGCGGTGACCATCACGAACAGGCGCGCCGCAGCACCGTCGGCGCCGCCCAGATCGCGGGTCATCCCGACAGCTGTCAAAACAGAGTCCAACGAGAAGACCAGATTGATCACGGACATCTGCACAATCACCGCCACAAAGCCTGACACCTTGCCGCCCTTGCCAGCATCAGGATGCCCCTCGATCGTGTCGTGTATCTCGGTCGTTCCCTTCCATAGGAGAAAGAGGCCGCCGAGCAGCAGGATCAGGTCCTCCAGCGTCACTTCTATCAGGCGGTCAGGATGATCGGGGTCTGCCAGCCCGTGCAGGAATTCGGGCAGGTTGAAAAGCGTCGCATGGGTCAAGCCGGTGAGCCACACAAGACCGAAAAGGAGGACGACCCGCATCACGGCGCCCGACCAGATACCGATGTCGCGACCGCGGGTTTGCTGGTGTTTGGCGAGCTTTTGTGAAGCCACCGAGACGAAAACCACGTTGTCCACGCCCAGAACGACCTCAAGGAAAGTCAGGGTCAGGAGCGACATCCAGACGGCGGGTGAAGTCAGGAATTCAATCATGGCAGGTCAGTCCCGGTTGCGGTGCTCAGATGAAGCTATAGGGTTCGACATCGATTGACACCCGCACAGATGGGGGCGTCTTCACGCGCTTTGACCAGGCCCTCAGATAGGCCGAAATGTCGATTTCCTTGTCGGCTCGAACGAGAATGCGGCGTCGATGCCAGCCCCGCACCATGGCGCGGGGCGGTTCTGCCGGTCCCCAGATTTCGACACCCTCGGAGTTTGGCGCCTTGGCGGCGTAGTCGCTGGCGACCCGGTCGACCTGTTCCGGATTCATCGACATGAAGCCGATCGCGGCCAAGCGCCCAAAGGGCGGCAGGCCAAGCGATTCGCGGACCATGAACTCCATGTCGAGAAATGCATCCCGATCCCCGGCGATCAGCGCCTGGATCGCATCATGCTCGGGCTGATGGGTTTGCAGAAGCGCTCGCCCGGGACGGTCTGCCCGCCCGGCACGGCCGGCGACCTGGACCAGCGTCTGGAAGGTGCGCTCCCCGGCCCGCGGATCGCCCCCGGCCAGACCCAGATCCGCGTCGATGACACCGACCAGGGTGAGACCCGGGAAATTGTGACCCTTGGCGGCAATCTGGGTGCCCACGAGAATATCGATCTCGCCCTGCTCCATTGCGGCAACGATCTCGGCACCGGACCGGCTGTCCGACGAATAGATTTCGACGCGCGCGTCCGGGAAGGTGAGGCGCGCCTCCTCGGCGACACGCTCCACGCCCGGCCCGATCGAGGTCAGGCTTTCCTCGGCGTCACAGCTGGGGCAGCGCTTCGGCTTGGCCATGGAAAAGCCCGTGACGTGACAAACCAGGCGGCCGGTATAGCGGTGCTCGACGAGGTAGGATTGGGTATCCGGCGAGACCATGCGATGGCCGCAGGCGCGACAGAGAACCAGAGGCGCATAGCCACGACGGTTGAGATAGAGCAGCGATTGTTCGCCACGTTCCAGCGTGTCACGCACCGCCTCGATGAGGGGCGGCGACATCCATCGCCCCGTCTCGGCCGGGTGCTCACGCAAATCGATGGTGTCGACCTCCGGCAGGATCGCCGTCCCAGGCCGAGCCGCGAGGCGGACATGGACATAGCGACCGGCCTGGGCATTGAACAGGCTTTCCAGAGACGGGGTGGCCGAAGCGAGAATGACGTTCGCGCCTTCGATCTTGGCCCTGACCACCGCCAGGTCCCGACCCTGATAGGGCAGTCCCTCATCCTGCTTGTACGTCGGGTCATGCTCCTCATCGACGATGATCATGCGCAGGCCCGGAAAGGGCAGGAAGAGCGCCGAGCGAGCACCGACAACGATGCGGGCACGACCCTCCGCCACTTCACGCCAGGTCCGGCGCCGCGCTTTCGGACCGGCCCCGGAATGCCAGAGCGCGGGCTCCGCACCGAAGCGGGCCCGGAAGCGCGACAGCACGGCCTCTGTGAGCGCGATTTCGGGCAGCATGATGAGGATTTGCGCCTCTGGCTCTCGTCTCAGCAATTCGGCAATGGCCTCGAAATAGACCTCCGTCTTGCCTGAACCCGTCACCCCATCGAGCAGCGCCGCCTGGAAGCCGCCAGCCTGGACAAGCCGGCGCAATACGCCGGACGCCTCGGTCTGCATGGGCGTCAGGGCAAGGCCTTCGCCTTCCGGATCCGGTGTCTCGAAGGGAGGGTCGACAAGGCGAACCAGCTCGGTCAGCGCGCCGACCCTGGCCAATCCTTTGACGACAGAGGCCGTGACCCCGGCTTCACGGGCCAACTCGGACGCGCTGGCCTCGCCCAGGGCCGCCATCGCATCCAGCACCCGCTCCCGGGCATCGGTCATCCGCTCGGCTTCGCCGCCACCGCGCCGATAGACCGTCTCCGTGGGCGAAGGCTTGAGAGCTTCACTGGACCGCAGAACGGAACGAAGGACGATGCCCGGCGGCTGCACCAGGTAACGGGCAAGCCAGTCGACGAACTTGCGAATGCCCGGCGGCAGGGGGGCACCTCCCTCGGGCGCTTCGACCGTCTTGAGCGCCCTGTCTCCCGGACCCGTCTTCACGGCCCAGACAACACCGCGCGCCGAGCGCTTGCCCAGTGGCGCCCGCACATGATCACCAGGGCGCAGCTCCATCTCCGCCGGGACGAGATAGTCGAAAGCTTCCGGCAGGGGCAGCGGAAACAGGATGGACACGCGATAGGGCAAGGTATCGGTCAATATCGGGGCCTGGCTCTGGGCAGAAACGAATCAGGTGTCAGCTCGCCTGCGATCATAACGATGACCATGCGGGGAGACTCCGGTCACACTCAGCCTTCCCGGAATCGCCCGTATTGATCCTGTCGCCATATTCTCTTTGAGCGGGTTTGATCATGCGCCACCTCCGGTCAATCAGATCGGTTTGCTTCTCGTAAACCGAATAGGACAAGAGTGGGCGTTCAAGGCGAGGGAGACAATCGGCATGTCAAAGGATGAGATCCGGCAAAATAGCGCTGCGAGCGACGCCGAGGAGGTTCGCGCCTTCCTGATCACCAATCCCGACTTCGTGCGCGAAGACGCCGAGCTTTTCTCGCTGATCGTCGAAACCAGCCGCGATGACGGCGCAATCGACCTCGGTGCGGCTGCGCGTGACAAGCTGCGTGAAGAAATTCGCCAGTTGAAATCACTGAACGGTTCGATCGTTGAAACCGCGCGCGCCAATCTCGCCATCCAATCGCAGATCCACATGGCGGTGCTGGCCCTGCTGGAAGTGGATTCCCTGTCCGGACTCGACAGCAAGATGTCGAACCGGCTGACCGGTGCATTGGGTGTGGATGTTTGCCGTGTCCTGATTGAGGGACACGCCCCCCTGAAAAATGCCGAGTCCATCCTGGGTGCCGCGGAAGGCTTTGTCGGGGATGTTCTGGGCGATCATGTTGAAATGCTGGGCCCTGTGAACCCCGGCAATGCACACGCTCTCTATGGCCAGCAAGGCGCGCGGGTCAGCTCGCAGGCGATTGTCCGGCTCGACTTCAATGGTCATGACGGCTTGATCGCCCTGGCTGCCCGGGACGCTCACCTCTTTCAGTCAGGCCAGGGCACCGAATTGTTGAATTTCCTCGCGCGTGCCGTGGAGCGCATGGTGGTCCAATGGCTGCATCAGACCTGAAGACCGGATGGGCGGAATCGCAGTCCGCCTTCCTGGCCCATCTCGCCGGCGAGCGGCGGCTCTCCCCGCGGACGCTTGACGCCTATCAGCGTGACCTGGATGGATTTGGGAATTTCCTGTTCGATCATCTGGGGTCACCGCCAGACCTGGGCGATCTCGCCACCCTCACCTCCCGTGACTTTCGCGCGTGGATGGCCGAACGCCGACGCGCCGGCCTGTCGGCCCGCTCCCTGGCCCGCTCGCTATCCGCCGTTCGGACCTTCTTTGCCTATGCCAAGCGACGCTGGGGACTCGACAATCCAGCGCTCTCGCTCGTGGAGAGCCCCAAGCTCGGCAGAAGCACCCCCAAACCGGTCAGCGAAGAGGCTGCACGCCAGCTGCTTGAGGAAACCGGCGCGCGCGGAAAACCGGACTGGATCAGCGCGCGCGATGAGGCTGTTCTCCTCCTCCTGTACGGATGTGGTCTGCGAGTTTCCGAGGCACTTGGCCTGACCGGCGAGGACTATCCCTTTGGGGACACGCTGCGCATCGCGGGCAAGGGCAACAAGACCCGGATCGTCCCGGTGCTGCCGGCCGTCGCGGAAGCCGCCGCGCGCTATGTCTCGCTCTGCCCTTATCCCACGGAGCGGGAGGCTGCACTTTTTCGGGGCGCGCGCGGGGGGGCTTTGGGCGCACGCAACGTGCAGATGCTGATGCAGGATCTGCGCGGCCGACTCGGACTTGCGGAAACCGCGACACCACACGCATTGCGCCATGCCTTTGCCACCCATCTCCTCGCGCATGGTGGCGATCTGCGCGCAATCCAGGAGTTGCTCGGCCATGCCAGCCTCTCCACCACCCAGATCTATGCGGATGTTGAGAGCGCCCGGCTGATGGCGATCTATGACGGCGCGCACCCACGCGCGCGCAAAGGCTGACCCGCCGCCTGCAGCCTCGCCAGAGCACCGCAGCAAAGCCCGTCGAGCAAGCCGATCCTCATACGGATCTGGGTCCGGGAATATCGCACGCCCAATCCCCTTGCCGGACATCGGCAATCCCTGTACTTTAATTTTCAAAGAACTTGGGAGATCGTTATGAGCGAACAATCCGACCTCGAATATCTACGCGACGTCGCCGCCAGTGGACAATATGCGCCTTCCCTCAGCGGACGTTTCTTCATCTGGTGGGGCGGGCTGGCCGCACCGGCACTGCTTGCTCACTGGAGCATCATCACCGGAACAATCGCCATCCCGACCCAATATGTCGGTCTGGTTTGGCTGGCCTACGGGATAATCGGTCTGATCGGATCCAGTCTTCTGGGGCGCACCTTGCGGAACAAGCCCGGCACAGGTGCGGTGAATAATCGCGGCGAAGCCGCCGCCTGGCGCGGCGTCACCTGGATGGTGGCTGCCTATGCAATCGGCGCCGTGGTCGCCGCCTTCCTCGGCCGGGGCCATGCGATCCTGTTTGACACCATCCCCCTGGTCGCCTTCGCCGGTTATGGAATGTCATTCAATGTCAGCGCCCAGTTGGGCGGCGCGCGCTGGATGCAGGGCATGGCCATCCTGGCCTGGTTGTTCAGCGGAGCCGGCCTGCTTCTGGTCGGAACACATGGCCTCTATCTTTTCGCGGCAGCAGCCGTCGGCATCCTGGCCATCGTCCCGGGTCTCGTTCTCCTGCGCGGAGAGCCTGCGGCGGAGGCCGTGTGAATGCCGGACGATTTTGACGCCAACGCCCTGGACGATGTCATTCACGGCAAGCTTCGGCTTGCTGTGATGGCCTTTCTGTCGGCAACACGGGATGCCAGCTTCACCGAGATCAAAACCCGGACCGGCGCCTCCGACGGGAATTTGTCGGTACATCTGCGCAAGTTGGAGGAAGCCGGTTATGTCGCGATCGAGAAAAGCTTCGTCGACCGCAAACCCCAGACCCGGGCTTCACTGACCAAAACCGGGCGTGCCGCCTGGATTGCCTATCTCGACCAGCTCAAGAACCTGATTCAACCGTGAAATTCCAAGCCTGACCGAGGTCAGGCCGCTTGCCGGTTGGGGGTATGGTGCCAGGCAATCACGTCAAAGCCCTCATCCGGCTCCTGGCGTGTTTCGCCCTCGACGAAGCCCGCCTTCTCGAGCACCCGGTGCGACGCGTCCCGATCATCGCGGGTATGGGCGACAACCGATTTGACCCGATCATGCGCATAGGCCCAGTCCAGCAAAGCAACGACACCTTCGGTCGCCAGGCCCTGCTCACGGTAGGAGATCAGCATGGAGTAGCCGATCTCGACAATGCCGTCCGCATCCGGTGCCCCCTTGAACCCGCCCGTGCCAAGCAATCGGTTCATGACCGGCGAAATATAGACCCAGGAATACCAGCCGGACTCTCCGGGATGCGCGGCGAGCTGGTCGCGCGTCCATTCCATGGTCGCCAGATCCATGAGTTCCGGCGGCCAGGTTGGTTCGGGATCGACGCCCAAGGCTTTGAAGAACGCCAGGCTATCCTCAAGCTGAAGCGCGGCGAGTTCGGCATTCAGCGCAACCAGCCGCAGGCGCGGCGAAGCGATTTCGATCGGCTTCGGCATCTAAGTTTAACCCTGACCCAGACTTGAACAGACGCATGCGACACACCGGCCACACAACTCTCTTAGCGCGCACCGCCGGGTCCGACTAGCTTTGGGTAGACCCTTTGACGGCTCGTCCCGACAGATAAAGCCTAGCACGGAGGAAGCAGACTTGTACGACATCGCCGTGAAACAATTCGCGCCAACCGAGCCCGAACCTGTGATCAGGACTGCATCGTCCAGCCCTCGACACCCATAGCCGCCTGGCGGACCGCCTCGGTCAGCGTGGGGTGTGGGTGACAGGTGCGCGCAATATCCTCGGACGCGGCCCGGAATTCCATGGCGAGGCAGACTTCCGCGATCATCTCGCCAACATTGGCACCGATCATGTGAGCGCCGAGGATTTCATCGGTTTCCGCATCGGCGAGGATTTTCACAAATCCGTCCGTGGCATGATTGGTGCGCGCCCGGGAATTGGCCTGGAAGGGGAATTTTCCCTTCTTATACTTGCGGCCTTCCGACTTGAGCTCGTCTTCGGTCTTGCCAACCGAAGCGATCTCCGGCGCCGTGTACACGACACCCGGTATGACGTTGTAATTCACATGCCCCGCCTTGCCGGCGATCCGCTCGGCACAGGCCACGCCCTCGTCTTCAGCCTTGTGCGCCAGCATCGGGCCGTGCGTGCAGTCGCCCACAACCCAGACATTCTCGGCTGTGGTCCGATAGTGATCGTGCGCGATGAAGCCGCGCTGATCGGTCTCGATCCCCACGGTTTCGAGACCCAACCCGTCTGTGTAGGGGCGACGGCCGATACAGACGAGGACGGTGTCCGCCTCAATCGTTTCGGTCTCGCCACCGGCAGCCGGCTCCAGCGTCACCGCAAGCGTCTCGCCAGACGTGTCGACGCCGGTCACCTTGGTGCCAAGCTTGAAGTCCATGCCCTGTTTCGCAAACGTCCGCTGGGCGGTCTTGGCCAACTCGCTGTCCATTCCGGGAAGAATGCGGTCGAGATACTCGACCACGGTGACATCTGCCCCCAGGCGACGCCAAACCGAGCCAAGTTCCAGCCCGATCACGCCGGCGCCGATCAGGACGAGCTTGCCCGGAACCGCCTCCAGCGAGAGGGCGCCGGTCGAGGAAACCACACGCTTCTCGTCGATCTCGACGCCCGGAAGCGGGGTGACTTCAGACCCGGTGGCAATCACGATATTGCGCGTTTCCAGCGTAGTGCTGCTTCCCTCGGATTCGACCTCGACCTTGCCTGGGCCGGCAATCCGGCCGCGGCCGCGGATATACTCGACACCATTTTTCTTGAACAGGAATTCGATACCCTTGGTCAGGCCATCAACCGCCTCGTCCTTCTGACCCAGCATCGTATCAAGGTCGAGTTCGACATTACCTGTTTTGATCCCGAGTGCGGCAAACCCGGTCCGCGCGACATCGAATAGCTCAGACGCGTGCAACAGGGCTTTGGAAGGGATGCAGCCAACATTGAGGCAGGTGCCGCCAAGCGTGCCGCGCATCTCGACGCACGCCACCTTCAGCCCAAGCTGTCCAGCGCGGATTGCGCAGTTATAGCCACCCGGGCCGCCGCCAATGATTACAATATCATACGTGTCGGACATGCTCGCCTCGCTCTGCTCGCCGCCGTCGCGGCTTGTTGATCCTATATGCCCCGGCAGGGGCTGGCTTGTAAGAGGGTAAAACGCTGCCGCGGCAGCTGATCAGCGGTTCTGTATCATATGCCTCGGGATGGCACCGGCCTGGCGCAAGATGATCATGACAATCAGCCCGGCCAATAGCAGGCTATTTGCAATCCAGTCCGCTGGAGCCGGTGTGGAGGCCGCCCAGAAATCGTAATTAGAATCAGACGAATAGACCACCCAACCCGTCAAATCAAAGGCAACTGCCGCCGCGTAGACGGGCAGTGCCGCCGAGAAACGCGCGGCCAGCAGGACTGTGCTCGCAGCATAGCAAATTGCGTTGGCAACGGTGAGCACAACCAGAAACGGGCCCATCGCCTCAACGATTATGATCAGGCTTGGGTCGATACCGGCCGAGACCGCGTCTCCAAACTTGATTGCCAGGACATTGGCCGCCGACGATAGCTGGTTGTAAGCCCAGGCGCCGATTGCAAGGACGAGCACCCATCTTGCTGCGAGCAGAAACAGATTTGCCGTCACATCCAAGCCCCTTATGGCTGATCGCGCCGCATCACCTGATCACGGCCATGCTCATCAAGCCCTCTCCGACCCGTGCCGGATTCCAAGCGCGAGCGCCCCGGCAGCGATCAGCGTTTCGAGCATGAACAGGATCCAGTCCAGCATTTCCGGGTCAAAAGCCTGGTCGACCCGCGCCTGCTGGTGGACCGCCACATCCTCAGGCCGGACGCTGAAGCCGATCCACATTGCCTGATCGACCAGATAAACCGCCAATGCCAACCAGAGCAGCCGACGCGCATTGGTCCAAATAGCCCAGGCGACCAGGAAGTAACCGAGTTGCAGCGCCAGAGACAACACAGACAATGCCCATCCGGTCTCGGCGAGCATCCGCGTGATTGTCACCGAATAACCAAGCTGCCCCTCGATTCCGGCCTGATGCAGAAAGCCCGCAATCGGCGACCGCAGCCCGTACATACCCCGCATCACCGCCAGCACGACAAGGAGATATCGGAGCAGCGGCATGAGCTGTCTCCTACAGATCAAACAGCATGCGCTGAGGGTCTTCGAGATTCTCTTTGACGCGGACGAGATAGGTCACCGCTTCCTTGCCGTCGACGATCCGGTGATCATAGGACAGTGCGAGATACATCATCGGCTTGATCACGACCTGGCCATTCTCGGCCATCGGGCGTTCCTGGATTTTGTGCATACCCAGAATGCCGGACTGCGGGGCGTTGAGGATCGGCATCGACATCAGTGAGCCATACACACCGCCATTCGAGATGGTGAAGGTCGCGCCCTGCATCTCATCAATGGAGAGCTTGCCGTCACGGGCCCGCTTGCCGAGGCGGATGATTTCCTTCTCGATCTCCGCCAGCGACATCTGGTCGGCATCGCGCACAACCGGAACCACGAGGCCACGATCCGTACCGACGGCAACACCCATGTCGTAGTAGTTCTTGTAGATGATGTCGGTGCCATCAATCTCGGCATTCACTGCCGGTACTTCCTTGAGCGCATGGCAGCAGGCCTTCACGAAGAAGCTCATGAAACCGAGCTTGACCCCGTGCTTGGCCACGAAGGCTTCCTGGTGGGTCTTGCGTGCCGCCATGATGGCCGACATGTCGGCCTCATTATAGGTGGTCAGGATCGCCGCCGCATTCTGGGCATCCTTCAGGCGCTTGGCGATGGTCTGGCGGAGCCGGGTCATGCGAACACGTTCTTCACGCGGACCGGTTTCGCGTGGCGCGGCGGCCGGAGCAGGGGTCGGGGCCCGGGCCGGCGCGGCTGGCGCGGCAGGCTTCGGTGCCGCGGCCGCCTTGAGCGCATCGCCCTTGGTGATCCGTCCATCCTTCCCGGTGCCGTCAATGGAGGCGGCGTCGAGCTTGTTTTCCTCAATCACGCGGGCTGCGGACGGCATGGCCGTTTTGTCGTCGCCTTCGCCTGACTTGGCACCAGGCATCTCTGCCGGGCTGGCAGGCGACGCCGCGACGCCTTCGCTGATCCGGGCGACCGCATCGCCCGGAGAGACCGTATCACCTTCATTGACCAGCAGGTCGGAGACGGTGCCGGCAACCGGTGACGGGACTTCAACGGCGACCTTGTCGGTCTCGATTTCGACCAGAGCCTGGTCAATCTCGACCGTATCGCCGGCCTTGACCAGCCAGGAACCGATCGTGCCCTCGGTGACGCTTTCGCCCATTTGAGGAACAGTCGCTTCGACAGCAGCACCCGACGCGGCAGGCATGGCGTCCGCCTCAGCCGGGACGCCCGTGTCGGCCGCTTCCTTCGGCGCATCCTCGACCGGAGCGGAAGCCTCATCAGCGGGCGCCTTCTCCGCGACCGGAGCCGATCCACCGCCGGTTTCCAGAACAGCCAGCTTGGCACCGATTTCGACATTCTCGCCTTCATTCGCGAGGATTTCGCCCATCACGCCATCCGCGTCGGCTCGAACTTCCACCGCGACCTTGTCGGTTTCGAGTTCAACCAGAACATCGTCCCTCGAGACGGCGTCGCCGGCCTTGACCATCCAACTGCCCACGGTGGCTTCGGTGACGCTTTCGCCCAACTGCGGCACGGTGATATCGGTCATGTCTCTCGTCTTTCCTTCAAAGAAGTTGGTCGCGCCCTAGGAGAGGGCTTCATCGACCAGGGCATCCTGTTGTTGCTTGTGCTTGGAGGCGATACCGGTCGCCGTCGACGCAGTCGGCGTACGGCCGACATAACGCGGACGCTCGGCCTTGCCGTCGATCTTGCCCAGCACGTACTCGATATTGGGCTCGACAAAGGTCCAGTAGCCCATATTGCGAGGCTCTTCCTGGCACCAGACGATCTCGGCGTTCGGGAAACGCGCGAGTTCGGCGATCAGTGCCTTGTAAGGGAAGGGGTAAAGCTGCTCGACGCGCATCAGGTAGACGTCGTCCGTGCCCCGTTTTTCACGCTCTTCCAGCAGATCGTAATAGACCTTGCCGGTACACAGCACGACGCGGCGGATTTCCGCATCCGATTTCAGATTCAGCGTGGTCTGGCGGATTTCGCCTTCCGGCCGGGACGCCTCATCCGCATCATCCCAGAGCACGCGGTGGAAGGACGAGCCCGGCCCCATCGCAGCCAGCTGCGAGACGCAACGCTTGTGACGCAGCAGGCTTTTCGGCGTCATGATCACCAGCGGCGTGCGGAAATTGCGGTGAATCTGACGGCGCAGGATGTGGAAGTAATTGGCCGGCGTCGAGCAATTGGCGACCTGCATATTGTCTTCCGCGCACAGCTGCAGGAAGCGCTCGGGACGGGCCGACGAATGCTCGGGCCCCTGTCCTTCATAGCCATGCGGCAGCAACATCGTCAGACCGGACATGCGCAACCATTTGCGCTCACCGGAGGAAATGAACTGGTCGATGATGACCTGGGCACCATTGGTGAAGTCACCAAACTGGGCCTCCCACATCACCAGCGTGTTCGGCGCCGACAGCGAGAAGCCATACTCGAACCCGAGCACAGCCTCTTCAGACAGCATGGAGTCGATGACCTCATACTTCTTCTGGTCCGGCGTCAGGTGATTGAGCGGCGTGTATTTCTCGGCGGTCTGCTGGTCGATGATGTGCGAATGGCGCTGCGAGAACGTGCC
>NZ_CAJQOO010000073.1 GCF_905480005.1 uncultured Maricaulis sp.
CGACCCCGAGGACGACGAGCTCAATCGTGCAGGCCGCTGTTTCCAGCTCAGACTGGGCGGCGGCAGGCGTTGCGGCAAGGATCAGGGCGCCCAGCGCCAGGGTGTGAGTCTTCATGAAACAAACGAGACGAGACCCCGGCGCGCAGGTCAAGCGCTCATCCTTCGAGTAATTCAAGGCCAGGCAAGGACCAGAGCGATCTGTTTCGATCAAAATCCTCATACCGCAAGCCCTCAGGCGTTACAGACCATGCGTATGGGATGTCCATAGGCATCGCCGATGCCAACATGGCACCCGCACTTGAAAATGTTCGAAAACCCAACTCCTCGACCACGAGTATGCTCCCATTGGCGTTTGTTATGTCCCAGATGGGATAGTCGCACCGGATCACCCAACTCGCTTCCTTCGTGGCCAGCACAGCTCTGGTTCCGAACACAAGTGCCTCGAACTCTGTTTCCGAGATGATCTGCGGATCCCCAAATCCGGAATGCGCATCAATCGGCCACCTCTCTTCGGTCTCGCCCAGCCGCACCAATGCCACGCCATGCGAGAATTCGACCGCGAAACGGAAACGTTCGGACCGGAATTTCATACCCACCATCAACCCACCCCCACCACCGTGCTGCGCCGCTCCATCTGCACAACATCACGCCATTGTCCGGTCATCGGCCCATGGCTCATCTTTCCGAGGCGACGCCTCACGCCGAGACGCTCAAACCCGCATTGCTCGTGCAGACGGATCGAGGCTGCGTTCTCGGCGAAGACACCGGCCGTCAGCGTCCACAACCCTTCCGCCTCGGAGGCCACGACCAAGGCCTCGAGCAAAGCACGACCAAGCCCCTGCCCGCGTGCGGCTTCCGCGACATAGACCGAGACTTCACCCACCCCGCCATAGACACAGCGCGAGGACACCGGGCTCAGCGCTGCCCAGCCGGTCACCCCTCCATCTGCGTCCAGCGAGACCAGGCGGGGTGCCGCCAGCTTGCTCTCGTCGAAATGCGCCCAGTCCGGGGCGGTGCTCTCGAACGTGGCATGGCCGGTGGCTATGCCTTCGGCGTAGATCGCGAGAACGGCTGAGACGTCCGCGGGCATCATCGTGCGAATTGAGATCATGAGTGTTCCGGGTGCGAAAAAAGTCGCGCCCAGCAGGCCGCAAGCTCCACCGCACGTCAACACCCTCCCTTGCTCCAGCCCTAAACTCCCCCTATACCGCCGCACGACGTATCTGTGTGCCCTTGGCGACCCAGGAGACGGGATGAGCCGCGCGGAATTTTCCTACGACTTCCCCCACCGCCACCTCGTTTCGGTGGCAGACCTCAACCCCGTTGATATCCAGATCATATTCGAGCGCGCCGCGCATTATCTGGCTGCCAACCGGACGCCGGACAAGCGCAGCGATGTCCTGCGCGGACTGACCGTGCTCAACCTCTTCTTCGAGGCCTCGACGCGGACACAAGGCTCATTCGAGATGGCCGGCAAGCGCCTGGGCGCCGATGTGGTCAATTTCGCGATGGCGAACTCCTCCGCCTCGAAGGGCGAAAGCCTGTCCGATACGGCGCGCACCCTGGCCGCGATGAAGCCGGACATCATGGTCGTGCGCCATCCGGCCACCGGCGCTCCGCAATTCCTTGCCGAACGGACGGGGCTCTCCGTCGTCAATGCCGGAGACGGCATGCATGAACACCCGACCCAGGCCCTGCTCGACAGCTTCACCCTGTCCCAGCGATGGGGCGAGGTGGGCGGACGCCGCATCCTGATTGTCGGTGACATCCTGCATTCGCGCGTGGCGCGCTCGAATATCGGCCTTTTGAACATTCTCGGCGCCGAGATCCGCCTGTGTGCGCCGCCGACCCTGCTGCCCTCCGATGTCGACCAATGGGGCTGTGATGTCTTCCACGATCTCGACGAGGCGCTGAAAGGCTGTGACGCGGTCATGGCCCTGCGCCAGCAGCGTGAGCGCATGACCGGTGGCTTTGTGCCGTCCGAGCGCGAATTCTTCCATCTTTTCGGTCTGACGCATGAACGTCTGGAAGCGGCGTCGCCCGACGTGCTGGTCATGCATCCCGGCCCGATGAATCGCGGGGTCGAAATCCATACCCGGCTGGCGGATGATCCGGAGCGCAGCGTCATTCTCGACCAGGTCGAAAGCGGTGTCGCCGTGCGCATGGCGATCCTGGAACTGATCGGCGCCAATATCCGCAAGGAGGCCGCGGCATGAGCACGACCCGCGCCATCATCAATGCCCGGCTCGTTGACCCGGCATCCGGCCAGGACGGCCCCGGCGGAGTGCTGATCGAAGATGGCATTATCGCGCAGATCGGGACCGAGCTGGATCTCGACGCCGCCGATGAGGTGATCGACGCCAGGGGCTGCATTCTCGCGCCGGCACTGATTGATTTGCGCTGCGCCAAGGAACCCGCCCTGACCCCGGACGGCGAAACCGTCGACACGCTTTGCGCGTCGGCCATGAGTGGCGGTTTCGGTACCATCGTCCTTGCGCCCAATACCCGTAGCCCGCTGGACAAGGCCGACGGTTTTGCCGGCATGTCGCGTGGTCTGGCCCAGCGCGGCGTGCGCGTCCTCTCGGCCTGTGGCGCGACCCAGGCCCTGGCCGGGGAGCAAATGGCCGAGATCGGGCTGATGGTCCGCGGCGGCGCGGTCTATGCCGGCTGCGGTGACCGCCCCATCGCGGACACGCGCCTGATGCGTCGCCTGTTGAGCTATACCAGCCAGTTTGATGTCTGGCTGTCCTGCCGACCTGCGGATGCCAGCCTGTCCGCCGACGCGGTCGCTCTGGAAAGCGACTGGTCGGCCCGGGTCGGCATCCCGTCCGAGCCGGCGGTCTCCGAACGGATCGCCATCGAGCGCGATGCGGCCCTGGCCGAACTCTCCGGTGGCAAGCTGATGATTGATCGCCTGTCGACCGCGGCCGGCCTTGATGCCTTGCGCCATGTCCGTGGCCGCGATCTCGAGATTGCCGCCACCGTGGCGATTGCCCATCTGACCCTCAATGAAGTCGACGCCGGCGGGCTGGACAGCGCCTTCCGCATGGATCCTCCCCTGCGTAGCGAAGCGGATCGACAGGCGCTGGTCGAGGCCGTGATCTCGGGCGAGATCGACGCGGTCGTGTCCGATCACCGGCCGACCCCCTATGACGACAAGGGCGAACCCTTTGCCCTGGCGGTCGCCGGCACGCTGAGCCAGGAAACCTTGCTCGGCGCCATGCTCGGTCTCGTCCATGATGACGAGATCAGCCTGCTGGACGCCCTGCGGGTCCTGACGTGCGGACCTGCCGACCTGCTCGGCCTGCCGCAGGGACGGATCACGGTCGGCGCGCCGGCCGATCTCATTCTCATCGACGGCGACAAGCCCTGGGTCTGCCAGCCCGACGGTTTCGCCTCGGCGCGCGGCAATTCCGCCTGGTCGGGACGCCGCTTCCAGGGACGGGTCTTGCAAACCATCGTCGCTGGAGACACACTCTACAACCCCTAGGTGCAAACATGATGACCTATGTCCTGATCGCGCTCGCGGCCGTCGGCGGCTATCTCTTCGGCTCCATTCCCTTCGGACTGGTGCTGACGCGCATGGCCGGGCTCGGAGACATCCGGGCCATCGGGTCGGGCAATATCGGCGCCACCAATGTGTTGCGTACCGGGCGCAAGGACCTCGCTGCTCTCACCCTCATTCTCGATGCCGGCAAGGCGGGCATTGCCGCGGCCGTCTTCGGGCTGGCGTTCGGGACGACGGAAGGTCTGGTCGCGGGCGGGTTCGCCTTTGCCGGTCATTGCTTCCCGGTCTGGCTCGGCTTCAAGGGCGGCAAGGGTGTCGCCACCTTTGTCGGCACGATGCTGGTGGTGTTCTGGCCGGTCGGCCTGACCGTGATCGCCACCTGGCTGATCATGGCCGCGATCTTCCGGATTTCCTCGCTCGCCGCCCTGGCAGCCGCGCTGGCCGCGCCCTTCGCCGCCTTCGCGTGGGGGCGGCCGGATGTCGCCATCATGGCCGGCATTCTGACAGGCCTGATCTACTGGCTGCACCGCGCCAATATCCAGCGCCTGCTCAAGGGCGAAGAGCCGCGCATCGGCGGCAAGAAGGACAAGGCTGAGGCAGCCGAAGACCCGGACACACCCGAGACATGACGGCGTCGGGGCCCAGCCACACCGACAGGGTGATGTGGCTGCGCCTCGCGCGGACCAAAGGTCTGGGCGCGATCGGCTTTGCCCGCGCCATTGCGCGCTATGGCGATGCCGAAACAGCGCTTGATGACCTGCCTCGCCGGGCGCGTGACGCCGGGCGGCGGGCCCTGGACATTCCGTCCGCCGACCGGATCGAGACCGAAATCGCTCACATCGAGCGCGCCGGTGCGCGGCTCATCACCGGGCTCGATAACAACTTCCCGCCACTGCTCGCCGTCATCCCCGCGCCGCCGCCCGCCATCATTGTCCGGGGCGATGCCAGCCTGCTGACCCGACCGGCCTGCGCCATTGTGGGAGCGCGCAACGCCTCGGCTGTCGGACTGCGCTTCGCCCGCGAACTGGCCAACGGGCTTGGCCGCGAGGGCCTCGTGATTGTCTCCGGGCTTGCGCGCGGGATTGATGGCGCCGCCCATGCCGGCGCGATCGAGAGCGGAACGATAGCGGTCCTGGCCGGCGGCATTGATCACATCTACCCGCCGGAACATGCCGAGCTTCATGAACGCCTTGGCGAGACCGGTCTCCTGCTGTCCGAAATGCCGCTCGGACAGACGCCGACCGCGCGCGATTTTCCGCGCCGTAACCGGCTGATCTCCGGCCTGGCCCTGGGCAGTCTCGTGGTGGAAGCCGCCTTGCGCTCGGGATCGCTCATCACCGCCCGCTTTGCTGCGGAGCAAGGTCGTGAAGTCATGGCCGTGCCAGGCTCGCCGCTCGACCCGCGAGCCCGGGGCTCCAACCAGCTCCTGCGCGATGGCGCGCATCTGATTGAGGGCGTGGATGATGTCCTCGCCATCCTCGCCGATGCGCGCCCACCGATGACATCCGCCGGGGCGCTGGAAGAAGGCCCTGCACCGGCCAGCGCTGACCTGTTTGAGGCCGGGGACGAGGCGGATGAGCCGAGTCACGAGCCCGAGACGGTCCTGGCCCGCACGCCGCTCGATCAGTTGCGAGCCTTGCTCTCCCCGGCACCGGTGTCCGGCGATGAGCTCGCACGGGCGGCACAGCTGCCCGTCGGCACGGTTCAGGCACTATTGCTGGAAATGGAGATGAGTGGCGAGATCGCCAGCCTGCCGGGCGGGATGGTTCAGCGCCGGCGCCAGAGCTGATCAAGGCGAACGGCTTCCATCTCGACATAATTCGCCGCAAGTTCGATCAGGCAGGCGCTTTGGCCATAACCATGATGGAAGGCGTCTTCGGACAAGGAGCGCAGCTTGCGAGCCAGATGGTCGGACGCGCCATCCAGGGGCTGCACACCGGGCAAGGGATGCCCGAACAGGTCATGGCCAGGCTTTATCCGGCGCGACATTTCACCCTCCCACCTCGATGGAACGGTAGACCAGTCATTACCAAATTACAACCTTGAGTATTATTGTCGCGCTATTCGCCCAATCCAGCCAGCAAGCAATCGCGCGCTTCCTGCACCTGACGCGCCAGCGCCGCTGAGCCCTCACCCGTGTCCGGATGGACTTTCTTCATGAGCCGGCGGTGCGCGGCCCGAATGGTCTCGGCATCGGCATCCTCATCCACACCGAGAATTTCGCGAGCCTCAGCCGGTGTCATACCGCCTCTCGACGGAGGCCGGCCGTTTCCAGCCTGGTCGCCACCCGCAGCACCCGGCCGCCGGGTACTGCCTGGCCGCAGCGCCTCCCCCAGCATGCCGAGACCGAACACGCCGATCGGGCCGCCGAGAATGACGGCACCGCGCAGACTGATCACAATCCCGGCCAGCAAGGCACCACCGCCCAGGATGATGCGGACCATTTTCGCAGCCTTGGCCGTTTTCTGCCCCGCAAACCACCAGGCTGCTCCCATCAGGGCGAAGAGGACAAGGCTTCCGAGCGCGAACGGGGTCATCAGAAAGGAATGGTCTCGCCCTGGAGACCGGGCAATTTGAGGATGATCAGCAAGTCCCGCAATTCCTGGCGGGCAGCGACATGGCTCATCGTGAAGGTCACCGTCGAACCGCTCTCGGTCAGGTCCAGCAGGGTCAGACCCAGCGGGAAAAGTTCGCGGTAGATGACCCGTTCGGCGAAGCCGGGAGCCAGCCGGAAGCCGATCCGCTGGGAGAGCATTTTCAGCCCCTCGCCCACGCGTCGCTTGTTGCGCGCATCAAGCATGGAGATCCGGTTGCGCATGACGACCCAGTCGATCGAGCGCTTCTCCAGCTGAGCCTTGCGCTTGCGGCATTCCCACAACATCTCCGAGTAGACACTCGGCTTGCCGACCTCGTAACTCTCCGGATCAATCTCGGCCAACAAGTCGAAATCGACGAAACTGTCATTAACCGGCGTGATCACGGTATCGGCGCTGGAATGGGCCAGCCGGGAATAGAGCGTATCGGCCCCGGGAGCATCGATAATTATGAAATCGCAGCTGCTCTTCAGCCGCGACAAGGCCTCGGAGAAGCGCTCGGTCTCCTCCTCTTCCACCAGATCGAGATCCCGGTGCGCGCTCGGCGCGAGGACTTCTTCGCTCGGTCGTGGCAGGGAGAGGCCGTGACGCTCGCACCAGCGTTGACGATTGGCGAGATAGCGTCCGAAGCTGCGTTGGCGCAGATCGAGGTCAATGGCACCAACAGTCTTGCCCATGCGCAGGAGGGCGACGGCCAGATGCATGGCGACGGTCGACTTGCCGGCACCGCCCTTCTCATTGCCAACCACGAGAATATGCGCCGCGCGGACACCCTCGCGGACACGGCCCAGCGGCCTGGTAGGCAAACGAAAACCGGTCTGACTTGTCATCTTGCCTCAAATCTAGACCACGCTTGAGGCGCGCAAAATCCCCGCGCGCAGGCAATGATGCTATTGCCCTGCAGTCGAGGCCCTATCCGCCATGCGCCGCCCGGAGAAGTCAACTGCCGCGCAATAGGCGCCGCTCGCCTGCAATTGCTGACAAACCGCGCGCGCCTCGCCAGCGGTGTCGAACGGCCCGGCCTTGAGACGCAGATACTGTCCCTGGCCGGCAATGTCGGCTTCGCTCAGTCGGGCGTCCAATGAGCCGAGAATTTCGGGATGGGCCGCCCTCAATTCCGTCCAGCCGCGTTGCGCTGTCTCGACGCGGCGATAGGAGGCCAGGTGAACGGCGTGTTGCAGGCTGGGCGCGTCCACCATGTCCGCGGGCGGAGGCGGCAAATCGCCCGGTTCGACGGACATTGTCACGGGCAGGTCCGGCATCTCGCCCGGCGCATTGAGGCCGACGATCGCATTGGCCAGCGCTTGCAATTCCGGCTCGACGCGCTCAAGCGCATCCGGGTCGAAACGCGCCAGATGCGCCAATTCCCGCGACATCGCATCAGCAAGCTGGGCAGCGCGAGTCGGGGCGACCGCGACCTGCGGCTCGGTCGCCAGAGTCGAGCCGGCCGGGTCAGCGGTGGAGGCGCAGCCCGCGATGGCAAAGGCAGCCAGAAAAACAGTCAGTCGTTTCATGTCATTACCGTAGACGAAATAGGATTGCTTGCCTGTATCATCGCTTATGATTATCCCCAAGCGACCCGTTTTGTGGACCCTTATATGATCACCCAGCAAATCCCCCACGCCGCCACGATATCCGCCCTGCGCACACGCATACGCAGCTGGCGTGACGACCGCCTGACAGTGGGCTTTGTCCCGACCATGGGCGCGCTCCATGACGGCCACTTGTCGCTGGTTCGTCTGGCCAAGGCCCAGTGCGACCGCGTGGTCGCGAGTATTTTCGTGAATCCCAAGCAATTTGCGCCGGGTGAGGATCTCGATGCCTATCCCCGCACACTGATGGACGACGCCGAAAAGCTCACCAGCGCGCGGTGTGACCTGATCTACCTGCCCACCCCGGACATCATGTATCCTGACGGCTTCTCCGCCACGGTCGCCCTGAAGGGCCCGGCTCTGGGGCTCGAGACGGATATACGTCCGCATTTCTTTGATGGTGTCGCCACAGTTGTGGCCAAGCTCTTCAATCAGGTCCGCCCCGACATGGCGTTTTTCGGCGAGAAGGATTACCAGCAATTGCTGGTGATCCGGCAATTGGTGAAGGACCTGGATTTCCCGATCGATATCCTCGCCGGCGCCACCGGTCGCGACCGCGACGGGCTCGCCCTGTCCTCGCGCAATGCCTATCTCACTGCCGATGAACGCGCCCGGGCCGGTCAGCTCAATATCATCCTGAAGGAGTTCGCCAAGACACTCGAGACCGGCACGGATCGCGAAACCGCGGAAGCCCAGGCGCTCAAGGCCTGCCAGGACGTGTTCGACAGCATCGATTATATCGAGGCTCGCTGCGCCGACACCCTCGCCGTGCTGGACCCTGGTCCGATTACCGGGCCAACCCGCATTCTCGCCGCAGTCAGGCTGGGTTCAACTCGCCTGATCGATAACATGGCCGCCAACCCGCCTTTGTAATGCCGGAATACCGGCTAAGCTGCGCGAGACACTTGTCCGGGAGACCCGCATGATTGCCCGAAACCTTGCCGCCCTCGCCCTGTGGGCCAGCCTGCCCCTCATCGCCTGCGCGCAGGCGCCTGAGATCATCAGGCCGGAAATCGTCGCGACCTACCCGCATGATGCCAACGCCTTCACCCAAGGACTCTTCATCCATGACGGGGACTTGTTCGAAAGCACCGGGCAGGTCGGGCAATCCACACTGCGGCGCGTTGCGCTGGAGACCGGCCTCGTCGAGCAAAGCGTTGCCATCGCACCGCCGATTTTCGGCGAGGGCTCGGCCCGCATCGGCGATGAGATTTTCATGCTCAGCTGGGTCTCGCAACGCGGCTTCATCTTCGACGCGGACACATTCGAGCAGGTCGACAGTTTCAGCTATCCCGGCGAAGGCTGGGGCCTGACCTATGACGGCAATCACCTCATCCTGTCCGACGGGACGCCCGAGCTGCGCTTCCTCGATCCCGAGACGATGACGCTGTCGCACTCCATCAATGTCACGCTCAATGGTCGCCCGGTCCGGCGCCTCAACGAGCTGGAATGGATTGATGGCATGATCTGGGCGAATATCTGGGAGACCCGGTCCATCGTCCGGATCGATCCGGAAAGTGGTGTCGTTGACGCCATGATCGACCTCAGCGCCCTCATCCCGCCCTCCGTGGCCGGTCGCCGGGACGCCGTAGCGAACGGGATTGCGTGGAATGCGGAGACCGGCCAGATCTACGTGACCGGAAAGCTCTGGCCGACCCTGTATGAAATCCGACTGCCTGAGAGTAGCCCGCAATAATCGGGTGATCGCCATCAAGATTCTGGCAACACGTCTGCCGACCAAACCGCGCCTTTACTGGCTCACGCTTTCGCTGGCTGGTTTTCTGGCTATCTATCTGGCGACTTGGTTTCCGGCCAGGTTTGCTCGCGGTTACCACTGACAATCCGAGCCGGATGTTCAATGCGGGCGTGCGCGAAAATCTGCATCACCGCACAACGACGGCACTCTACCAGGCACCCAGCTCCAGCAGTTTGGCCCGCAATGCATCGGGCAGCTCGTCTCCGCCCTCACCGCTGACGCCCAGATCGCGCGGCGCGTCCTCCGGTTTGAGATATCGCCAACCCTGGAAGGGGCGGCGCGGCGCGGCCGATGTCCGGATGACGTCCGGTGACATGATGATCGCACACCGCTTGATCCCGTCACTGCCCGTCACGTGCTCCAGAGCGATGATGTCAGAGCGACACTGGATGGCACCCGACATGACCCAATAGAGCGATCCACCGGCTTCGACCTCGGCCTTGCGGGCCGGAAACATGCGCGTGACATGCATCGCCACCTCCGGTTCGCCGGCAGCACGACGCGCCGCCATCTCCCGGTCGCGATGCGCTTCGAGCTCCTCGACCGAGGAGACGCCGACACAGAGTTTGACGATGTGAACAACCATGAGCCGGAGTTAGGCCGACTCAGGCCCGGGGTCAAAGCGGGAGCGGTCTTCGGATTGTCTGGACAGGGCGGTCGAGGCTTCGTAAGGGGGTTTCATGACGCAATCACATCGATCACTGCAGGCCCATGCGCGTCCCGCCTTTGCGGTGATTTGTGCACTCCTTCTGATCGCGCCGCTCTTTTTCATCAGCCAGATCATGCTGGGTGCACTGGGCCTCCCGGAGATCAGCCCCTTCGGCGCCGAGGGCCGCAATATCCTCGCCCACACGCCGGTTTTCTCACTGGTTGCGCCCTTCCTGCGGGCCCCGCTTATCGGGCTGGTGCTGATCCTGCTGCTGCGCCGCTCGAACTGGACGGCAGTGGTCTTCATGATCGCAACGCTGATCCACCTGGTGAGCTGGATCATTATTCTGGGCAACGCCTACTTCACGCTTCCGACAGGCTATCTGACACTGGCTCTGGAAGCGGCCGGGATCTATCTGCTTTTCCGCTATCCGCGATTGCGCGGGCCGCGCGCCGAAGCGGCGGCCCGGGCCAGTGCGGTCTCGGTCAGCGACCGCTGACAGCCTCGCCGAGAAACTCGATATCGCTGAATGCCAGCTCGAAGCTCTGGTCAAAATCCTGGAAGGCGGCCGAGCCGGAAATGGATTGGCTGAGCCGCGTCAGGACCGGCGCGGGCACGCCGTCGACACGCTCATAGGCCTGCACCATCTCAAAGGCATGTAGACGGACCGCGAAATGGGGTTTGAAGCTCTCCGGCGCCCAGAGTCTGAGCTCCTGCACTTCTGTCGGGCGACCGCCGATTGTCAGGCGCCCCCGCAAATGACCCGCAACATCCATCTCTTCATCACCGAGTTCTGGCTCGAAATCGAAAATCCAGCCCGAGCCTGTCTCCTCGGCGAGACTTAAACTGCCCGGCGCAATATCGGCTTCAGCAAGCGAAAAGAAGAGGCCGTTGCCCGTGTCATCATCACCGGCTTCATCGTCCCCATCTTCGTCCCCATCTTCGTCTTCGTCTTCGGCAAAGCCAGCCCACAGGCCGGCCTGCATGTCGCTCAGCTCATCCTCGGGCGGCGAGACAAGTTGCCAGCGTTCGCCATCGGCAAGACTGCCGTCAAAACGACCGACCAAATCACCATCATCATTGGTGACGCGAAGGGTGAACCGCCAATCCTCCTCACGGGCCGCAAGATCGCTATTGGCGAAGGCTTCGACAAGGACAGGGTGGAGCGTCTCCTGTGCATGGACAGGCGCGACGACCAGGCCGGCGGAGACGCAGGCGGCGCCGGCGGCCGCCCAGAGAGATACAGACTTCATGATGTGTTCCAGACAGGTTGGATGGTTCAACAATCAACCCCCACCGGAATCTGTGCCACAAACGCAAAAGCGAGGGGACCGGAAATCCCCTCGCCTTACAACATTGTCATGTCGATGGGGGCCAATGGCCTCAGGCCGCCGCCTCGCGATTGACGAAACCTTCCGGCGCATCCGGATCGATATCAAAGGTCCGCTCGGATTTCGGCATCGGCCGCGCCGCCTCGCCGAACAGCTTGATCTTCAGCTTGATGGCATAGGTCAGCATGCGTTTCATCAGCGCACCCAACCCGTCAGTGCGGGTTTCGGTCGGCACATGACCGAATTGCCGGCGCAGTACGCCATTGGCGAAGAGAATGGAATTTTGCAGGCGCGACTGCGGTGTCGAAATCTCGAAGGGGACCGAGACATTGACGCCGGACTGGTTCTCGATCCTGTGCGGACCATGCAGCGGCCAGTTGGCAGCCATGCCGGGGTGAAGATCGACCGTGAAGGCATCCTTGTCCCAGGCCGGATCGAACGGGATGTCCTCGGTCTTGTCGTGATGCAGCACGGATTCGACGTCATCGGTATTGAGATAGGGTCGCGTGGCCGGATAGGTGCGGAAACGTTTCACACCGCGCATATGCCACAACATCGTCTCGGAGACGTCAGAATGCAGGAAGACCTGCGCCGTCGGCGAGGAGATCAGGATACCGGCTTCGGCGCTCAACGGGCGAAATGACGGATCGGCCTTTTTCATGTCGGCCAGCATGGCATCATAGATGGGGCGGTATTCCGGATCCTGGTCCATGGCATGTCGCAGATTGATCCACAGCTTGCCCTTGCGCACCGCTTCGATCAGTTCGAGCCCGGTCAGCGCGCCGGGATCCCCGGCCCGCCAGCTGTCATGATCGGTGGCGTCCTCGCCCATTGTGCAAAAATCGATCAGGTCACGCGGATGACGCTCGACCAGCGCGGCCAGGGCCACGTCGGAAAAAGCGTGATGTTCGTGGTAATTGTGGCGCACCGTGACCGGCTCATGGCGAAACTTCTGCTTCGCGTCATCCGACCAGGTCGAGCTGAATTGATCCATATAGGTGTCACGCATTGAACCATCTCCCGTGATGTCTCCCGGGAAGGAGCAAGAGATGTGCCGGTTTCGCGTGTGGGGGGATAAGTGCGGCTGCGAGCCGTCCTGACCCGTCAACGATCGACCTGTGGTCGGTCCACCCCAATCATGGCTTGCCGGCAGACGGCTGTAACCGGGAAATCAGGTCGAGGGTGACTTGTGCTTACGCACATATTCAAGGCATCAGCGACGCGATCGGACGCCTCAGGCCGCCACGACCTGTTCCAGCGCCTCCAGCGCGACAAGAACATCGCCTTCGGCAACCTGACCGCCCGCCTCGACCGTCAGTTCGCCGATCACGCCATCACGCGGCGCGGCCAGGGCGTGCTCCATCTTCATGGCTTCGAGCACCACGAGAGCCTGCCCCTTGGTCACGCGGTCCCCCGCCTTCACATTGACCGCAAGGACCTTGCCCGGCATTGGCGCCTTGACGGCATCGCCCGCTTCCATCGCGTCGGCAGCGGCTTCCGGATTCTCGAAGGCGAAGACCGTTGCCCGGCCGCGACAGGCGACAAGCACGCCACCATCCACGGCCTCGCACACTGCCTGAAGGCCGAGCCCGTCGGCGCGCGCTTCGAAACCATAGCCACGATCATGGCTTTCGATCGCCAGATCGGTGATCCGGGTTGTCTCGGTACCAACCGTCACTTCCAGGGCATGGCCGACCCGCTGCAGCACGACGGTCACGATCTCATCGCCAACCTCGAACCGGTGGCGCAAGCGCGGGTCAGAATTGAGACGCCAGCCATCGGCGGCCTCGAAGGGGTCCAGGGCCCCTGCCAGGACCGGGCGCAGATCAAGCGCACCGAGCAAGGCAAATGCCGCGTCCACCGGCCTTACAGGGGCGGGAATGAGGTCATCCAGATAAGTCTCGATGAAACCGGTCGACAAGCGTGCCGCCAGAAACTCCTCATGCACCGCTGCACGGCGCAGGAAGGCGGCATTGGTCCGTACCGGGTAGACGACCAGCTCGTCAATCATCTCGGCGAGGGTGTGAGCCGACTCGGTGCGCGTATCGCCGTGGGCGATCAGCTTGGCGATCATCGGATCGTAATAGAGCGAGACTTCGCCGCCCTCTTCCACACCCGTATCCACGCGACGGCCCGGTCCAGCCTGCGGAAATTCGAGACGCTCCAGCGGGCCGGTCGACGGCAGGAATCCGGCCACCGGATCTTCGGCATAAAGACGCGCTTCCATGGCGTGGCCGGAAAGATGGATACTGTCCTGCTCAGGCACGGAGCCACCGGCCGCGACCTTGAGCTGCAACTCGACCAGATCAAGGCCGGTGACCATTTCAGTGACCGGGTGTTCGACCTGGAGACGGGTATTCATCTCCATGAAGAAGAAGCCGTCCTCGCGCAGCGCGCCGGATCCGTCGACGATGAACTCCACCGTGCCGGCACCGACATAACCGACCGCCCGGGCGGCATTGATGGCGGCTGAACCCATGGCCTGGCGCACATTCGGCGTCATGCCGGGCGCGGGGGCTTCCTCGATGACTTTCTGGTGGCGGCGCTGCAGCGAGCAATCGCGCTCATAGAGATGGACGACCCGGCCGCGGCTGTCGCCGAAGACCTGGACTTCGATATGGCGCGGATTGGTGATGAATTTCTCGATCAGGACGCGATCATCGCCAAAGCTTTTCGAACTCTCTCGCTTGCAGCTGTCCAGCGCGGCGAGAAAGTCTTCGGCCGCATCGACCTTGCGCATCCCCTTGCCACCACCGCCGGCAACCGCCTTGATCAGAACCGGAAAACCGATAGTCCCGGCCTCTGCGGCCAGGTGGTCAGGATCCTGATTCTCGCCGTGATAGCCCGGGGTGACCGGCACGCCCGCCTTTTCCATCAGCGCCTTGGCCTGGTCTTTCAGACCCATGGCCCGGATGGCGTCCGGAGACGGACCGACGAACGTGATGTCATTCCTGGCGCAAGCTTCGGCAAAAGCCGCATTCTCGGACAGGAAGCCATAACCGGGATGGATCGCGTCGGCGCCGGTAACAATCGCCGCCTCGATGATCTTGTCGCCCAGCAGGTAGCTCTCGGACGCCGGCGCCGGTCCCAGCAGGATTGACTCATCCGCCTCGCGCACATGCGGCGCGTTGGCATCGGCGTCGGAATAGACGGCGACCGTGCGGATACCCATGCGTTTTGCGGTCCGCATGACGCGGCGGGCAATCTCGCCGCGATTGGCGATCAGGAGCGTCTTGATCATGAGCCTGTTATCCCCGTGGGCAGTGATGTTGTCAGTTTTGCATCAGTCATCGACCCGAGACGGATCCGTGCGCCGGTATTGCACAGCCGCCACCAGCACGAAACTGATGATCATCAGAAGATACCACGAGCCGAGCTTGGCCAGCGACACCATGTGCCAGCTCGCCTCCTGCCCCGGATAGGACCAGGCGCGGGCAAAGGTTCCCAGGTTTTCCGCGAACCAGATGAAGAGCGCGACCAGCAGAAAGCCGATCACCAGCGGCATCGGGCGGTGGGCCTCATCCGGCCGGAACCAGACCACACAGCGACCATAGATCAGCACCGTCGCGATGAAGAGGAGAAGCCGGAAATCCTGACCGTAGTGATGCGCGAAGAAATTGATGTAAACCGCTGCCGCCAAAGCCAATTGCAGCCATAGATTCGGGAATCGGTCGAATCGGAATTCGAAGATTCGCCAAACCCGCGCGAGATAGGATCCGACCGCCGCATACATGAAACCGGAGAAGAGTGGCACACCGGCAATCCGCAGGAGGCTCTCCTCCGGATAGACCCAGCTGCCGGCCTGGGTCTTGAAGATTTCCATCACCGTGCCGACGACATGGAAGATGGCGATCACCTTCGCCTCCTCCAGCGTCTCCAGCCGTGTCACCAGCAGGGCGAGCTGGATCCCCAGCGCCGCCAGCGTGATGAAATCATAACGCGCCAGGGCATTGTCGGGCGGGTACCAGAGGAAGGTCGCCAGCAGCAGGGCCAGCATGAGGCCGCCGAACAGGCAGGCCCAGGCCTGCTTGATACCGAAGCTGACGAATTCGAACACGCCCAGCGTCCACGGGCCGCGCACGAACCAGGCCCGCAGCGCCGCACGGCGGGCATGCAGGAAAGAACGCGGGTCGCGGAGCGAGCCCAGGGCGCCCTACTCCGCCCAGACCGGCTTGCGGCGTTCGAGGAAAGCGCTGAGGCCTTCCTTGCCCTCTTCGGAGGACCGACGCCTGGCGATCGCCTTGGCGGTGTGAACGGCGAGGCCGTGATCGATCGCCTTGCCGGTGACGTCATCGACCAGCGCCTTGGCATCGGCGACCGCCCCCGGCGCAGCGGAGAAGGCCAGCTTGGCCAAGTGCTCTTCCATCAGCGCCATCTCGTCCTCATTCTCGACAACGTATTGGGCAAGACCGATCTGGTGCGCGAAATTGCCGTCAAAGCCTTCCCCCGACGCGAACAGGGCGCGTGCCCAACGCGGACCGATGGCGCGAATGACAAAGGGCGAGATGGTGGCCGGGGTGAGCCCCAGGCGTACTTCAGAGAAGCGGATCTTGGCATTCTTCATGACAATGCCGACATCGCAGGCCGACAACAGGCCGGCGCCGCCGCCCATGGCCGCGCCCTGGACCAGGGCGACGGTCAGTTGCGGCAAATCGTAGAGACGCTTGAGCATGGTGGCGAGTGCCATCGCATCCTCTTCATTGTCGGCTTCCGTGTAATGGGCGGCCGCCTTCATCCAGTCGAGATCGGCACCGGCAGAGAAACTCCCGCCATTGCCGCGCAGGAAGACGATGCGGACCTCATCGCCATTGGCGCGCAGCGTCTCGAAAATGTCGGACAGCTGCTCGATCATTTCGGCGTTGAAAGCATTGTGCTTGTCGGGCCGGTTCAGCGTGACAACGGCCACTCCGGCCGGGCTGACATCGAGCAGGACGGGGGCGTCGGACATGGGCAGCTCCACAGGCAAGCGGGTCAGGTAGTCTATCCCCTAGGCTTAGTCCCGTGACGAGGCGGCAACAAGCGGTCACATCACCGCACACGCCCGCCCTGCGGGCGAAGCGCAAAGAAAAACGGGCCGTCGGTTTCCCGACAGCCCGTTCTTGCCCCCAGCCCGGCACCGCCCCTACGGCACCGGAAGATCACGCGGTCAGTCGCCGCGGAAGATCAGGCCCTTGATGATCGACAGCACGATGATGGCCACGAAATAGCCGATCGCCAATGCGCCGAGATAGAGCAGATATGGCTTTTGGATGACGAGCTGGCCGAAGGCCGCGATATCGAAATCGCCGGCTCCACCGCCCCGCACCATCGGCATCACCACATCAACGATCACATGGATGATCACGCCGACGACGGTGAAGATCAGGATGGCCCCGAACTCGCGCATGAGAAGTGCCAGGACAAGAGCGATCACGCCCATCTGGATGCCCAGCGGCATCCAGTGCACCACTGTCCCGTCTCCGGCATTGGCCAGAAGACCCGGCATGAAGAAGTCAATGGCGGGCTGGATATAGCCCATGATCTGATCGAGAAATTCCATTACGCGGTCCCCTTCCGCAAAAAAAACGCTTCACTCACCTTACCCCAAGATGAGTGCACGGTGTTAACGTTCTAGTGAATTTTTCATCTTGGAAAGCGGGTTCTCCTGAGAGGCGAGTTTTGTTAACTTTTTGTGACAATCCGCTTGATTGCGAAAAGAATTCCAATCACCACGAGATAGCCCACGAAAAGCGCCCCGACCTCACGCCAGAAATGCGCTTCCAGGAGCGGTGGCAGGTAGAAACTCCCGACCTCGGCGATAACGGGTGCAAGGCTTTCCAGCACGATATGGGCGATGACCGCCCCAACGGCAATGACCGGCAAGCGCGCCCATTTCGACAGGATGAGCGTTGAGACTGCGGCAATCAACAGCCCCAGGACCGCATTGACCTCGGCAAAACCCTCACGGGCATAGCCCAAAAATTGTTCCAGAAACTCCGGCACTTGATCCTGCCCCCCGACAGTCAATCGACAAATGACGAGGTTAACATGGACAGGTCCGATGTCACGCGAACCGTGTTTCGGTCGCGGCGGGATCAGCTCGGGGCGATCTCGACCATCACCTCATTCCGGCGAAACGGTGTCGGGATCCAGGGAGGGTCATAACGCGCGTAAACCGGGTCGCCGATCTGCGCATGGCCCTCGGCGTCCAGATAGGCGACCAGCTCATCGAACTTGGTCTCGAACCGGGAATCGGATGCGCCGCCCGAAAAGCGGATGACCGCCATGCGGCGTGCGGGAATTTCACTGATCTGGACCCGGGGGTCATCAGGGATTGGCAGAGTGTCCATGCCCCACTCCTCCGGCATGATGAAGGCGACCCGCCAGACATCGCCGCCTTGCATTGACTGTGTGACCGGAGAGGTCATGGCAATTTCCTGTGACCGCGTCTGGGTCACCGGCGTCGTCATCGCGATCTCGTCGGAACCGGCCCCGTTGCGGGCGGTATTCCCGCCGAAGATATAATTGGCGAGGGGCCGAAAGCCGCTATTGCCGGCGCGCGCCATCGACCCGTCCACCTCGACGGAGGCCGTGATCTGAGGGGCGTAGTCACGGATCTCGATCGCGCCGTCGCGCAATACCAAAGTGTGTGCCGGCTCCTCCGCGGCCAGGGCGGGTGCGGCAACGCCAAGCGTCGCGATCGATACGGCAATGACAAACAGATGGGACGAGCTCATGAGCGATCTCCTTTGAAGACCTGTACGCTCGCCCCGTCCGAACGGATTGGTGTGATCGGGCAATGTCCTGACGATTCCGAACCGAGCCAACTCGACCGGTGGGTTGCGCGCTGCCGTCCGGCGGACCGCGCCGCCATCCGGGTCAGCGCGCCTGGCGTCCCAAGCGTTCGACCCGGTCGAGCATGGCCTGCCGCCCGTCCGGCCCGCAGGCGCCGACACCGCCAAAAATGGTGTGTCGCACCGGGCTGAAGCCCGACATGCGGAAAATGCCCGCCTCCAGCCCTTTCAGGCTGTGGGCACCGAACAGGAGACGATAAGCGAAACCCGGCATGCCCATGGTGACAATGATGCGGACCGATTTGCCGCGCATGCGCCGGACCGGCCATTTATGGCTGTCACCGCCCGTATCGAGCAGGAAACCGGCTCGGCCAACCTGTTCCAGAAACGCCTTGAGCCGGGCCGGGATTGTGCCCAGCCACAAGGGATAGGCCAGGACAAGATGGTCCGCCGCGAGGATTGCCTCCTGCGCCGCGATGATCTCCGCGGCCGGTGCCGTGGCAAATTCAGCCTCGCTGGACAGGAATTCGATCGGCAGGCCGGCGATATCGATGCGGGACACATCATGCCCGCCCGCGGCCGCGCCCTGCGCATAAGACTCGCACAGTGCCGCCACGAAACGGTCCGGCGCGCCGTCAGGATGACCGTTGATGATGCAGATGGATTTCGACATAACCACACTCCCGCTGTGGTTTAGCACACCGCCTGCCCTGCAACACCGCGGCAGCGCGTCACAGGCCCGCCGGGCCCTCAGCTACATCCGGAAAATGCCGAACTTCGTCTTCTCGATCGGCGCATTCAGGGCGGCCGACAGGGACAGGCCCAGCACGCGGCGCGTGTCGGACGGGGCGATGATGCCGTCATCCCACAGGCGGGCGGTGGAGAAATAGGGGTTACCCTCAGCCTCATAGGCG
>NZ_CAJQOO010000074.1 GCF_905480005.1 uncultured Maricaulis sp.
ACCATTCCTGATCGCCCGCATAAGCGGTGGCGGCCGTGAGCAGTGCGACGGCACTGGCGCACAGGAGTTGATGTTTCATCTCGGATCCCCCCTTGGAATTGTCCGAGGGCGCGCCCGGTGGACCCGCCCTGATTAAATAAGGTTAACGGAAACAAGGGGTATCGTTAAGAATTTTTCGGCCAGAGAGGCCACTTTCAACCCGTGGGGGAAATGGTCTGGCGACTTCGTTTTTCAGGCTAGATCGCCGCGGCCGCCATCGACCGGCGCCGACAGCGCCCGTGCGGGGCCGCGGCGTTCACTGGACGGTCTCAGGCCGCTGGTTGATCGGCCAAGAAACGGGCGCCCGCGCGCAGAGCGGTCCATAGATCGCTTGTCAGCCAGCAGGCCGTATCCGGTTCTTCAGCTCAAGGGTGAAACCGCGAAGCGGCCGCCTTGCGGCCCTTGACCTGAAAAACCGGATACGGCGACGTCTCGGCAAACGGTTTATGGTGGGGTTTGCGCCACGGCGCGAAGGAGTTGAGGGGCACTCGTGAAAAACGGTACGTGTCCCTGTCTTCTGCTCATGTCTGTCCCCCGGTGGATGCGCGTTCGACCGGGATTGAACGGGTTCTACCGGGGCTATGACAAAGCCAGTATGCAAAACGGCCCGACGTCTCCGCCGGGCCGTTTCATTATGCCTTCATTCTGTCGCCTACCAGATGGAGACGCGTTCCTCCGGCGGCAGGTAGAGGTCGTGGTCCTCGGTGACGCCGAAGGCCTCATACCAGGCGTCCATATTGCGGACGACGCCATTGGCGCGGTACTGGCCGGGGCTGTGCGGGTCGGAGAGGAGCTGGCTGCGCGCGGCATCGTCCAGCTGGATCACGCGCCAGACCTGGGCCCAGGACATGAAGAAGCGTTGGTCGCCGGAATAGTCGCCCGTATCGGCCGTCTCGCCACCATGGTCGGCGAGATACATCTGATAGGCCCGATAGGCCATGGAGAGACCACCGATATCGCCGATATTCTCGCCGAGGGTCAGCTCGCCATTCACATTCATGCCCTCGATCGGGGAGAATTGCTCGTACTGGGCCACGATCTGGTCCGTGCGGGCATCGAATTGCTCGCGGCTGGCCTCGGTCCACCAATTGCGCAGCACGCCGTCACCGTCGGACTGGCTGCCCTGGTCGTCGAAACCATGGCCGATCTCGTGACCGATCACGGCACCGATACCGCCGAAATTGACGGCCGGATCGGCATTCGGGTCGAAGAAGGGTGGTTGCAGGATGGCCGCCGGGAAGACGATCTGATTGCCGGTGGAGTTGTAATAGGCATTCACCGTCTGCGGTGACATGCCCCATTCCCAGTCACGGATCGGTCCGCGCAGGCGGGCCCGGCTGTCGGCGCGGAACCAGGCATTGATGCGGCCAGCATTGCCGAACAGGTCATCGGCCCGGATCTCGATATCGGAATAGTCCGGCCAGACGTCCGGATAGCCGATCTTGGGCAGGAATTTGTCGAGCTTGTCGAGCGCTTCGGCCCGGGTCTCGTCATCCATCCATTCCAGCGTCTCGATCCGCTCGGCGAGGGCGCGGCGCAGATAGTCGACGAGTTCTTCCATCTGGGCCTTGTGATCCGCCGGGAAGTATTGATCGACATAGATCTGGCCGATGGCCTGACCCAGATTGCCATTGACGAACTGGATGGCGCGGCGATCGCGCGGCCGCGGCTCCTGGGCCCCGCCCAGCGTCCGGCCCCAGAAGTCGAAGGAGCGGTTATAGATCTCCTCGGACAGAAGATTGGCATTCGAATTGACGTAGCTGAAAGTCAGATAATCGCGCCAGGTCTCGACCGGCGTGTCGGCAAAGACGGCCGCGAGGCCTTCAATGGCCGAGGTCTGGGAGACGATGAAATTCTCCTGGTCGGCATAGTCAGCGGTCTCGAAAAAGGCGTCCCAGTCGAAGCCGGCGCCCAGCGTGCGGACCGCCTCCAGCGTTGCCGGATTATAGGTCGCTACACGGTCGCGACTCTCGGCCGGGGTCCAGTGGACATCGGCCATGGCCGTCTCGAGCGCGATGATGCGGTCGGCGCGGGCCTCGCCATCCTCGAGGCCGAGAAAGCCGAACACGTCGGCGATATAGGCGCGGTAGGCGTCGCGATATTCCACGAAGCGCTCATCCTCGAGCAGGTAGTAATCGCGTGTCGGCAGATGCAGGCCACCCTGATTGAGATAGACGATGTATTGGCTGGGATCGCCTTCATCGCGCTGGATGGACGTGCCGAAGATCGAGGCATAGCCCATCATGCCCATTACCGAGGCGATGTCGGCATGCGTGTCGGCATCGACGATAGGCGCCAGACCCGGCCGAACCGGGTCAATTCCGGCGGCATTGATGGCGTCGACATTCATGTAGGACGCGTAGAGATCGCCGACCTGCTGCGCCAGTGTGCCGGCTGGCGCATTGGCGGCCGCGCTGTCGCGGATAATGCCCTCAATGCGTTCTTCCGACTGAAGATAGAGCTCGTGGAAAGCGGTGTAGGACGAAATCCGGCCGGGATCTCGGTCGAATCGAGCCAGCCCTCATTGACGTAGCGGAAGAAGTCATCGCCCGGCGCCAGCGTTTCGCTGACATGCTGGGTCTCGACGCCCCAGTCACCCAGGAGGGCATCCTGGGCCAGGGCGGGTGAGAAGGCAGCGATGGACAAGGCGAGGCCGGCGACGCCGGCACGCAAAATGGATTTCATGGTGAACCCCCGTGGTTGCGGTTTCAGACGCCGCAAACTGGAATCCGCCGGTCATCGCCGCGATGAGGGATTGATTAAGCTTGTGCAATGCAAAACGGCCCGACGTTTCCGCCGGGCCGCTGCATCAATCTGGGTTAAACCCTACCAGATGGACACGCGGTCTTCCGGTGCCAGGTAGAGTTCGTGGTCCTCGGTCACGCCGAAGGCCTCGTACCAGGCATCCTGATTGCGCAGGGCGCCATTGATCCGGTACTGCGCCGGCGAGTGCGGCCCCTGGCGCAGCTGACGGACGAGCGCCTGCTCGGTGTAAAGATTCCGCCAGACCTGACCCCAGGCCATGTAGAAGCGCTGATCACCGGTGAACCCGTCGAGCACCGGTGCATCACCCCCATGGTTGGCGAGATAGAGCTGATAGGCGCGATAGGCCATCGACAGGCCACCGACATCGCCGATGTTCTCGCCCAGCGACAGGCGACCATTCACGAACTCGCCCTCGACCGGGGAAAACTCGCTGTACTGGGCAGCCAGCGCGTCGGTGCGCTCGTCGAAATTCCCGCGACTCAGTTCCGACCACCAGTCACGGAGCACGCCATCGCCGTCAGAGCGGCTGCCCTGATCGTCGAAGCCATGGCCCATTTCGTGACCGATCACGGCACCGATACCGCCGAAATTGACGGCTGCGTCGGCATAAGGATCAAAGAAGGGACCCTGAAGGATGGCGGCCGGGAAGACGATCTCATTCGCGGTGGGGGAGTAATAGGCGTTCACCGTTTGCGGCGACATGCCCCATTCCCAATCGCGGATCGGGCCGCGCAGGCGGGCGCGGCTGTCGGCACGGGCCCAGGCGGCAATGCGCTCGGAATTGCCGAACAGGTCATCGGGGCGGATCTCGATCGAGGAATAATCCGGCCACTGGTCGGGGTAACCGATCTTGGGCGTGAAGTTCTCGAACTTGTCGATCGCGCCGGCCCGGGTCTCTTCGTCCATCCATTCGAGCGTCTCCAGGCGCTCGCGAAGAGCCATGCCGAGATAATCGACCAGGACCTCCATCTGCTCCTTGTATTCCGGCGGGAAGAAACGCTCGACATAGATCTGGCCGAGCGCCATGCCCATCGAGCCGTTGACATACTGGATGGCCCGCGACTCAAGCGGACGCGGCTCTTCAACGCCGGACAGGGTACGATTGTAGAAGTCGAAGGAGCGCTCGTAGAATTCCGGTGTCAGCGAACCACGATTGCCTGACAGGTAGCGGAAGGTCAGCCAGTCCTGCCAGGTTTCAACCGGCACTTCGGAGAACAGGGTTGCCAGAGACTGGATGGCAGTGTCCTGACGGATCACGACTTCGGTCTGATCCGCGAAATCGAGCGCTTCCATGAAGGCGGTCCAGTCGAAGCCTGGTGCGCTGGCGGCCAGCTCTTCCGTCGTCATGAGATTATAGGTGCGAGTCCGGTCGCGGCTTTCCTCGCGGGTCCAGTGGACCTCGGCGACGGCGGTTTCCAGGTCGAGGATGCGTTGCGCGCGCTCGGCTCCGCCATCGACACCGATGAATCCGAAAGCATCGGCGATGTAGGCGACATAGGCATCGCGGAATGCCTGGTAGCGGTCGGTTTCCTCGAGATAATAATCACGGGTCGGCAGGCCGAGACCGCTCTGGCTCACGCCGACAATATAGCGGTCGGGATTGCCTTGGTCGCGCGTCACGCCCGCGCCGAAGATCGAGGCCGTGCCGGGGCTGCCCATCAGCGTCGCGATGTCGGCATGGCTACCGGCCGCCGCGATGCGGTCAATCATCGGCTGGACCGGATCGAAACCGCGCGCTTCAAGCGTTTCCTGGTCCATATAGGCGGCGTAGAGATCGCCGATCTGCTGCAGCGGTTCGCCGGCAGCGGCGTCAGCGGCGCCGGCTTCCTCGATGATGCCGTTGATGCGCTCTTCCGAGAGGAGATACAGCTCGGTGAAGGATCCGAAGCGGGAGAAACCCTGCGGCATCTCGACCGAGTCGAGCCAACCACCATTCACATAACGGTTGAAGTCGTCACCGGGATGAACGGTTGAATCGACATGCTGGGT
>NZ_CAJQOO010000075.1 GCF_905480005.1 uncultured Maricaulis sp.
CGCCGCGAAACGGCGCCTGGTGCGCCTTGCCGGCTCACGCATGACCAAGGATGGCAGCCTGGTGCTGAAAGCCGACAGCCATCGCGAACGCGAGCGCAACCGGGCCGAGGCCCGGAACAGGCTTCGCAAGCTGATCGAACAGGCGCTTGTCGCCCCGAAACCGCGCAAGAAGGCGCGCCCGTCATTGGCTTCGATCAAACGCGTGAAAGCGGCCAAGGCCCAGAAATCACAAACCAAGTCGAGACGGCGCAAGCCGGGGGCGGAAGACTAGACGGCTATTTCGGCGACGGAGCCGCAGCTCCACAGCTGGAGCTACGGTCGCTCCCGTCGGCCATCCTGGTGCGGCAGAAGGTCATGGAGCCGGAGACCGGGATGCTGGCCGCGTTCTGCGCGCCGAAAAGATTGGCATCAGTCAGGTCCGCCGAGTCGAGCCGGACGCCGCTGAGCTGGGCGCCGACCAGTTGAGCCGAGTTCAACCGGGCATTGGCCAGGTTCGCGCGCGTCAGATCGGTTCCGAACAGGATGGCCCCTGTCAGATTGGCGCGAGTCAGATTGGCGCCTGTCAGATCGGCGCCGATCAAATTGGCTCCGTTCAAGTCGGCACCGGTCAGATCGGCGCCAGCAAGGTCGATCCCGGTAAGGTCGGCGTAGGACAGATTGGCACCGGCAAGGATGGCCCGTTGCATGTTGCTCTCAATAATCCGGGCATTCGACAACTCGACAGAGGTGAAATTGGCACCGGTCAGGACCATCCCGTAAATCTGCACCCCGGTCAGGTTGATGGTGCGAAAGTCATTTCCCGGAAAAATCGCCTGACTCAAGGAGGCATGGCTCAAGTCCAGGCCAGTCAGGCGGGCATCCCTGAGCAATGTCGTGCGGTCAATTACGGCCGCCTCGACAATGGCGCGGGACAGGTCAGCGCCCTGAAAGTCGAGCCCCGTGAGGTCTTGGCCAGAGAGATTGGCGCCACGAAGAATGGTGCCGGTGAATATCACATTGCGCGGCAACGGCCGGCCGGAGAAATTCACGTTCGACAGATTGGCACGCGCAAAATTGGTGCGGGTAAGCTCGGCGTCGTCAAGGTTGGCCCCAGACAGGTTAGCGCCGGACAGATTGGCATCGGTCAGCAGGGCGCGGGAGATATCGGCGCCAATCAGCGAAGCGTTGGCGGCCTGGGCAAAACGAAGGTCGCAGCCGACACAGACCCGGTTTTGCAGGAGACGCTGCTGCGCGTTGCGATCAACGAAATGGGGCGTCTCGGCGCGGACTCCGAGCTCCCCACAATCGCGATTGAGGACCACTGTTTGGCTCAGACGAGTATTGCAAAGGCGAGCCTGGTTGATCTCATAGCCCAATTCCCGGGCGCCTGTCAGATCCGCGTCGGTGAGATTGGCCCTGGTCAGGGAGGTGTTACGCAGCAAAGCACCTCGAAAATTTGCGCCTACAAATGTTCCCGTGGAGAGGTCAGCCTCGGTCAGATCGGCATTGGAGAAATCCGCGCGGTCCAGATTGGCATCCGGAAACCGGGATCGGGTGAGATTTGCGCCGGACATGTTCGCGCCGGACATCGTAACCCGCTCGAAGCTGACATCTGCCAGCGCGGCGCCGCTCAAATCGACCCCCACCAGATCTCGCGGCATGACCCGGATGAGAATATGGTCGGGGATCACCCGCTCCTGATTGGCCTGCGCCTCGACCGCTGCGGTCGATGCCAGCAACGCAAATCCCATGATCGAAATCGAAATCAATGCCCGCATGTTCCGCCCCTAAAACTGGTTTGCGGGCAGTATACAGGTTGGGGGCAGGTCGTATGCCTCTAATTCCAAATGGATATCGCGCACACCGGCGGGCGACTGCCCATCTTGCACGCCAGCTGACGCCTTCCACCACCGCATCAATCTCGGCCAGATGGCGCTCGATCTCCTCGGCTGGCAGGAAAGCGCCGCGGAAGGAATTCTTCGCCAGTTCGATGATCTCGTCGGCGTTCAGGTCGATGGCGGCGGCGGTTCGGATGTAGTTGTCATTCACATAGCCGCCGAAATAAGCCGGGTCGTCGGAATTGACCGTGGCTCGCAGGCCCAGCGCGAGCATGCGCTTGAGGGGGTGATCCTCCAGCCGCTTGATGCCGCACAGGCGCAGATTTGACAGCGGACAAACCGTCAGCGTCATCTGCTCGCGTCCGAGACGGGCGACCAGCGTGCCGTCTTCCAGGGCGCGATTGCCGTGATCGATGCGATCGACTTTCAGGAGGTCCAAGGCCTCATGGACATAGGCGGGCGGGCCCTCCTCGCCGGCATGGGCCACACGCTTCAGCCCCAGCGCGCCAGCGGCTTCGAAGACGCGCTGGAATTTGGACGGCGGATTTCCCAGCTCGGAACTGTCCAGCCCGACACCATGAATGCGATCGAGATGCGGCTTCGCCATCTCCAGCGTTTCGATCGCCGCCTCTTCGCTCAGATGACGCAGGAAGCAGAGGATCAAGCGGGAGGTCAGGCCCCAATCGGCCTCCGCCTTGTCGAGCGCCCGGGAAATGCCGTTCAGCACGGTTTCGAAGGGGATACCGCGATCCGTATGCCCCTGGGGGTCGAAGAAGACTTCCACATGCCGGACATTCTCGTCATGCACCCGCGACAGGTAAGCCCAGGTCAGATCAAAGAAATCGGCCTCGGTCACAAGGACATTCATGCCGACATAATAGATATCGAGAAAGTCCTGCAGATTGGAGAAATCATAGGCGGCCCGGATCGCCTCGACCGAATCATAGGGAATCGCGATCCCGTTGCGACGGGCCAGCTCGAACATGAGCTCGGGCTCGAGGGAGCCTTCCAGGTGGAGGTGAAGCTCGGCCTTGGGCAGGGCTTGGACGAGACGGGCGAGATCGGTCATGGCAGCTCTCCGGCGCTTGGGGTGGCGCATGGTCTGTCAGCTCGCCGGTCGGCGCAAGCACGAGCCCCTGCTCAGCAGGTCTCATCCGTACCGGCGGCCAGGTCCTGGCACAGGGCCCGGGCGGCATCGATATCCCCAGCGGCGCGCAGCAAGGCGGCGAGACCATGGATGGCCGCCGGATTGAGCGGGTCCAGCGCGAGGACACGGCGATACCAGGTTTCGGCCTGGGCCAGGCTTCCGGCATCAGTGTGGGATTCGGCAATGCGGATACCGACGGCGCTCTGCCAGGGGCCGATTTCAACCGCGTCGCGATCATACCGCCGCTGCATCGCCTCCCAGGCGCGCTCCATATAGGGCATCACATGCTCAGATTGGCCGGACAGCTGGCTGATTTCCGACAGATTGATCAGCGCGCCCCAATCATCCGGCTCGATCACCAGCGCCCGCTCATACGCCAGACGCGCCGGTTCGAACTCGCGATGCGCTGACAAGGCCAGCCCCAGCGCCCGCCAGGCGCGCGCATGGCCCGGATCACGCTCGGTGGCCTGACGGGCGAAGGCGACCGCCCGGGCAGACGCGGCTTCCGCTTCCGGCGTTGCCAGCCAACCCGCCGCAAGTGCAGCCGCCACACCGGGCCGCGCGCGCTCCTGCGCATCCGGGCCGGTATAGCGGATGACACGCTGGGTCAGGGCATTGGCGAGCCCGGCGAGGGCATCGGCGCGATCCGGCTCGCTCTCGAGCACGGACTCATAGAGCCGCAAGGCCGCTTCATTGTCCGCCCGGGTAAAACGGAAATAGAACCCGTCAGCGCGCGCCATGCGGCTGTCGATCCGCTCAGCCTGCATGGCAGGCGCGTCATCCGCACCGCCACCGACGAGTACCCCCAGAACCACCAGCGCACTCACCACGATCAGGCCAAGGGCGATCAGGCCGCGTATCGGCAGCGGCTTGCCTTCCAGTGAGGCAGGCCTGACCACGGCCGGCGGTGTGACATCGGCAATCAGCCGATAGCCCCGCTTGGGCACGGTCTGCAGGTAGAGCGCTTCCCTGGCCTTGTCACCGAGCGCCTTGCGAAGCTTGAACACGGTGCGGGTCAGCGCGTCGTCATTGACATGGACATTGCCCCACAATGCTTCTGCGATCTCCGGCTTGGACAGGACCTCACCGGGCTGACGGGCCAGCAGGATGAGCAAATCCATCACCTTCGGCTCCAGCTCGACCGACCCGTTCGGACCGTCAATCTGGTTGGCGTTCGGATTCGCGCACCAGTCACCGATCTGCCAATGTTTCGGCGCCATGCCCATCCCCTCAAATCGCTCCCATCTCACCCGAAATAAAAAGGTCAGACAATGAGGAGCTTCCGGTCATGGCCTTCCTACACGACCCGCGCCTTGGGTAAAGCCGTCTCCGGGGCAGGCCCCGCACCGGGACCGATCACCACCGCCAACCGGTCAGGAAGAAGCCCATGATCTCCACTATTATCGCCGCCCTCGCGGCCCTGTCGCTCGAGGAGGTCTCGACCGCCCTCAGCCCGGACGACGCCCGAGAGGATTTGCAAACCCTTTATGCCGGCCTTGCCGAAGCTGAAGCGGACCTGTTCGCCCAGACACCGCGCACCGTTTTCGAAACCCGCTTCAGTGAGCTTCGGGCCCGTTATGACGCGCCGGTTCCGGTCGATCAGCTGCACGCCGACCTCCAGGCCTTCGCCGCCCTGGCCCGCCATGCCCACACGCGCATTGAAGGCCTGAATCCCGGCTGGGCCGCCTACCAGGCTGAAAGCGGACCGGTCTTCCCGCTGGAAATACGCATTGAGGATGGCGAAGTCATTGTCGCCGCTTCAGCGGCTGACGACATTCGCCCGGGTGACCGCATCCTCGCCCTCAATGGAGACACCAACCCGCTCTGGCTTGAACGCATCACGCGCCATGTCTCCGCTGAAACAATCGACCTCGCCTACGCCATGATCGCCGGTGGCGATCCCTATTTCGTCTGGCTCGGTCTTGGACCGCACCACCAGTTCGACATCACCGTGGAGCGCGCAGGCGAGACACATGACCTCACCGTGCCCGCAGTGGCGCTGGACGCCTGGTATGAGCGCGAGACCGGGGATGCCGGCTTTTCCCTGACGGGGCGCGAAGCCCGCACGATCTCAGACACGATCACCTATCTCAGACCAGGCGATTTCTACAATATCGAGGCCGAGACCGCCGAGGCGGTTTACGACCCTCTGGCCCTGGCCGCCTATACCGACTGGGTTGACGATATCTTCCTGAGCGCCATCGAGACCGGTACGACCGATCTCATCCTCGACCTGCGCGACAATGGTGGCGGGGACGTCTCCTGGTCCAATCCGGTCGTGGCCTGGTTCGCCGACCGGCCGTTCAACTTCGCGTCGGACTTCCGGATTCGTGTCAGCGAACAGACGACCGCCTCCAACCAGGCACGTCTCGACACCTACCCGCCCGGTGAAGGCGGGGCGTCCGCAACCATGGCCGAACTATTCGAGCAGGCCCCGATTGGCGATATTGTCAGCTTTCGCATGCCCGATGCCGACCCGCGTCCCGGGCCTCGCTTTGAAGGCCGGGTGCACGTTCTGGTCAACCGCAACAGCTTTTCCAACGCCGTGACGACCGCCGCCCTGATCCAGGACTACGGCTTTGGTTGCATCTGTGGCGAACCGACCCGTGACATGGCAACAACCTATGGCGCCATGGAACACTTCACCCTGCCCAATTCAGGCTTCAGGGTCGGCTACCCAAAGGCCCACATCATCCGTCCCAATGGGGATGAAGAACCCCACCCGCTAGCGCCGGATGTCATCCTGCCGGTTCCGGTGCTTCGTGGCAGCGAGGATGTCACGCTGAACGCCCTGATTGCGCATATCGACGCGACCTAGCCCAACAGGACCATCAACAGGGTCAACAGGATGGTGCCGGCGATCACCGTGTTGAGAATGCGCGCCCAGCGCGGATCACTCATGAAGCGCTTCAGCGTCCCGCCGGCAAACATCCAGGCCAATCCCCCGGGCGAGCCGAACATGATGAAGGTCACGACCATGATCAGGGCCCGTTCGGGGGCCGTCTCGGCCAGGGCGACATAAGCGCCCGCGGCCGAGATCGTCATCATCAAGGCCTTGGGATTGATGATCTGGAAGAGTGCCGCCTCATAAACCCGGAATGGACGCGTTCGCGTCTTGCCTTCAGCGCGTTGGGCCGCCGGCAAGGGATTGATCGCGGCTCGGACAAACTGGCTCGCCATCCAGGCCAGCCAGAGGGCGCCGCCCAGCTTCACGACAAGCAGCGCCACGGGATAGCGCTGAACAAGCTCACCCAGCCCGAAGACGCTCGCAATGAGCAACAGGTTGAAGCCGAGATTGACACCCAGCCAGTGCGGCAAGGTCCGCCGGACCCCGAACAGCGCGCTGGACGACATCACCATGAGATTATTGGGTCCGGGCGTGTAGGACATCGCACACACGAATCCTACAAGGCTGAACCAGAGCGCGATATCCATCCATTGACCCTTGCCTGATCGAGCATGTCAGTTAGGCAGTGCCCCCGCGACAGACAACCCGTTTCCTGCGGGACCCCGGGGCCGCCCTGCCCCGTATCGGTCCGCCGACACACGTGGCGGCGCTTACCGGGTCACCCGCGCACCTGTCGCCGGGCGCCTCATGCGACGCTCTTGGCACTCCCGGTTGAAAATCGCTCCCGATGTAAAAAGGGCCCGGCGTTTCCGCCGGGCCCCTCAAACAGGTTATGTCCCGAGCCTTAGCCGACAATCTCGTCATCGGCGAAGAAGAAGGGGATTTCCTGAGCAGCCGTTTCCGGAGCATCGGAACCGTGCACGGAATTGGCTTCGATCGACTCGGCGAACTCCTTGCGGATCGTGCCGGCATCGGCCTGCTCCGGGTTCGTTGCGCCCATCACGGTGCGGTATTTGGCAATGGCGTCATCACCTTCCAGAACCTGGACGACGACCGGGCCGGAAATCATGAAGGTGACAAGGTCGTTGAAGAAGGGACGCTCCTTATGGACACCGTAGAAACCTTCAGCCTGCTCGCGCGACAGACGGATGCGCTTCTGGGCGATGATGCGCAGGCCGGCTTCCTCGATCTTGGCATTGATGGCGCCGGTCAGGTTGCGGGCAGTGGCGTCGGGCTTGATGATGGAGAAGGTGCGTTGGGTCGCCATGGGAGAAGTCCTCGAGACTGGAAACTGTGATTGGCCGGGCGCTCACCCGGTCTGTGGATTCGCGCGGCTTATAGCGGGCGCTGTCAAGATTGGAAACCCATGCTGTCGGTCAGGGTCTCAAAGGCCCCTGCACGCAGCGCGACCCGTCGCGGAGTGATCCATAAATCGCTTGTCAGCCATCAGGCCGGATCCGCTTCATCAGCTCAAGGTTGAAACCGCGAAGCGGCCGCCCTGCGGCCCTTGACCTGAAGAAGCGGATGCGGCGACATCCCGGCAAGCGGTTCATGGATGGGTGCGCGCCGGGCGCGTCCCGTCGACACCTCCCTGTCTGCCAACGCACCCGCCTTCCATCGGGCTCAGCGCGAATCTGTTGCACCGGGGGAAAACCCGCGCTAACCGCCATGCACCATGTTGCACATCAACGACCTCACCTATCGCATTGAAGGGCGGATGCTCTTTGACCAGGCGACCCTCTTCCTGCCGGCCAAGACCAAGATGGGTCTGGTCGGTCGGAACGGGACGGGTAAATCCACGCTATTCCGTCTGATCCGCGGCGAGCTCGGCTCGGAAGGTGGCGAAACCCGCGTCCAGAAAGGCGCGCGTGTGGGCTCGGTCGCCCAGGAAGCGCCGGGTGGGGATGACAGCCTGATCGACGTGGTCATGGCCGCCGATACCGAGCGAGCGGCGCTTCTGGCTGAGTCCGAGACCGCGACCGAACCCAATCGCATTGCCGAAATCCAGACCCGGCTGGCCGATATCGACAGCCATACCGCCGAAGCCCGCGCCGGCTCGATCCTGGCCGGGCTTGGTTTTACCGGCGAGGAACAGCGTCGCCCCTGCCGGGAATTCTCCGGCGGCTGGCGCATGCGGGTGGCCCTGGCGGCGACCCTGTTCGAGCGACCCGATCTTCTCCTGCTGGACGAGCCGACCAATTATCTCGACCTGGAAGGCGTGATGTGGCTGCAGACCTATCTCAAGACCTTCCCCGGCGCGGCCCTGGTGATCTCGCACGACCGTGATCTCCTGAATGGCGCGATGCAGAAAATCGCCCATCTCAAACAGGGCAAGCTGACCGTCTGGGACGGCGGCTATGATGATTTCGAGAAGGCGCTGGCGGAACGTCAGCGCCTGCAGATGAAAATGGTCGAGAAGCAGGAGGTCGAGCGGCGGCACCTGCAATCCTTCGTCGACCGATTCAAGGCCAAGGCGTCCAAGGCCAAGCAGGCCCAGTCGCGCGTGAAACGGCTGGAGAAGATGCAGATCGTGGCGACCCAGGTCGAAGACCCGGTGGCGCCCTTCAACTTTCCCAGCCCGCAGCGCCGCATGGCGCCGCCCATCGTACGCATGGTCAATCTCCAGGCCGGCTATGCGCCGGGCAAGCCGGTGCTGCGCGACGTCACACTCAATATCGACACCGAGGACCGGATCGGCATTCTCGGTCGCAATGGCGCCGGCAAGTCGACAATGGCGAAACTCCTGTGTGACCGGCTGGCCCCGCTCGAAGGGCATCTGCGCAAGCACAAGAAGATGCAGATCGCCTATTTCGCCCAGCACCAGATCGACAGCCTGTCACCGGACATGTCGGCCTATCAGCACATTATCGAATTGATGCCCGACGCGACCGAGGCCCAGCGCCGCTCGCGTCTGGCAACCTTCGGCCTGCCCGGCGACCGTCAGGAAACGCCCGCCGACACGCTGTCGGGGGGTGAGAAGGCACGCCTCCTGTTCAATCTGATCACATTTGAAGGCCCGCATCTCCTGATCCTCGACGAGCCCACAAACCATCTCGACATGGACAGCCGCGCCGCCCTCATCCAGGCGATCAATGAGTATGAAGGCGCCGTCGTCCTGATCTCGCACGACCGGCATCTGATCGAGAGCTGTGTCGACCGGCTCTGGGTGGTCGGCGATGGAACTGTCAAACCCTATGACGAGGATATCGAGACCTATCGCCAGTCCCTGCTCGGACGGTCTGCGAAGGACGGTCCGAAAAAGAAGACCGTCGCGACTGACGAAAAGAGCGTCGCCCGCCGCTCGGCCGCGGATCAGCGCAAGGCCCTCAAACCGCTGCGTGACGAGATCGCCCGCTGGGACAGGGAGGCCGATCGTCTGCGCGGCATTATCGATGTCATCGACAAGGGCCTCGCCGCGCCCGGCCTCTACCAGAAAGACCCCAAGACCGCGACCGACCTCCAGATCAAGCGCGCCAAGGCGGTGGAGTTGCTGGACACGGCCGAAATGAGCTGGCTGGAAGCGGAAGAGAAGCTGGAAGCGGCGCAGGCGGGG
>NZ_CAJQOO010000076.1 GCF_905480005.1 uncultured Maricaulis sp.
TAGGGCTTATGTAGGTGCAACGGGATCGGGTAATAGATCGCGGTCGGCACGCCTTGCTCAGCCAAATGCGCGCGGAAATCATCTCGGCGTTCGACCTCAATGGTGTACTGCGCCCAGGTCGACTGCGCCCCGCTAATAACATGTGGCACTTTCACGGCATTGCCAAAACCGGCCCGATAGCGATCAGCGACCCGCTGCCGCATCTGAATCTCGTCACCAAAGACCGAAAGCTTGGCCAAGAGTATAGCCGCCTGGATCGTATCAAGTCGTGAGTTCAAGCCAATACGAGCGTATTCATAGCGAGCGGTCCCCTCACCGTGCACGCGAACGGACTTCATCGCGGCATAAAGCACCTCGTCCTTGCACAGGACCGCACCTCCATCGCCGTAGCCGCCCAGTGGCTTAGCCGGATAGAAACTCACTGTCAGGGCGTCAGCCCAAGCCAGAGAAGCCTGGCCGTCCAGCGTACTGCCGTAAGCCTGGGCGCAATCCGACACCAGTTTCAGCCCGGCCTCCCGCGCGATCGGGGCCAGGGCCGGATAATTTGCCGGCTGGCCGAACAGATCGACGGCGATCACCGCCTTGGGCGTCAACTCCCCGGCTTCGGTGACGCTCGCAATCGCGGCGGCGAGACTTTCCGGGCACATATTGTAGGTGTCCGGATCGATATCGACGAAAACCGGCGAAGCACCTGCCAGCACAACGACCTCGGCCGTCGAAGCAAAGGTGAAGGCCGGCACGAAAACCGCATCGCCCGGACCAATGCCCCAGGCCATGAGAGGAATGAGGATTGCGTCGGTGCCGTTGGCACAGCTGAGTGCCTGTCCGGCCCCTGCAAACTCGGCGAGTCGGGTCTCGAGTTCGCTGACTTCGGGGCCGAGAATATAGCGCCCCTCATCGAGCACTTTGATGACGGCAGCGTCGATCTGGTCCTTCAAGCGCTCGCGCTGGGCTTTCAGGTCAATAAAGGAAATCATGTCGGGCATGGCGGCTTCCGGATGGCATGTGACGGGGTAACGGGAACGGGTAACGGCGAACGGGCGACCTCGCGGCGAGTACTCACCCCTCAAGCGGCTATAAACGCCGCTCCCATCGGCACAAAGTCACGAAACATTACGCTATTCCACCGTGACCGACTTCGCGAGATTGCGCGGCTGGTCGACATCGGTGCCTTTGTGAACGGCGACGTAATAGGCCAGGAGCTGCACCGCGACACTTGAGACGATTGGCGCTGCCATTCCGGTAAGGCGGGGCAGGAGAAGCTGGGCACTGATCTCTCCCTCGAGCTCATCGGCGCCGGGCTCGTCCGTGATCGCAATCACCCGCGCGCCACGCGCCCGGACTTCCTGGATCGATGACCGTGTCTTGTTGAACAAGGCATCATGCGGTGCGATCACGATAACGGCGACATCTTCCTCGATCAGCGCTATCGGGCCGTGCTTGAGTTCGCCGGCAGCGTAGCCCTCCGCGTGGATATAGCTGATTTCCTTGAGCTTGAGCGCGCCTTCAAGGGCCAGCGGAAAGAACTCATTGCGGCCGAGATAGAGCACGATCGAGGCATGCGCGAGCTCGGTGGCGAGCGCGTCGATTTCCTGTTCGATTTTCAGGGCCGCCGCCATCAGGCTCGGCACTGACATCAAGTTTGCCACATGCCCGGCTTGCTGCTCTGCGCTGAGCCGTTTCCGCTGGGCGCCGGCCAGGACAGCCAGCGAGGCGAGCGCCGAAAGCTGGCACGTAAAGGCTTTCGTCGACGCGACGCCAATCTCCGGACCGGCCAGGGTGGGAGCGACGACATCGGCCTCGCGGGCCATGGTCGAATGCGGTGAATTGACCAGCGCGATTGTCGTCAATCCAGCACGCTTGCAGAGGCGCAACGCTTCGAGCGTATCGGCGGTCTCGCCTGACTGCGAAATGAAAAGCGCCGCATCGCCCTCCAGAAAAGCGGGATTGCGGTATCGGAATTCCGAGGCGATATCGACCTTGACCGGGAGACCCGACACGGCCTCGAACCAGTATTCCGCGATCTGCCCGGCGTAGGAGGCCGTGCCGCAGCCGACAATGAACAGGCGCGTGATCTGGCTGAAATCGATACCCTCGCGCGGACGCACACGACCGGACACAGCATCCACATAAGCGGCCAGCGTGCGCCCCACGACTTCAGGCTGCTCGTAGATTTCCTTTTGCATGAAGTGGCGATGATTGCCCTTCTCGGCCAGTACCAAGGACACCGACGCCGGTGAGAGCGGGCGGGTCACGGCCAGGCCGGTGGAATCATACACCTCAACACCGGACGGACGGACAACCGCGGCATCACCTTCTTCGAGATAGATCACCGACCGCGCTTCGCCTGCGATCGCCATGATATCCGATGCCAGGAAGCCGACCCCGTCACCGATCGCCGCAACCAGGGGGGCGCCCCGCCGAGCGCCGAGGACAAGGTCCGTCTCGCCTTCAATGATCGCGGCAAGGGCGAACGCCCCTTCTAGCTGTTCCAGGACAGCTATCAGCGCATCCTTGGGAGCCTGTCCGCGATCGAGTTCGCGATCCAGCAGATGGGCGATCACTTCACTGTCCGTCTCGCTGGCAAACTCACGCCCCTCATTCTGGAGCGTTTCGCGCAAGACCTTGAAATTCTCGATAATTCCGTTGTGTACGACGCAGACGCGACCGGCGCTGTGCGGATGGGCATTGCCCTCGGTCGGCGCCCCGTGGGTCGCCCATCTTGTGTGTGCGATGCCGGTCGCCCCGGTGAGTTCGGGCGTCATCGCCGCCTCGAGCGCCGAGACCTTGCCGGCCGCACGCGCCCGTCGCAAGGGCCCGTCCGCCGTCTGGACAGCGATCCCGGCCGAGTCATAGCCCCGGTATTCAAGGCGTCTAAGGCCTTCGACAAGAACGGATTCCGCGTTAATCCGCCCGGCAACACCGACTATGCCGCACATGGTCTCTCCAGTCTGGATTAGGTCTGGGCGATCAGATCGGACTGGCCGATTCGCCTTGCAATGTATGGGCTTTGAATTGAGGGCTCAATCGCTGCGCCCAACCATCGGACGAGAAGCGGCTTTCAGCCGCTGCAGCGATCGCGGCCCTGCGCGCCGGATCACGTGGCCGTTCGAGCAGGTCGCGCAGCAAGGGGGTGGCCATTTCCGTGTCCGGCTCCGCCCAGCGGCCGGTCCCGTTGTAGATACCGGACGCGTCATTGACGGCGACAAGTCGACAGCCAATGGGGTGCGCACCGGGCAGGTCCATGAAATCCGTGTTGCCGGACCAATTGGTCATCATGACGTCCACCCCGGCCATGAGTGACTTGACCAGCATGAAACCAAAACCCTCGCTCCGGTGGGGAGACAGATAGATGTCGGCCGCGGAAATGAGCGCATTCATGTCCGGCGTGCCGAGCGTAGCCGTCAGCAGCTGGATGCGGGGATCTTTCCCAATCTGCTCGAGCAAGTCCTGTCGGGTGGCGGCATTCCAGTCCAGATTCGAGACTTTCAGCACGAGACGAACATCGGTGCGCTCGCCGACCGCCGCTTTGAAAATCTTGATCGCGGCAGCCGGGTTCTTTCGCGCCATGGAGGATCGTGCGTCGAAGGCGCAGAAGACGATCCGCTCGCCTCCGGGAGCCAGTTGACGCCGCCATGTGTCGACATCCACAGCCCCGAACTGGTCGGCCGCCAGGGGATAATGGACACAACTCACAGACGTCTTCGGTGATTTGGACCTGATCGCGCGGGCCGTGAACTCGCTCGGCGCCCAGATTTCGTGGAAGTATGCGACCTCACCCTGCCAGTCGGTTGGCATGAGCTCGAGTTCCCAGGCCCAAATGCCAATCCGATAACGATGGCGCAGCCTATCTGTTCCAAGCATGGACAGTGCGAAGGGCACTTCAGGCGGGTTGAGGTGGATAATCACGGGTCCGCACCCGTCATCCGCCGCCGCCGGAGCCGGTGGCTGCCAGTCAAACACGGGCTGGCCGGGTGCAAGCCGGTCGCTGAGATCGATCAGGGCCGGATTATAGCCATGCGCCTGAAGCGCCCGGAAAACCACGCGCGCGCCGCTTCCGATTCCGCTCGCGACGCGGAAGAGACCAACGACTGTCGGCTCGCCCGTTCGATCGACTTTATCGGCTCGGAGCGGGGCAAGCTTCTGGCGTTTCCAGAGGCGAGACGTGTGCCGGATCGCCGAATTCAATGCCGATTTCGCCAAAACCCATCCCCCGACCGCCCACTCGAGCGATCATTCATCGTCTACCCGGCCAGCGCCGGTGGCAACCCAGAATCACTTGCAAGCAAGACGGATGCCAGCGGTCAGCTTTCGTCCGCCAATTGCTGGACAACGTGCTCAACACTCTCGGTCCAGACGGGAGCGGTGTAGCCGAAAGCTGCACTGAAACGGTCCGAGTTCAGCATTGAGTTGGCCGGCCGCTTTGCCGGTGTCGGATAGTCAGCCGTGGTGACCCGGTTGACTGCCGGGCGGCGTCCCCACCGGGACGACTGGGTCTGGAAGATGTGCTCCGCAAAATCGGCCCAGCTGGCACCGCCCTGACCGGCGAAATTGTACAGGCCATAACGGTCGTCCGACGCGGAGAGATCGTCTGCGGCGATCAGCAGAGCTGCCGCGATATCGGCTGCATGGGTCGGACAACCGCGCTGGTCATCAACCACACCCAGTGCGTCCCGGTCCGCCCCGAGACGCAGCATGGTTTTGAGGAAATTCTTCCCGTAACGCGAATAGACCCAGGCCGTGCGCAGGATCACGACACGGTTGTGAGCGCCCAGCACCCCCGCTTCGCCCTCGAGCTTGGTCTCGCCATAGACCCCCTGCGGACTTGTCGGATCATCCTCGAGATAGGCGGATGGTTTCTTGCCATCGAACACATAATCGGTGGAGATGTGCAGGAATACGAACCCGCGAGCCTGACAGGCTTCGGCCATGGCCGCCGGCGCCGCGGCATTCACCGCCCGGCACGCTTCAATATCAGACTCCGCCTGGTCGACCGCGGTATAGGCAGCCGCGTTGAGCACGACACTCCCCTCAGGGGCGGCCATGATCGCCGCACGGATCGCATCCGTATCCAGCAGGTCGACATCCTGTCGCGACAGCGCCGTCAAGGGCCGGCCGGTCGCGGCCGCCTGGTCGATCACGCAACGCGCTACCTGTCCGGTAGCGCCAAACATCAGCACCGGCTTCACGCACCTGTACCCTTGGTGAGACCGATCCGTTCCTGCTGGTGCCCGCGGGCCTGGATGGCCTGCCACCAGTCGCGGTTCTCGAGATACCAGCGCACCGTTTCAGCAATCCCCTGCTCCACAGTGGCCGACGGGGTCCAGCCAAGCTCCGACTTGATCTTGGCCGCATCGATCGCATAGCGGAAATCATGGCCCGGACGATCGGTGACGAACTTGATCAGATCCTCGCTTGGCGTTTTGCGATCCAGCTCCTGATCGATGATCTTGCAGATTTGCTTGACCAGATCGAGATTGCTCACCTCGGCATCGCCACCCACATTGTAGATCTCGCCAAGCCGGCCGCGCTCGAGGATGGTCAGCAGCGCTTCCGCGTGATCGTCCACGTAGAGCCAGTCACGCACATTCGACCCATCGCCGTAAACCGGAATGGTTTCGCCTGCCAATGCCTTCAGGATCACCACCGGGATCAGCTTTTCCGGGAATTGGAAGGGGCCGTAATTGTTCGAGCAGTTGGAGATGACGACCGGCAATTTATAGGTCTTGCCCCAGGCCCGAACCAGCATGTCCGAAGACGCCTTGCTGGACGCGTAGGGGGAATTGGGCGCGTAGCGCGTGGTCTCGGTGAAAAAGCCCGTCGGCCCCAGAGCGCCGTAAACTTCATCGGTAGAGATGTGATGGAAGCGGAAAGCCTCCTTGCGCGCGCCGGCCAGCCCTTCCCAATGCGTACGGGCAGCCTGCAGCATGTTCGCCGTGCCCATGACATTGGTTTCAACGAAGGCGATCGGCCCCTCGATCGAACGATCAACGTGCGATTCCGCGGCCAGGTGCATCACAGCGTCAGGATCGGTCTCGGCGAACACCTTGTTGAGCGCATCCAGGTCGCGGATGTCGGCCTTGTGAAAGGAGTAATCCGGATGGTCCGCGATGGAATCGAGATTGGCGGGATTGGCGGCGTATGTGAGCGCATCCAGATTGGCGACGGCGTAGCCACGCTGCGTAATGGCGCGCCGGACAACTGCGGAGCCGATGAAGCCGGCCCCGCCGGTAACAAGAATTTTCAAGGTATAACTCCCGAAGAACTAGGTCCGCATCAAGCTGGCGCGTACACAAACGGCGAATCGAAATCGTGCCAGGATTGGG
>NZ_CAJQOO010000077.1 GCF_905480005.1 uncultured Maricaulis sp.
GGAGTTTTCCCCCTCATCCGCGCGACGCGCACCTTCTCCCAAGGGAGAAGGAAAAGGGCGCACGGCGGGGATAGGCTGCGTCTTTCTGTCCCGCCGCCATTCCACGAAACGGAAAACCGGTCTTCTGCCGCCATTTGCTTGACCTTCACGCCATACCGCCCCAGCTTCTCGACAAATATACGGGGCAAAACCGGGGAGAACATCATGCGTCTTGGACATCTGGCATTGGGATTGGCCGCACTCGCGGTATCGGCGTGTTCATCCGAGGAGGAGGCCGCCTTCACGCCTGTGCCGGCTGCCGACCTGGTCCGCACCATTGGCCAGGGCGAGCTTGTGGGCTTCGAGACGGAAGGCGGAGCAGCGGCCTGGATGGCAGTGCCCTATGCGGCGCCGCCGGTCGGCGAGCTGCGCTGGCGGGCGCCGCGTCCGCCGCTGGCCTTCCAGGCGCGACGTGAGGCGCTCGAGGCCGGATCTGTCTGTCCCCAGGTGACCAATAATCTCAGCGCTGGCGAGCTCTACGAGACCGGCGAGCTGATCGGTGCGGAAGACTGCCTCACATTGGATATCTACGCCCCGCGCGATGTGGCGGCCGATGAGGCCCTGCCGGTGATGATGTGGATCCATGGCGGTGCCAATACCTGGGGCTCGTCCTCGGCCTATGATGGCTCGGCGCTGGCCAGCCAGCAGGGTGTGATCATCGTCTCGGTTCAATACCGGCTCGGCCCGCTGGGTTTCCTTGCTCATCCGGCCCTGCGCGCGGACGCGGAAATTGGCGATGATGCGGCGGCGAATTTCGCGCTGCTCGACCTGGTCGCGGCGCTGCACTGGATCAGCGGCAATATCGAGACCTTCGGCGGCGACCCCAATCGCGTGACGGTCTTCGGGGAAAGCGCAGGCGCCTATAATATCGCCGGCCTGATGGCCGCGCCGCAGGCGCGCGGCCTCTTCCACCGGGCGATCATGCAGAGCGGCGGCACAGCCTCGGTCCCGCTCGGGATCGCCGAACAGGGCGGGGGCAATGACGCCGTCGCCGGTCTGGCGGCCGGGCGCGCGATTGCGGGTGAGGGCGCGACGGGCGCTGACTTGCGGGGGGCGTCCCTGGACGCTGTCTATGCGGCCTATCGCGACGAGGACGGCGAGCTGACCTCCATGCCGCGCATGATCGAGGATGGCGTGACCCTGCCCGAGGGCGGCATTCTCGCAGCGGCGGAGGCGCCAGGCGGGTTTGCCGATGTCCCGCTGATGAGCGGGACCAATCGTGACGAGATGAAGCTCTATACGGTTTTTGACCCGCGACTGACACGGCGTCTGGGCCCGCTGGTCTGGCCGAAGGGCGAGGATCGTTATGAGGCGGCGGTCGAATATCCCTCCCGTATCTGGCGCTATAATGCCGTCGATGGCCTGCTCAACCGCCTGGCCGCGAACGGGCGGTCCGATCTCTGGGCCTACCGGTTTGACTGGGATGAGGGCGGCTCGGTCCTGGTGACCGATACCGGGGTTCTGCTGGGCGCGGCGCATGCGATGGAAATCCCCTTCGTCTTCAACCATTTCGAGCTTTTCGGAGCCTTTGACAGCGTGCTGTTCAATGACCGTAATGAAGTCGGACGTGTGGAACTGGCCGAGACCATGGGCGCCTATTGGGCGCAGTTCGCGGCCTCTGGCATGCCCGGTGACGGCATCGGCATGGGGCCGCAATGGCCGCAATGGACCGATACCGGTGCGGCCCTGCGTTTCGATACGCGTGATGATGGCGGAAACGAGGTCTTCTCGCGCACCGAGTCGCCGCTGGCGATTGCCAGCGATCTGGCCGCTGATGGACGCGTCGATGACGAAACACGCTGCCAGATTGCCCGCGGGATTGTCGCCCGGCAGCCGAGCCTGGCCGATGCCTTCGCAGGCGCACTGACTTGCGACAGCTGAGTGGTTCGCACCGGACGCTGCGTTGCAACAGGCGACTGGCCGTGTGCCGTGTGATGGCTATGCTGTGAGACGCGGGTCATTCGGACCGGTGGTGATTCGGGGCGGTCATGGACACACTCCTTTTGCAGGCAGCCATCTATCTGGGAGCCGGCGTCATCGCCGTCCCGATTGCGCAGCGGCTCGGGCTGGGTTCTGTGCTCGGCTATCTGCTGGCCGGGGTAGCGATCGCGCCGATCCTGGACTGGGTCGGATCCGATCCGGAAAGCGTCCAGCATTTCGCTGAATTCGGCGTCGTGATGATGCTTTTCCTCGTCGGGCTGGAATTGCAGCCACGCCTGCTCTGGGATCTGCGCATGCGCCTGTTCGGGCTGGGCGGCCTGCAAGTCGCGCTGACGACGGCGGCGGTCGCGCTCTTCTGCCTGACAATCGGACTCGACTGGCGTCTGGCGATCGCGCTGGGACTGATTTTTGCCCTGTCGTCGACGGCCATCGTGCTGCAGACACTCGGGGAGAAGGGATGGCTGCGGACCGACGGCGGCCAGTCGGCCTTTTCCGTCCTCCTCTTCCAGGACATCGCGGTCATTCCCATGCTCGCCCTTATGCCATTGCTCGCCATGCCGGGTGGCGAGAGTGTCGTGGCCGATGCGGCTGCGCACGGGCCGGCCGACACACCATTCTCGCACTTGCCGGCCTGGGCCCAGGGCCTGGTCACGCTGGGCGTGGTTGGCGCCATCGTCCTGGGGGGGCGCTATCTCACCCGGCCAGCCTTCCGCATCATCGCCCGGACCGGTCTCCACGAGCTCTTTTTCTCGGCTGCGCTCTTCCTGGTGATCGGGATTGCAGTCCTCATGACGGCGGTCGGCCTGTCCCCGGCCCTGGGGACATTCCTCGCCGGCGTGCTGTTGGCGGATAGCGAGTACCGGCATGAGCTGGTCAGTGATCTCGAGCCCTTCAAGGGATTGTTACTCGGCGTTTTCTTCATCACGGTCGGCGCCGGCATGGAGTTCGATCTCCTGGCCGGCAATCCGGGCTTGATCATCGTCCTGACCGTGGCCCTCATCGGGGTCAAGGGCCTGATATTGCTGGGGCTGGCCTTCGCCTTCCGGATGAAGGGGCGCGCCCGCTGGCTCTTTACTTTCGCCCTGGCCCAGAGCGGCGAGTTCGGCTTCGTATTGCTCGCCTTTGCCGGCGGCGTCGATGTGATCCCGGCCGATATTGCCGGCATTGCCGGGCTGATCGTTGCCCTGTCTATGATGGCCACGCCGCTGATCATGATCGTGTTCGAGCGCTGGGTGTCGCCCCGTGTGCGACGTCCGGCCAGTCCGGAGCGCGAGGAGGACACGATCGAGGAGGAGGCGCCGGTCATCATCGCCGGCATGGGCCGCTTCGGTCAGATCGTCCAGCGCCTGCTGGTGATGGATGGCTACAAGCCGGTGGTTCTGGACAATTCCGCCGAGCATATCGACGGGCTGCGCAAATTCGGCATCCAGGTCTATTACGGCAACGCCATGCGCCCGGGCCTGCTCGAGGCGGCCGGAATTGCGCGGGCCAAGCTGTTGGTCGTGTGTACCGACAGCCGTGATCGCGCGGTGGAACTGGTTCATCACGTCAAGCAGCGCTATCCGCATGTCTATGTCATCGCCCGGGCGGCCAGTCGCGAACATGTCTACCAATTGCGGGCGGCGGGCGTTGACCTGGCCATTCGTGAAATGTTCGGCTCGTCGCTCGAGGCCGCCCAGCGCTCCCTGGTCGTTCTTGGCGAGAGCGAGGCGCGGGCCCGGCGCAAGACGGAGGCCTTTGCGCGTCACGACGAGGAAAGCCTGCAACAGCTTTTCGAGGTCTGGGACGCGGATACCGACGTGTTCGACAATGACGCCTATATCGAGAAAGCGCGCTCGCGCGTTGTTTCGCTGGCTGAAATCATGGCTGAGGATATCGGCAATCCGGATGAGGACCCGGATCAGCGAGACGACCTCTGAACCGGTCTGCCCCTGGCGGAGTCCGACTCCGAAACGGGTTACAGGGCGCGCTGAAATGGTTAACGTAGGGCCAGCAGCAAGGGGGCGTCTGCGTGATTCGGTTTTGGCAGAAGCTGGCGATTGT
>NZ_CAJQOO010000078.1 GCF_905480005.1 uncultured Maricaulis sp.
GTCGCCTGCCTGCAGGAGATCAAGACGGTCGATGAGGGCTTTCCCCGGATGGAGATCGAGGCCCTCGGCTATAATATCGAGACCCACGGGCAAAAATCCTACAATGGCGTCGCCATCCTCTCGAAGCATTCCATCGAAGACATTCGCTGCGGCCTGCCAGGCGATGAGAGCGACGAGCAGGCCCGCTATATCGAGGCGGTCATATCCGCAGAGACCGGACCGGTTCGCGTGGCCTCGATTTATCTGCCCAATGGCAATCCTGCGCCCGGCCCCAAATATGACTACAAGCTGGCGTGGATGGAGCGCCTGCGCCGGCACGCCCAAAACCTGCTGGCCTTCGAGGAGCCCCTCGTGCTGGCCGGTGACTATAACTGCATCCCGCGTGACAGTGATTGCTGGGATATTGCAGAGTGGGAAAGCGATGCGCTCGCTTTGCCGCAGACCCGCGCCGCCTTCCGGGCATTGAAATGGCTCGGCCTGACCGAAGCCTTCGAACAGCTCGACGGACGCGGCCACCAGTATACCTTCTTTGACTACCAGGCCGGGCGCTGGAACAAGGGCCACGGTATCCGGATTGACCATTTGCTGTGTTCGCCACAGGCCGCCGACCGGCTGGAAGGCATCGAGATCCACACCAAGACGCGGGGCAAGGAAAAGGCCTCCGATCACATCCCGATCGTCGGCAGTTTCGACCTCTAGTTCAGCCTTCGCTCAGGCAGGGCTCGCCGATCACGAACAGCTTGGCTGGCGCTCGAGCTCTTCATTGCAGAAGGCGATCGGACCGCTATAGCCAAGCAGCGCATGTCGTTGCGGCTGCCAGCCGCCGCCTTGCCAGACATACCGAGCGCCGGACCGCACCCACTGCCCTCGCTGCCAGCACTCCGTCACAAGGGTATCGCCCTCAATCCGGCCATTGCGGCAATTTTCGCTCCAGCTATCGCCCGGCAGGCTGGCCTGGGACGTCCGGGTCTGACGTCCTGAAACACCGGACCGCGATTACGACGGACACTGCGCCGCACCAACCAGAACGCCATCGCAATTGGAGAGGGTGAAGAAGGCCCTGTTGGTGTCGAAGCTGGCATAGACCCAGCTCGAATTGGAGGTCTGGCAGGTCGCAACCACGAGCCGGTCTTCCCAACGCGGGTTCTGGCAGCTGTTTTGCCAGCTTCCGGACGGGAATCCGGCAAAGGCGCCGGAAGCCTGGGGCTGAGTCTGGGACTGGGGCTGATTCTGGGGCTGAACAGGGGCCGGAACCGGCTTCCCGCCGCTGCAATCTCCGGCGCGCGCCAGCTGCCCGCTGCACAGCTCGAGCGGGCCGGACCCGAGGGCCGTGTCGAAACGGATTTCGCGGCTTTCGCCTCCGGAATAGCAATAGGCGACCATGACCGAGCCATCGAAGCGGCCAAAATCGCAAGCCTGCTGGCGCCAACTCCCCGGAGGGATGCGCATGGAAGGCGATGACTGGCAGTTTGTCGTCGCCACCAGGTCGCCATTGCAATTCTGGACCGTGGCATGCCCCGATCGACTGTCCCAACGGGTATAGACCGCCTCGCCACGCACATCGCGGCATTCCGCGACAATGATCGCGCCATCCCAGCGGATGTTGGAGCAGGTCTGTTGCCAGCTGCCGCCGGGCAGTTGGCCCGCCGTCTGCGCGCCGACCGGCGCAGCGGTCCCCAGGGTCAGGACAAGGCCGCACAGGCCCGATACAACGCCGATAATTCCAAGCGAAACCTGTTTGAACATGAGCCTCTCCCCGCGCTGGACTGCATCAACGCAGAGATCGGATGAGCTGGCAATGAACCGGCGCCCCACCCTCACATTTTCGCGTTTATCGCGATTTTTTCTCCAAAGGCGCGATGCGCTCGTGTAGGGTTTCATTGAGGGACCAGCCTAGACGGACCAAGACATGCGCTTTGTACTGATTTCAACATTCACGCTGGCCATCTATGCCGGGCAGGCTGATGCCCAGCCACCGGCCGCCGAATCCCGCCCTGCCGCCACCGAAGAGGCCGAGAATGACGCGCCTCAGGGCCAGACCCGCAACCATGCCCGCGCCGCCCAGAGCATGGCGCGCCAGCGTCGTGCCGCCGGAACCTCCGATGACAGGGCACGGCCGGACGGCGGTCTTCCGCTGAGCGAGACGGTCGTTTCGCAGCCCCAGGACAATCCGGACCCGGATCGGTAGGATGATCCGCCTGATTGCGTGTTGTCTTTGCCTGCTTGCCCTGACCGTCCCGGCGCAAGCCCAGGGCGACGGCCATGCCGGTCGTGACCCTGTCGACCGCGTCACGCTCCAGGCCGCCGCCGCCTTCTCGAAACAGGTAGAACGTGAGCTCGCCGAGCAGGGTGCCTATATCGCGCTGGTTTTCCGGGCGGGTGAGCCCCGGGCCGATCTGCCGGACGGGGTGCGCTACACCCATGGTGCCTTCTGGGTCTACGGCCCGGTGACCGAGGCGGATGGCTCTGAGGGCTATGGCTATGCGGTCTATAATCTCTATCCCGGTCAGGCTGCTCCGACAGGCTCGCACCTGGTTCAGGACTGGCCGCTCGACTTCATGCGGGGCGATGCGCTCGGCCAGGTCGGGGTGATCATTCCCAGCGAGGAGATGCAGATCCGACTGCTCGATGTGATTGCATCGGACCAGTATGACCAGCTGCACCAACCGGCCTATTCCACACTGTCCAACCCGGCAGATCTACGCTTTCAGAACAGCGCGGAATTCCTGCTCGACATAGTCGCTGCCGCCGCCTGGCTGACCGATGACCGGACCCGTATCAAGGTCAATCTGGATGCGTATTTCCGCCCGACAATGATCGCGATGGGATGGTGGGAGCGATTGACCGCCGGCTGGTTCGACCCGGCGCTCAGGCTGGAAGACCAGAATGGCGGACCGGTCCGGATTGCCAGCTATGGGTCAATCGCCGACTTCATGCTCACCTTCGACCTCGCCGAGGATGTGTTCGAAATCGAGGCCTCCCCCCAGGACTGAGCGCTGAATCCACCTCGTCCGGGCATGTGAATCAAATTTACGAACATTGTTCATTTACAAATAGGAATGCCTGTGAGATCTTGCAGTCGGGCTGGCACCCGGATGGAGACGCATCATGCGCACCCTGACACTTCTGACTGCACTCACCCTCACTCTGACCCAGACTCCGCTCGCTGCGGCGGACAGTGGCAACCCGGCTGCCCGGGCTTCCGGAGAAAGCGCCGGAGCCTCGGTTGAAGCGACGGCGACCCTGGCTTCGGCCGGTATCACCGTAACCGGCGCCTCTGTCGTCGCCGTAACCGGTTCCACAGCGGGCGTTCTCACCGGCAATCAGGAACTCGTCGAGACCTCGCTCGACTTTGCGGCCCACATGGCCTCGGCGCCATTCGGCCCGGAACCGCTTGAAGTGACCGACGCGGTGATTGTGGCCGACGAGGCACCGGCGGTGCCCTACACGACCCCGGACGGGCCGTGATCATGCCCCGGCAATCCGCGATCGCCCTGACCGCGCTTGTGCTGACCGGCTTCGCCACGGCCCCGGTGGCCGAGGCCGGCTCCGGCGCCCTGCCGATCTCGCCCTTCGCGATCGAAGACTCGGCGGACTTTTCCAAACAGATCGAGCGCGAGCTGGCGGCACGCGGGGCAAGGGTCGCCCTGGTCTTCCGCAGCGGGCGCTATCGCGAAGACCTGCCCGAAGGCGTGCGCTACACGCATGGCGCCTTCTGGGTCTGGTCGGAGATTGAACTGGAAGATGGCTCCCGCACGCATGGCTATGCCGTGCACAATCTCTACCATTACGCCGAGGACACGCGGACATCCTATCTCGCCCAGGACTGGCCGCTGAACTTCACCCGCGGCGATGTCATCGGCGAGGTTGGCGTCATCCTGCCCTCCCCCGAAATGCAGCGACGCCTGTGGATGATGCTCGCCACCGATGCCGACGACGCCCTGCACCAGCCGGACTATTCACTGATCTCCAACCCGCACGATGCGCGCTACCAGAATTGCAATGAATACCTGCTCGACGTGATCGCGGCGGCCACCTGGGAGACCACCGACCGGGACCAGATCAAGGCTAATCTGGAAACCTGGTTCGAGCCCGCGCCGATACGCGCCGGCTTGTTCGAGCGCCTGTTCGGCCCCTCGGTGGATGAGCGCATTCGCATGGAGGATCATCGCGACGCAATCCGCACGACCACTTTTCAGTCACTCGCCAATTTCATGACGCAGCATCACTTGTCGGCCGATACCTATGAAATCCGTGCGGCGTTTCTCGACAGACCCGACACACCCGACAGACCCGACAGGCATTCACCCACAGGCTGACCCAGCCAGCCCAGGCCGCGGGTGAATCGGCGGCGGACGCCCTGCGTCCGTCGCCGGCTCTGGCCGAAACCTAGATGACGGATATGCCCGCGCCGGTTTCGACCCGGCCGATCAAGGCGGCGTCGGCATGGCCGTGCTCCCGAAAGCGCGCGAGCACGGCGTCGGCCTGATCCGGCGCACAGCTGACCAGCAGGCCGCCGGACGTCTGCGGATCACACCACAGGACTTCATCGATCACGGCCCAATCTTCCGGACAGGAAATTCCGGCTTTCACGGCTGCCCAATTGCGTCCCGAAGCACCCGTCTTCAATCCCTCGCCGGCCAGTGTGCGTGCCTCGTCGAAGACCGGAATCGCCGCGCGCTCAATGACCGCCTTTACACCAGCCCCGGCGCACATTTCCGACAAGTGGCCGAGAACGCCAAAGCCGGTGACATCGGTCACGGCGTGGACACCGCCCAGGGCTGCCAGGCCAGCGCCCGGCGTATTGAGGCGGGTGGTGGAAGCGACCATCTGGGCATAGGCCGCGTCGGACAGGCGGTCCTGCTTCAGCGCCGCCGAGAAGACACCAATCCCGAGCGGCTTGCCCAGGATGAGCACATCGCCCGGGCGTGCGCCCGCATTGGTCAAAAGACGATCCGGATGAACAGTCCCCAGCGCCACGAGGCCATAGATCGGCTCCGCGGCATCGATGGAATGCCCGCCCGCGACCGGAGCACCGGCAGCCTCGGCGACGGCGCGCCCGCCAGCGAGGATGGCGCGGATCGTTTCCGGCGGCAGCTTTCCGACCGGCATGCCGACGAGCGCCAGGCAGAAAATGGGAGTCGCCCCCATCGCATAGACGTCGGACAGGGCATTGGTGGCGGCGATCCGGCCGAACACGTCCGGGTCGTCGACAATGGGTGTGAAGAAGTCCGTCGTGGCGACCAGGGCGGTCTCGTCATTGATGCGCCAGACGGCCGCGTCATCGCGCGTGGCAGCATCGACAATCAGTTCCGCCGGCAGGGGGAAGGCTGACGGCGTGCCGAGAATCTCGCTGAGGACGGCCGGATCGAGCTTGCAGCCGCAACCGCCGCCATGCGCCAATGAACTCAAGCGCACTGGCCGTGTGTCATCCATCATCCCGAACCCCTTCTTTTTGGCTAGTCTGCCGGCATGACCGGGATCGACACACCGATGCAACGCATAGCCACCACGGATGACCTGTCCGCGCAAGCGCTGGCACAATATGACGCCATCATCGATGTGCGTTCGCCGTCCGAGTTCGCCGACGATCATCTGCCGGGCGCCATCAATCTGCCTGTTCTGGATGATGAGGAACGGGCCCGGGTCGGCACGCACTATACCCAGGTCTCCGTCTTCGAGGCCCGCCGCATGGGCGCGGCCCTCACCGCGCGCAATATTGCCGCCCATATCGACACGGTGCTGGCGGACCGGGAGAAGGCTTTCAAGCCCCTCGTCTATTGCTGGCGCGGCGGGATGCGGTCCCAGTCCATGGCGACCATCCTTGCCGCGGTGGGCTGGAAGACGACGCTGATCGAGGGCGGTTATCGTACCTGGCGACGTCAGGTCAGCGCGGCGCTGGAAGACGAAGCTTCCATCCCCGTCATCCTCATTGACGGCCAGACGGGCACGGCCAAGACCCGCCTCCTGCACATCCTCGCCGCGCGCGGCGAACAGGTGATTGATCTGGAAGGCCTGGCCTCTCATCGCGGCTCCATTTTCGGCAATTTCGCCGATACGCCCCAGCCAAGCCAGAAGGCCTTCGAGACCGCGATCTGGACGCAATTGCGCGCGCTTGATCCGGACCGCCCGGTCTATGTCGAGGCGGAAAGCCGGCAAGTTGGCCGCCTGCGCGTCCCGCCCCGCGTCTGGGCCGCGATGCAGGCCGCACCGCGAATCCGCATCCAGGCACCTGCCAGCGCCCGCGCGCGTTATCTCATGACCGCCTATCCGGATCTGGCGAGCGACACCGACAAGCTGATGACGGCCATTGATGGCTTGAGACGCTTTCATCCTAAGGCGGAGATCGAAGCCTGGCAGGCGCTCGCGGAGGCCGGCGATTTCGAACCGCTCGCCACGGCCCTGATCACAACCCATTACGACCCGGCCTATGACCGCGCCCGCAAGCGCGGCAGCGAGACCGCAAAACCGGTTGTGATGGAGACGTCCGATCTGGACGAGGCCTCGCTGGAAATCCTGGCCGAGCGCCTGGTCGAAGCCGGGCGTCCAGCCTGACCTACTCGCCCTTGCGGGCCTCATGCTCGCCGAGCCGGGCCGGCGCGACGAGGAGGTCGATCAGACCGGTGATATGGCCGAGTTCCTCGACGATCCTGTTGAAACGCCCGGGCTCGGTCAGCGGTTTCGACATGGAGCCGACCTCGAAGAGATTGCCGGTCTCCGCCGCGATCAGCAGCTCGCCTTCGCCGCTGGCCTCATCGAAGGCGGCGCGGACCTTCTTGCCGTTCAGGCTGGTTTCCAGCGCCAGAAGGCGTTCCATGAAGGACGGGGTGAGCATGTAGCGGGCAAGGACCTGGTCATTGCCATAGACCTCGAAGGCCTTCTCGAATTTGGGGTCAACGAGGCCGATCCGCTCCAGCTTGTGAGCCCCGAAACCGCGGGCAAAGGACTGGATGCCGTTGAACCAGCCGGCATCGCGCGTGATGACGGTGATGCCCTCGACCTTGCGCGGGAAATTGATACGGATGATCACGCCGCGAAAGACGGTGACGTAATAGGTGCGTTTCTTCGAGCGGCGGCGCTGTTCCAGATGCGCCTCATAGAGTTCGAACTCACAACCATCCAGCTCGCCCGCAAAATGGTCTTCGAACTTGCGCCGGTCCGAGGACGGCAACAGGCCGAATTCCCGCAAACGGTCAAAGCGCGCCGGAGAGGAGGGTTTGGGCGAATAGGTCAGCCCCAGCGCCCCAGCGATCGTGCTGTTCAGCTCGGCCTTGATCCGCTTGGACATTTTGCCGAGCGCATGGCTGCCAATCATGTAGCCAAGGAAGGGCCCGAGCACCGCGGCGATCACGATCGGCGCCGCCTCGACATTATTCCAGGCGAGCGTGACCGCGGCCGCAATGCCGAGCGCCATGCCGCCGGCGGTCCATCGCCAGCGGAGCAGGACAAGGCGTTTCCGGTCACTCTCCAGCCCCGCCAGCCAGGGCTCGAGCGTTTCGGTCCAGAGCGATTGGAAACGTTCGTCCACTACATCGCCTCGAGCCGGGCCAGGGCTTCGGCCATCTTGGTTTTCTGGCCGGCATAATCGGTCAGTTTCTCGCGCTGTTCGGCGACGACCTCGGCCGGGGCGTTGGCGACGAAGCGCTCATTGCCCAGCTTCTTCTCCAGCCGGGTGATCTCGCCTTCGAGCTTGGCGACTTCCTTGGCGAGACGGTCTTTCTCGGCACCGAAATCGATGACGCCTTCAAGCGGCAGGGCCAGCGTTGTCGTGCCAAGCACGCTCTGGACAGAGGCCGGCGGAACCGTGTCGGCAAGATCGATCGAGGACAGGCGCGCCATGCGCTGGATCAAGGCCGAATGGCGCCAGAGACGCGTGGTTGTGACCTCATCGGCCTCGACAGCGACCAGCGGCAGTTTGGCGCCAGCCGGGATATTCATCTCGGCGCGCAGCCGGCGGATATCGGTGACCAGATTGATCAGCCAGTCCATTTCGGCGGTGGCATCGGCATCCTGCAGGCCATCCAGTTGCGGCCAGTCGGCGATGATGAGCTGGGTGTCCCGCTTGCCGGTCTCTGCCCACAGCGCTTCGGTGACGAAGGGCATGAAGGGGTGGAGCATTTTCAGCGCCTGATCGAGCACGAAGGCGGTTGTCGCCCTTGTCTCGGCCTTGGCTGCCTCGTCCTCGCCATTGAAGAGCGGTTTGGCGAATTCCAGATGCCAGTCGCAGAACACATTCCAGACAAAGCGATAGGCCGCGGCGGCGGCTTCGTTGAAGCGGTAGGTATCGAGGCCGGCATTGATCGCCTCGACCGCCTGGGCAGCCTCGGACAGGATCCACTTGTTGACGGTCTGGGTGACGGATTTGGGGTCATACCCGTCCGGCACAACGCACTCATTCATCTCGGCAAAGCGCGCGGCATTCCACAGCTTGGTGCCGAAATTGCGATAGCCTTCAACGCGCTCCTTGGACATGCGGATATCGCGGCCCTGCCCGGCCTGGGCGGCCAGGGTGAAGCGCACGGCGTCGGCACCATATTCGTCGATCAGCTCCAGCGGATCGATCACATTGCCCTTGGACTTGGACATTTTCTGCCCGTTCTCGTCACGGACGAGGGCGTGGATATAGACATCCTTGAAGGGGGCAACCTTCATGAAATGAAGGCCCTGCATCATCATGCGGGCAACCCAGAAGAAGATGATGTCGAAGGCGGTGATCAGGACCGAAGTCGGATAGTAACGCTCGACCATCTCCGGCGTGTCCGCGGGCCAGCCCAGCGTCGAGAACGGCCACAGTGCAGAGGAGAACCAGGTGTCGAGGACGTCTTCGTCCTGGGTCAGGGCGACATCCTTGCCATGCTTCGCACGCGCCTGTTCGGCGGCATCCGCCTCGCTCTCGGCGACGAAGACATTGCCGTCTTCGTCATACCAGGCCGGAACCCGATGCCCCCACCAGAGCTGGCGCGAAATGCACCAGGGCTGGATATTGCGCATCCATTCGAAATAGGTCTTTTCCCAGGTCTTGGGATGAAAGGTGGTGCGACCATCCTCGACGGCGGCGATGGCATCCTTGGCCAGCTCGCCCGCATTCACATACCACTGGTCGGTCAGCCAGGGCTCGATGACAACGCCGGAGCGGTCGCCATAGGGCTGCTGGATCACCTTGTCCTCGACTTCGCGAAGCAGGCCCAGCTCGTCCATCTTCGCGACCAGCGCCTTGCGGGCCTCGAAGCGGTCCATGCCGCGCCATTCGGCGGGAATGCGATCAAAACCGCCGGTGCCGTCATCCTCGCTCAGGAGGCGGGCCTGCCGGTCGAGAATATTGACCTTGGGCAGGTCATTGCGCTTGCCGACCTCGAAATCGTTGAAGTCGTGCGCCGGGGTGATTTTCACACAGCCCGTACCCTGTTCCGGATCGGCATGCTCGTCGGCGACGATCGGAATTTCCACGTCGGCGATCGGCAGTTTGATCATCTTGCCGATCAGGTGCTGGTAGCGCTCATCGTCCGGATGGACGGCGACGGCACTGTCACCGAGCACGGTTTCCGGGCGCGTGGTGGCCACGACCAGCTCGCCGGAGCCATCGGCCAGCGGATAGGCGAAATGCCAGAAATGGCCTTGCGTCTCGCGGTTCTCGACTTCAAGGTCGGAGATGGCGGTCTGGAAATGCGGATCCCAGTTCACCAGGCGCTTGTCGCGGTAGATCAGGCCCTGCTGGTGCAGCTCGACGAAGACCTTCAGGACCGCCTTGGACAGGCCCTCATCCAGGGTGAAGCGTTCGCGTGACCAGTCGCAGGTGGCACCGAGGCGGCGCAGCTGCTGCATGATCGCGCCGCCGCTTTCCTCTTTCCATTCCCAGACCCGCTCGAGGAAGGCCTCCCGGCCCATCTCGGCGCGGGACATATTGCCTTCTTCGGCCAGCTGGCGCTCGACCACCATCTGGGTGGCAATGCCGGCATGGTCGGTGCCCGGCTGCCAGAGAACCGAACAGCCCAGCATGCGCTTGTAGCGGACCAGAACGTCCTGGAGGGTATTGTTCAGCGCGTGACCGATATGGAGGCGACCGGTGACGTTGGGCGGCGGAATGACGATCGAGAAAGCCTCGGCATTGTCGTCATCTTTTGGCTGGAAAGCCCCGCTGTCTTCCCAGGCCTGGTAGATCCGGGTTTCGGCGTCATTCGGGTTGAAAGTCTTGTCCATGATGGTCCGCACAGCCTGTTCTGGCGCGCCAGCGCGCGTTTGCACCCTTTATGGACATCTCACCGGAATTGTCAGCCCGCAAACTGCGGATCAGGGCCGGTCGGACGCGGCACGAAAACGATCTATTCGACCTTCTCGCCCAGCTCCTCCTTCACCTTCTCGGCCAGCTGGGTGAGCGTGAAGGGTTTGGGCAGGAAGGAGACGTCCTGCTCTTGGGACAGGGTCTCGGAGAATTGCTCGGCGGCATAACCGGAGATGAAGACAACCCGGGTGTCTCCCAGCATGTCACGCGCCTTTTTCAAGAGCCCCGGACCGTCCAGGCCCGGCATCACGACATCGGAGATCATCAGGTCGAAACCCTCTTCCTCATCCTCGAGGATTTCATAGGCTTCTTCGCCATCGCAGGCTTCGACCACGTCATAGCCGCGCTTGGTCAGGGTCTTGGCCGCGATCTGGCGCACGGCATCCTCATCCTCGACCAGCAGGATCCGGCCGCGACCGGACAGGTCTGCCGGCGCTTTCTCGACCGTCTTGGCGACTTCGGCCTGTTCCAGCTCGACGGCCTCTTCCTCTGTTGGTTCATGACCGGGCAGATAGATGGTGAAGGTCGTGCCCTTGCCCACTTCGCTGTCGGCAAAGAGGAAGCCACCGGATTGCTTGACGATGCCATAGACAGTGGCCAGCCCCAGGCCCGTGCCCTTGCCGGCCTCCTTGGTGGTGAAGAAGGGTTCGAAAATCTTCTCCATCGTCGCCTTGTCCATGCCATGACCCTGATCGGTCACGGCAATGGCCATCCAGTCACCTTCGCGCGGATTGGGCGCACCGGCATTGCGCACCGTATCGATATCGACGCGGGCTGTCGTGATCACCAGCGAGCCGCCACCATTCTCGCGCATGGCATCGCGGGCATTGGCGGCGAGATTGATGATGGCGGTTTCCAGCTGGCCCTTGTCGGCCTTGATCATCGGCAGGTCGCGACCGTGCTTGATGTCCAGCCGCACTGTCTCCTCGACGATCTGGCGCAGCAGGACCGAGACATCTGACAGGAGATCACCGATATCCAGCGTCTCCATGCGGAAGGTCTGCTTGCGCGAGAAGGCGAGCAGTTTGCGCACGAGGCCGGCCGCACGGGCGACGGTCTGATTGATCGCCTGCAGCTCGGAATAGTCCGGATCACCAACCGGGTGACGGTTCAGGAGCTCGTCACAATTGAGCCGGACAGCGGTCAGCAGATTGTTGAAGTCGTGAGCCACGCCGCCGGCCAGCTGGCCAACCGCCTGCATCTTGTTGGCCTGGCTGAACTGGCGTTCCAGCTCCTTCCAGGCGGTGACGTCAATGACGTAGGCAACGCGCTTGCCGCCGCGCGCCGGCGAGAAGGCGAGATGGACATAAACACTGGTTTCATCGTGATCGAGGCGTGCCTCGGCCGGCTCGCCACTGCCGGCCATGGCTGCGGCAAAGGCATCGGTCGGCGAGCGCCCGTCTTCCCAGTTGAACAGGTCACAGAATTTGATACCGGGCAGCGCCTTGCCGCCGGAGAGCTGGACCAGGGCCGGATTGACGTCCTCGATGATCGCGGTTTCCGGATCGGCACCGTCCAGACGCACAACGCCGAAGGGAGCATTGCCGAACATGTCGTCCAGGGTCCGGCCGGTCGGACGCGCCTCCGAGGCGTCACCGGCCGACATCGCCTGGGCCACGCCCGGCGGCGCTCCGGTCACGGAGAGACCGTACATCACGGCCCGCCCTGCACCGGGATCGCCCGGCGCCCATTCGACAACCAGCGCGACCGGGCTCTCGATTCCGTCGCGGGCGTTCAGACGGGCATCTATGCGGGCAACGCCTTCACCGCCTCGGGTCTGCAGGACGCGCTTGGCACCATCACCGGTGAGCATGTCCTTGAGCGCGGGGATCGGTGCGCCCTCGGCCAGGCCGAGCCAGTCGCGCAGGGTCGCATTGGCCATCGGCACATCGCCATTGGGCCGCAAGGAAAAGAGTGCGACCGGTGAGTGCTGGGACCAGTCCGAAAGGGCGCTGGATGCACCGGCCTCATGGTCGCCGGCGGGCATCAGGCGCCAGAGGATCAGTCCGCCCTCTTGCGGGGCCGCCTCGAGATGGAAGCGCTGTACACCATGCTCACCCAGATCGAGCGGCGGCAGGAGTTCGCACGCTCCCTCGCCGCCAGCCGCTGCGCGCGCCAGCCTGTACACCGTGCCGTCACCGCCACCGGAGCCGGCCCAGAGCCGGTCCACGGTCGGCAGGCCGAAGCTCTGGCCAAAACCACCCGTCTTCCGCGCCAGCTCGCGATAGGCGGCATTGGCCCAACGGGCCGCGCCGCGCTGGTCGGAAATGAGGACCGGGTCGGGAAAGCCTTCCATGGCGGAAAACCCGATTTCGGTGGTATTGGGGGCCTGGTTGCGCGCCACCTGGCGCCGCATGGTCTGGCCTGCTGCTTCACCCGCGGCGATGGCGAACAGGATCAGAACCGCTATCACTGCCAGACCGAACAGATAGACCAGGCCGTGCCCGCCATCCTGGCCCGCGCCAATCAGCGCCACCGCCGCCGCGGCGACCGCAACAACCCCGCACACCCAGAACGCCACACGTCCAGCCGGTTTCGACCAAAAGGGCTTGCGTTCAATATTGGCATCGACCTGCGGGGTCGGCGGGGAAGCATCGGCCATGCGGAACTCCGGCGCGAATCAAAACGATGTCGGGTCAGTCTACTCGCTCGGGCGGTAACGCGCGCGCTGTCCCTGAGCGAGAGACAGAACATAACCGACCACCTTGGCCACCGCCTGGAAGTGTTCGGTCGGAATCTCCTCGTCGAGATCCGCCGTGGCGTGCAGGGCACGCGCCAGGGGCGGATCCTCGACGATGGGGACAGAATTTTCTTCGGCCAGTTCGCGAATGCGCAGGGCGACCGCGTCGACCCCCTTGGCCACACAGACCGGGGCCGGCGTCTGGCCCTGCACGTAATGAAGGGCGATGGCGTAGTGGGTCGGGTTGGTGACCACGACGGTGGCATCGGGAACCTTGGTCATCATGCGGCGCTGGGCCCGTTCCTGACGCAGCTGGCGCAGCTTGGCGCGGACCAGCGGGTCGCCCTCGGACTGCTTCATCTCGTCCTTGATCTCGCGGCGCGACATCCGGTTGCGCTTCATGAAACTCTGGCGCTGGAACACATAGTCGAGCCCGGCGATCACCGCGTAGACGGTCAGGGCCGCCAGCAGCAATTCGATCGCCCCCTGGCGGACAAGCGACAGCAGGGCCGAAATGTCGAGCGCCGGCATGCCTGCAAGGATTTCGCGCTTTGGATAGATGACCAGGAAAGCGGCAGCGGCGACCAGTGCCATCTTGCCAACCCCCTTGAGAAAATTGGCCACGCCCTGTGGTCCGAAATTGCGCTTGAAGCCTTCGATCGGATTCAGCTTTGAAAGCTTGGGCTGGATCTTCTCGGTGGTGAACAGCATGCCCTGCTGGATGTAGTGCCCGGCAAAGCCAGCCATGGCGAGGACCAGGACCGCAAATCCCACGGCGCCAATCACCTGCCAGGCCATGGTCTGCAGCAAGGTCATCATCGTGCCTGGCTCGACAGCGAATCGATGGGGTTGCTCGAAGAAGACTTCCAGTGAGCCCGCGAGTGTCCGCGACATCAGCGGGAAGATGAAAGCCAGAAGCGCGAGCCCGGCCGCCAGGATGAACCAGCCGGGAATCTCCTGCGACTTGGCGACATCGCCTTTCTTGCGCGCGTCATCCAGCCGCCGCTGGGTCGGCTCCTCTGTTTTCTGGCTGTCGTCTTCGCCTTCGGCCATCCGCTAGCGTCCCTGTCAGGTCATTTCCATGGCGAAGCGCTGCATGCGTTCCAGCCAGACCGCGCTCATCGCTCCCAGAGCGATGGTGAGGATGATCAGACCGACCATGATATTCGATGGCATGGCAATAAAGAAAATCTGCGCCTGCGGCATCAATCGCGAGAGAATGCCAAGGGCGAGATAGAAAAGCAGGCCGTAAAGTATGAGCGGCGAGGCCAGCTGCACGCCGATCCGGAATGCGTCGATGAAAGCGGTCAGCGCCCATTCCGCGGCATCGGTCATGGACGGCATCCCGCCGGGCTCGAACACCTGATAGGAGTTGAGGGCCATCTGCAGCAGCATGTGATGCGTATTCGTCGTCAGCAGAACGAGCAGGAAAGTCAGATTGAGAAAGGTCGCGATCAGCGCCCCCTGCTGCCCCTGGGAGGGGTCGAAGGATTGCGCCATGGCGAGGCCGGACTGCATGCCGATGACCTGTCCGGCGACCGCGGCGGTCGACATGAAGATCCGCGCGACCGCACCGATCATCAGACCGGTGATGACCTCGCTCATCACGATACCCGTCATGACCAGCGGCTGGGCCGGCATGGGCGGCAGGGACGGCGCGATGATGGGGCCCATGATCAGGCAAAGCAGCAAGGCGAAGGCAAGGCGAATGCGGACCGGGATGGAGGGCTCGCCGAAACCCGGCAGGAGCATCAGGATCGACCCGAGACGGGCAAAGACCAGACCTGCCGCATAAACCAGGGCCGGGAGTTCCGGGATCATGGGCTCGCGATCCGGTCAAAAATGACGCCCATGAAGCCGGCCATCAGACCGCCCATGAGGGGCAGGAAAATCAGCAGGGCGACAAAGATCGCAATGATCTTGGGCACAAAGACCAGTGTCATTTCCTGAACTTGGGTAAGAGCCTGGAATAACGCGATCGTTACGCCCACAGCCAGGCCAACCAGCATGACCGGGGCCGACATTGCCAGCATGAGCCAAATGGCTTCTCTTGCGAAATCAAGGACTTCAGGTCCGGTCACGGGTCTCGCCTCTCACCGCGGGGGGAGAATCGGTTTTACGGTTAATTATCTTTACGCATGAGCTTGCAGCGTTAAGAAATAGTCAATTCTGGTAAACGGGGAAACTCCAGCCATGCGCCTTCACACCTTGCTCGCCAGCGCGAGCGCCCTTGTCCTGGCTGCGGCCTGCTCGCCCGGCGAAGCGCCGGAACACGCGGATACCGCGGGCAATCCGGCGACCGAGACGGCGGCACCGTCGACCGAAACGGCCGCAAGCGAACAGACCGAGACCGAACGCCTGTACGCCTGGTTCCAGCAGGAGTTCGAAGCCGAGATCGAGTTCTCGCCCATCGGCAAGACCTATCTGGGCATGCTCGATGACCTGGAGGCCTATGGCCAGTGGAATGACCCCAGCGAGGCGGCCTTCCGCGCCGGTCTGCAACGCGCCGCCGACCGCCAGCGCTACATGCACGAGAATTTTGACTTCGACGCGCTGACGCCGGAAGCCCAGATCACCTGGCGTTTTGCCGAATTCATCACCGAGAACAACGCCCAGCAGTCCGAATTCTGGGATCACGGCTTTGTCTTCTCGTCCTTCTTCGGCCAGCACACCGGGATGCCTTCGACGCTGATCGGCTATCACCGGATCGACAGCCTCGACCATGCCGAAGCCTATATGAGCCGCCTGGAATCCATGGGCGATGTGCTCAATGTGTATACCGCGCAGGCTGACGAACGGGCCCAGCAGGGCGTGCTCGCTCCGGCTTTCGCCTATCCGATCATTATCGGCGCGTCCGAGCGTTTCATCACGGGCGCTCCGTTTGATGACAGCGGTACCGACTCGCCGCTCTGGGGCGATATCCAGACCAAACTGGCCGGCATCGAGATCGATGACGCGACCCGCCAGGCCCTCCTCGACCGTGCCGAGGCAGCCCTGCTCACCTCCGTCGGTCCGGCCTATGACAATCTGATCGCGACCATGCAGTCACATGCGGACATGGCAGGCGAGGCCAATAACGGGGCCTGGGCCCTGCCGGATGGCGAGGCCTATTACCGCAGCCAGCTGATGAATTACACGACCCGCACCGACATGACGGCGGACGAGATCCACCAGATTGGTCTGGACGAGGTCGAGCGTATCCATGGCGAGATGCGTCAGATCATGGAGACGGTCGGCTTTGAGGGATCGCTGCAGGACTTCTTCGAGCATCTGCGCACGAGCGATGAATTCTACTACGAGGATTCCGACGAAGGGCGTGAGCGTTACCTCACTGAATCGGCTGCCATGATCGACCAGATCAGCGACGTCGCCCCGGAGTATTTCGGGCAGCTGCCGCGGGCCGAGCTCGAGGTTCGTGCGGTTGAAGAATACCGCATCACGACTGCGACCGGCGCCTTCTACGAGCAGGGATCGCTCGATGGCACGCGTCCGGGCGCCTATTACGTCAATCTCGCCAATATGCGTGACAACCCGACCTATCTGATGGAATCCCTCGCCTATCATGAAGGCGCACCGGGCCATCACTTCCAGTCCTCGCTGGCCCAGGAACTCGAGAACGCCCCGATGTTCCAGCGCTTGCAATGGTATTCCGCCTATGGCGAAGGCTGGGCGCTCTATGCCGAGAATCTCGGCAAGGATATGGGCTTCTTCACCGACCCGTATCAGGACTTCGGGCGCCTCTCCTATGAGGTCTTCCGCGCCGCACGCCTGGTCGTCGACACCGGCATCCATCACCTGCAATGGACCGAGCAGGAGGCCGCCGACTACATGCTCGCCACCACGCCGATGCCGGAAGGCGACATCGCCAACGAGGTCCGCCGCTATATGGTCTGGCCCGGTCAGGCCGTGTCCTACAAGGTTGGCATGCTGACCATTCTGGATCTGCGCCAGCGGGCGATGGATCAGCTGGGTGATGAGTTCAGCTACGGCGAATTCCACGACATCGTGCTGACCAACGGGTCTATCCCGCTCACCTTGCTGGAAGAGCTGGTCGACGCCTGGATTGCGCGCAAGCTCACGGAATAGTGCGAATTCAACGCGCTTGAAGTTTGACAGGCCGGGCCGCGCAGAGGCTATTCTGCGCCCGGCTAATTTCATCAGCCGCCGCACCGGGATCGGTGTGGCGGCTGGATTGCTTTTGACGATGGCCCGTCCGGTCTGGGAGAGAGACCGGTCGCGCCCGGGGAGACCATCATGACCAAGCTTCCGATCTGGCTGGCGACAGCCTCGCTGGCCGCGCTTCTGGCGGCCTGTTCGCCCGCGCCCTCCGGCGAGACGCCTGCGACCGGTGAAGCCGGCACAAGCGAAGCCGGCCCGAGCGAATCCGCTGCCGCTGCCACCGAGACCGCCTCCAGCGACCAGACCGAAAGCGAACGTCTCTACGCCTGGTATTCCGAACTCTTCGAGGCCGACCTCGCCCGCTCGCCGCAACAACAGACCGGTCTCGGGCGAATTGACGATCTGGACGCCTATGGTCGCTGGGATGATGTCAGCGATGCCGCAGCCGCCGCGGCCCAGCAACGCCGTATCGACCGTCTCGCCCACATGCGCGAGACGTTCGACTTTGATGCGCTGGATCGCGATGCCCGGGTCTCCTGGCGCGTTTTTGAATACCTGCAGGAGACCGGCATTCGCCAGTACGGCTTCCGCG
>NZ_CAJQOO010000079.1 GCF_905480005.1 uncultured Maricaulis sp.
TATCGACGATACCGATGTGGAACGCTCCACCCAGGCCTTCGAGGACGGCATTCGCGCCGACCTGACCTGGCTGGGCATTTCCTGGGACGAGACCTTCAAGCAGTCCGACCGCTTCGACCGCTATGCGGCCGCCGCCGAGACCTTGAAAGCCAAGGGGCTGCTCTATCCCTGCTATGAAACCGGCGAGGATCTTGATCGCAAACGCCGCCTGCAAATGGCCAATGGACGACCGCCGGTTTATGACCGCGCCGCCCTGGGCCTGACGGACGCCGAGATCGCTGCCTTCGAGGCCGAGGGTCGCAAGCCGCATTGGCGGTTCAAACTGTCCGGCAAGCCTGTCCAGTGGACCGACATGGTGCGTGGCCCGGTGTCCATCGAGACGTCATCCCTGTCCGACCCGATCCTGATCCGCGGCGATGGCTCCTATCTCTACACGCTGCCCAGCGTGGTGGATGATATCGAGGCGGACATCACCCACATCATTCGCGGTGAGGACCACACCACCAATTCAGGCGCCCAGATCGAAGTGTTTGAAGCCCTCGGCGGCAAGGCGCCGCTGTTCGGGCATCAGGCCCTGCTGGTCGGTGCCGATGGCGGCAAGCTGTCCAAGCGCCTCGGGTCTCTGGGCATCCAGGAGCTGCGCGATGTGCAGGGTCTCGAGCCGATGGCGATCATGTCGCTGCTGGCCAAGATCGGCACCTCGGATCCGGTTGATGCCTTCGCGGACGTCGAGGGACTTCTGGAGGGCTTTGACCTTGGCAAGCTGTCCCGGTCGCCGGCGCGCTTTGATGATGAAGAGCTCAAGCGGGTGAACGCCAAACTCCTGCACGCCATGCCGTATGCAGTGGCCCAGCCGAAACTGGCTGATCTCGGTGCCGACAAGGGCGAGGCGGTCTGGGCGGCCGTGCGCCCGAATCTGGAAACACTCGCTGACGCCAAGGCCTGGGCCGCGCTGATCGATGGTCCGGTAACGCCGGTTATCGAAGAGTCGGACTATGCCGCCGCCGCGGCCGAGCACTTGCCTGCCGGTGAGCTGGACGGTGACAGCTGGTCAGACTGGACCGGCGCTCTGAAAGAGGCGACCGGTCGCAAGGGCAAGCAGCTTTTCATGCCGTTGCGCCTGATGCTGACCGGTGAGGCCCGTGGCCCTGAAATGGCGGTATTGTTGCCCCTGATCGGTCGCGAGAAGGTGCTCAAGCGCCTCGCGGGCGAGCCGGCCTAGTCCATCCAGCTCGGTCCGCGCTTTCACGCGTCTTGTCATCCCCGCTGAATGTCCGGCGCAGGCCGGACGCAAGGCGGGGACCTGACTATCTGCCACATCTCGGTCCCTGACTTTCGCCCCGCTTTCGCGGGGCGTTCATCAGGGATGACCACCCAGCCAGGGCCGTGCCGAGCGCCCTTGCCCTGACAAAATGACATGCATGCATTTCGTTTAGTCAGGTTGTCTTGACAGTCGCGCGTGTGAGTGTCAGGTTTGCATGACACTAAGTCAAGTAAAGCTGATGGAGCGCAGAATGAAACCTATTGGAAGCGGCAAGATGAGTATCGGCGGCTGGATTGCCATCGCGGTAGCGATCGTGATCGGCGCAACGGCGGGACAGGCCAACGGTCAGGCCAACGGCCAGGCCGGCGCGCAAACGGATCGTGCCGGGCAGACCCTCGATACGCTGCAGATCGAACGGGCGGGGTCCGAGAGCGGGCGCGATGTGGTTTTCATTCCCGGCCTGGCGACGGCCGGTGATGTGTGGGACGGGACGGTCATGGCGCTCGGTGACTCGGTCGATGCGCATGTCGTGACCCTTGATGGCTTTGGCGGCGACTCGACGGTGGATCGCGGCGAAACCGGTGTCGTGTCCGGTGCGGTGGCGGACCTGGTCGCCTGGCTTGAAGCCGGGCAGGCCGAGGATGTGGTCCTGGTGGGCCATTCCATGGGGGCCCAGATTGCGCTGCAGGTCGCGGCAGCAGCGCCGGACCGCGTTGGCGATGTCGTTGTGGTGGATAGCGCGCCCTTCTTCGCCCGCCTGTTCAATCCAGCGATCACGCACGACCAGGCCGCCGGGTATGCGATCGGCGTCTCGGGCCAGATGGCGGCGGCACCGCGTGAGCAATTCCTCGCAATCTCTCGCCAGGGTCTGGCCGTCCAGTCGATCAGCGAAGCCGGGCAGGCGCAGGTGATGACGTGGATGGAGCAAGCCGACCAGTCCGTCGTCAGCGCAGCCATGGGTGAAGTGATGGGGACCGATTACAGCCCCGTACTGGCCCGGGTCTCTGCCCCGGTTACCGTCATGATCGCCTGGAGCGAGGGCGCACCGATGAGCCCCGAAGCGCTCGAATCCGTGTATCGGGATCAATATGCCGGTCTCGCCATGCTTGACCTGCACCGGATTGATGGGTCGCGCCATTTCATCATGCTGGACCAGCCGGAGGCCTTCCGGTCCGTCCTGACCCGTGTGATTGGCGCTGAAGGGGAGGAAGGCTGATGATGGCCGCAAATGCACGTCGCTACATGATCCACTTCGGCAGCGCGATGTTGCTCTATATGGCGACGCTCTTTGGATCCGTCTTCCTGTTGAGCACCGCCGAATTCGGACCGGCTCTGCGCGGCCTCATTGCCATCCTGCCGGTTTTGCCGGGGCTGGGTGCCTTGTGGGCGGTCATGGTCTTCTATCGTTCGCTGGACGAGTTCAAACAGCGCATCCTCGCCGAGGCGATGATCATCGCGGCCCTGCTGACAGGTTTTGGAACCTTCGCCTACGGCTTTCTGGAAGGGGCGCTGGACCTGCCGGCAATCCCGATGATCTGGGTCTTCCCGGTCATGATCGGCCTGTGGGGTCTGGTCGGGTGTTTCCAGAAATACGTGGTGTACCGGTGAAGAACCGGCTGCGTGTCCTGCGCGCCGAGAGACGCTGGAGCCAGGCCGAGCTGGGGGAGCGGGTCGGCGTTTCCCGCCAGGCCATCAATGCGGTCGAGACGGGCAAGCATGACCCGTCCCTGACCCTGGCCTTCGCCCTGGCCGGCGCCTTCGAGTTGACCATCGAGGATGTCTTCGACCCGAACGGAGAGGCGGACTGATCAGTCCGCCCTTTCGGCGTTGATCGCGTCTTTCTCGTTCAGCTGGGCGCAGATGCGGGCGATCGCCAGATCGCCCCGGTCGATCAGCTCGATATGGTCGGCCAGGGATTGCGGCGTAAAGCCCTCGCGGACCGTGTGCGCAATCAGGTCGATGAAGGGTGACCAGAAGCCGTCCGTGTTGAGGAAGACAATCGGCTTGTCCTGCAGTTCGAGTTGCTGGCGCGAGATGACATCGAAGACTTCTTCCAGCGTCCCGGTCCCGCCGGGCAGGATGATATAGGCGTCACTCTCGGCGATGAGCTGGCTTTTGCGCTCGCTCATTGTCTCGACAATCTTGATCTCGACGTCGTCGAGATGACCTTCGCGGGCGATCAGGAAGCCGGGGATGATTCCATAGACTGGTCCGCCCTCGGCCGCGGCGGACGAGGCGGCGATTCCCATCAGGCCGACATCGCCGCCACCATAGACAAGGCGGCACTCGGCGCGGGCAATGGCTCGACCGACCGCTGCGGCCGCATCTGCATAGGATTTGCGTTCACCCATACGTGATCCGCAGAAGACACCAATCGACCTTAGTTTTGCCATCGTGACATCACTCATATTTGCTTTATCGAACCGGGATGCTATTCGCCGAAGGCTGACGGCGCGAGGTTTGCATCCAGTTCCGGTATGCCGGAGCGCATTTTTGTGTCCAGCCGAATTGACGACGGGAGAGCCGCCATGACCGCAACGCGGTCGTTTATCATTGCTGGAGCCCTTGCCGCGCTCGCGATTGCCGCCGCGCTGGCATTCATCATGTATCGTCCCGGACCGGCCGATGATGGCGCGCCCGCGCCTGCCGTCGAGAATCCGGTGTCCCCGGCTGGGACGACGACACAGCCCGATCCCAGCGATGCGATGCTGGCCGCCCCGGTTTTCGACATTGTTCGGGTGGCCCCGGCCGGCACCGCCGTTGTCGCGGGCCGCGGCGAACCGGGTGCGACCATCCAGCTGCTCGCCAATGATGTGGCGCTGGAGTTCGACAATGCCAATTCGCGTACGGATCGCATGCCGATCAATGAGCGCGGCGAGTGGGTGATCATTCTCAATGATCCGCTGCCCTCCGGTGCGGTAGAGCTCTCCTTGCTGATGACGGCCCAGGACAGACGCGAACTGCGCTCCGAACAGGTCGTGGTCGTCTCCATCCCCGAACAGCGTGGACCGACGCCGCTGGTCGTGGTCGGTCGTCCGGGTGAAGCCAGCCGCGTCTGGCAATGCCCGTCTTGTTCGACGGGCGAGATGGGGCCGCTGGTGCTGGAGACCATCGATTATGACGAAACCGGTGCCGTCATCTTCTCCGGCCGCGCCGAGGCGGGCACGACGGTGCGGATCTTCGCCAATGGCGCCCAGGTTGGCGAGACGTCTGTGGGCCGTGATGGCCGCTGGACCTTGCAGGCTGGCGCTCTGCTGGCGCCCGGCATCTATGACCTCCAGATCGACCAGGTCGACCAAGACGGCCAGGTCAGCGCTGTCATCGTGCTGCCATTCGAACGCGTGGCGGCTGAAGACCTCGACCTGGGCCCGAATTCGGTGGTCGTGCAGCCGGGCAATTCGCTCTGGCGCCTGGCCCGCCGACTCTATGGCGAGGGTGTGCAATACACGGTCATCTATGAAGCCAATCGCGACCAGATCCGTAATCCGGACCTGATCTATCCCGGCCAGGTACTCGAAGCGCCGACGGAAGACGGGCAGGGCGGGTAGGTGCTCGACCTGCCGCCAGCGGACGCCGGTGAATGGGTCGAGGTCGGAAGTGCTTGCGCGACCGAAAACGGCACCGAAAGCGATCAAGCGACACTGATCGCGCACGCACGCGAATTTGTCTCGGTCGGTGAAAGGGTATCCGGTCCTCGCTGGCACCACGAACAGCTTTGGCAAGTTTGCCGATTGACGGGCCAAGTGATCGTTGACGACGAAGTCTGGCGCTTCGAAGCCGGGTTGAACGGTGACGGCTGGGTTCAACGAACTGGTGATGGGGCAGAGTCGAAGGTCCTTTGCTATGATTGTGAAGCGTGGACCGCGCCCGCGGAATGTCGAGGGGCCGCGTGTTAGCGCGGGGTATTCATACATCTCATGCCAGCCAACGGGCCTCAGGGGTTCAGCCGCGTCAAGGTCGCCTTCGGCGCCGCAATGCGGGCATGCACCTTGACGCGGCTGAACCCCTGAGGCGAGCTCCCGGCAAGAGTTGTATGGGGCTCTCTGCGCGACCGCGCGGACTTTCGAGTGGCGCCGTAGCCCGTACATGCCACCGTCCCCCCCGGATGCTCGATGCTCGTTGCTCGTTGCTCGATGCTCAATGCTCAATGCTCAATGCTTGATCTCTGAGGGATGAGGTGTGGATGGGCGGCGATGGCGTTTGACCTCTGCTCAGCGCCGCCTCTGGCGCTGGGGCTGCCTAGGCCCTATCTCTCCCTCCGATGAGACCGACAGCCCCCGATAATGCGGAAGACGCCCAGGCGGCACCCAAGGGGGCGCTCGGGCTGACCATGGTGCGCCTGTTTGCGCTGCTGGCCTCGCCGGAGATGGCCAAATGGCGCGTCCGCATGGGGCTGGCACTGGTCCTGACCATTATCGCCAAGCTTTTCTCGGTGGGTGCGCCGATCCTGTTCGGCGACGGCATCAATCTGATTGTGGAGGCCACGGGCGGCGCGACGGCGGCGGTCGAGGGGCGCCAGGGCAGTACGCTCTGGCCCGGGGTTCTCACGACGTTCTCGCTGGCCTTCATCGCCTATGCGGTAGCGCGTTTCCTGTCGGTGGGCGCGCCGCAATTGCGCGACGCCATGTTTTCGCCGGTCAGCCAGGACGCCCAGCGTCTGACCGCGGTGCGGGCCTTTGCCCATGTCCAGCGCCTGTCCATCGGCTATCACCAGACCAAGCGGACCGGTGCCCTGCAGCGCATTATCGAACGCGGCGCCCGCGCCGTCGATTTCCTGATGCGCTTCCTGATTTTCAATATCGCACCGACCCTGTTCGAGCTGACGCTCGCGGCCATCGTGCTCAGCGCCAATTACGGCTGGGAGTTCGCCGTGATCGCGGTGATCACCATCGCGGTCTATATGGGCCTGACCTGGTCGATGACCGAATGGCGCGTCGTCATTCGGCGGCAGATGAATGAGGCGGATAATGAAGCCTCGGCGCGCGCGGTCGATGGCTTGATCAATTTCGAGACAGTAAAGGCCTTCGCTGCCGAAGAGCGTGAGAGTGAGGCCTATAATTCGGCGATGACGCGCTATGCCAGCGCCGCCGCCAGGTCGCAGTCCTCGCTAGCCCTGCTGAACGGACTTCAGGCCTTCGTGATGAATGCCGGCCTGCTGGCCATGGCGCTCACCGCGGGCTGGAAGGCCTATAACGGCGTGCTCATGGCGGGTGATGTGGCCGCCGTGACGCTGGTGCTGATGAATATCTACCAGCCGCTCAACATCCTTGGCTGGGCCTATCGCGAGATCAAACAGGGCGCGGTCGACATGGAGCGCGTCTATGAGACCCTGGCGCTGACACCTGATGTCGATGACGCGCCGGATGCCCGACCGCTCACGCTGGCTGGCGGCGCGGTGCGCTTTGAAGACGTCGCCTTCACCCATGACGGGCGCTCGCGCTCGCTGGGCGGGGTGAGCATGGATATTCCCGCGGGTGGCTTTGTCGGGATTTGCGGCCCCTCCGGCGCCGGCAAATCCACTATATTGCGCCTGCTCTTCCGCTTTTATGACCCTGAACAGGGGACGGTCTCGATCGACGGTCAGGATTTGCGCGGGATCGCCCAGACCAGCTTGCGCGACGCGCTGGGACTGGTGCCGCAGGATGTGGTCCTGTTCAACGACACGCTTCGGTCCAACATCATCTATGGCAAGCCCGATGCCAGCGAGGCGGAGATCGAGGCCGTGCTCAAGCGCGCCCATCTTGCTGACTTCGTCAGTGGTCTGCCGGACGGGCTGGAGACGCGGGTCGGCGAGCGCGGACTGAAGCTCTCCGGCGGCGAGAAGCAGCGCGTCGGGGTGGCCCGCGCCATCCTCAAGGATCCGGCGGTCCTCATCCTCGATGAGGCCACGTCGGCGCTGGACAGTCAGACCGAGGGCGAAGTCCAGGCTGCGCTCAGCGATGCGGCCCGGGGGCGGACCACGATCGCCGTCGCCCACCGTCTCTCGACCATCGCCGGGGCCGACCGGATTTTCGTGCTGGATGCGGGCCGTGTGGCAGAAACCGGCACGCATGACGAATTGCTCGCGATGGACGGGCTCTATGCTGACATGTGGCGTCGCCAGAGCGAGGCCGTTTCGGCAGCCGGCGAGGTATTGGAAACCGCCCGGATCGCCGAATAGACGTTGTTTTTATTGCCGTGCTGCCTAGTCTGACCCCAGCAGCGCGGGGGCGTCTCATGGACATGATCATCGAGGGCTGGCAGGCCTTTTCGACATCGCAGGTCGGCCGTGTACTGACTTCGGTCGAGGCGCAGCGAAGCTATGCGGCCCTGGCCCTGCTCGCCGTATTTGCGCTCAGCCTCTGGCTGGCCCGCATGCAGCTCAATCTCCTGAAGGGCGTGCGGGCGGTCGAGCTTGAAGCCGATGAACGCATTTCCGGGCCAGAGCCGAAACTGGCCAGGACCATCCAGTCACGACTGGATCGATATCGGGCGCGGCGGGCGGAGATTGTCGGCGGCGTCTGGCAGGCGCTGGGAGCGCTCATTCTCTTCGGGCTCATCCTGCCTGGCGGTGTCGTCTTCTCGGCGGTGTGGATGCATGACTGGTTGCTGCCGGACTATGCCGCGCCGATCCTGATCGGCGAGGCGGCCCCCACCTCCGGTCATGAAACCGGGCTGGGTGCGGTCCTGGTTTTCCTGGTCGACCAGGTCTTTCGCGGCGCCCTGGCTGATATTCCTGAAGTCTTCCGTCTCGGCCTGACCCCGGTCAGCAATAATCCGGACAATGCCGTCATCTCCTGGCTGATCGTGATCTATCGCTTTGCGGCCGGGATTGTCAGCGGTTCGGCGCTCTACATGATGTACCGGGTGTGGCGCGGCGTGCCGCGCATTGACCGGCGCATCCGCGATTATGAACTCCGCCTGCGTCAGGCCGAGGCCGAGGCCGGGGCCGGGGCATGACGGACCATCCTGCTGTCGGTCTGATCGGACTGGGCGCTTTCGGGCGTCTGGCCGCCGCCCATCTCGCCCCGCATCTCGATCTGGTCGCGCATGACCCGGCAGTGACCGCGCTGGACGGCGTGAGGCTGGTCCCGCTCGCCGAAGCCGCTGCGCGGCCGGTCGTCATCCTGGCGGTGCCTGTGCAGTCGATGGCGGGCGTGTGTCGCGGTGTCGCTCCCCATATCCAGCCGGGTGCTCTGGTGATGGATGTCGCCTCGGTGAAGCTGGAGCCGATGGCGGCGATGCGGGAGGCCTTGCCGGAGGGCACACGCATTCTCGGCACCCACCCGCTCTTCGGACCACAGAGTGCGGCCGACGGGCTGGAGGGCCAGTCCATCGTCCTGTGTCCCGAACCAGGCGTCGATCCGGGCTGTGTCGCCCATTTCCTGCGGGATGATTTGCGGCTCGATGTGCATTTGTCTGACGCGGACACCCATGACCGCACCATGGCCAGCGTGCAGGCGCTGACCCATCTGGTCTCGAAGGTCATCACCGATCTCGACCTTCCGACCGCGCCCTATACCACGCGCAGCTATGATCTGCTGACACAGGCGGCTGAACTGGTGGCCGGTGATAGCGATGCGCTGTTTCGGGCCATTGAGCGTCACAATCCCCATGCGGCCGATTTGCGGGCGCGATTCTTCCAGGCGGCGCGGGCGCTGGATGCGCGGCTGGAACAGGGCTGATTCCCGCATTCAGGCATGAAAAAACCCGCCGGAAGGCGGGTCATTCAACCCCGCCAGGCGGGGTGGGACTTGAGAATGGCTCCTCGGGACGGGCTCGAACCGCCGACCCGGTGATTAACAGTCACCTGCTCTACCAACTGAGCTACCGAGGAACATGTGCTCTCAAGCGAGGCCCGGCTTTTATCAGAGCTTTTGCACGGGGCGCAAGCACCCTTGTGTGCAAGAAGCAGCAAGTGGGTGCAAAAAAAATCGGGAGCCGCAAAGGCTCCCGAAAAGGCATTGGGTGGATGGTGGGGTGTCTTCACGGGAAGACGCCCCTAAATTCGGCCCTGAACCCTTAAAGCGGAGTTAACGGGATCGGGAGAATTAGGCATTTGGTTTATTGTCCTTGCCGGTTCCCTAATGGAATCATGGAAATACGTGGATAATCGAGCAGGTTTCATTCACCATGAGTGATGCCCGTTTTCGGGCGCGAAAGCTGCCGTGATACTGATCTGGCAGGCGAATCACCGGAGCTGACCATGCGCGAACATGCCACTTTCGAATCATTCTGGCCGTTTTACCTGCGCGAGCACGCCAAGCCCTGGACCCGGGCCTGGCACTTCGTCGGTTCGACACTGGCCATCTTCGTCCTGGTCTATGCGCTCGCATCGCAGACCTGGTGGCTGCTCCTGGCGGTGCCGGTCTCCGGCTATTTCTTTGCCTGGGTCAGTCATGCCTTCGTCGAGCGCAACAAGCCGGCGACCTTCACCTATCCGTTCTGGTCGCTGATTGGCGATTACCGCATGTACGGGCTTTTCCTGGCCGGGCGGCTGGACGCGGAGCTTGAGAAGGCCGGTGTGAGTACCGGCCGGCAGGCCAATGAAGGCTAGGACTGGTCGGTCGGCCGCCGGGCGCTAGGTCCCGGTCATGGCCCGCCATCCTTCCAGACAGCCAAAGCCGACCAAGACCTGCGCGAGCTGTGGGCGCCCCTTCGAATGGCGCCGCAAATGGGCGGCGGTCTGGGATGAGGTGAAATATTGTTCCGACCGCTGTCGCCGGGCGCGCTGAGCTAGAGCGCGTCGAGGACGTCGCGGGCCCGGTCCCGATAGGCCTGACGCTTCGCCTCATCCATCCGGTCCCAATTGCGATAGACCGGACCCAGGCGCGGATTGCCGCGCAGCGTCTCGTCATTGCGGTCGAGAAAATCCCAGTAGAGCGAATTGAACGGACAGCTGTCGGGTCCGGTCTTGTCCTTCACCTTGTAGCGGCAAGTACTGCAATAATCGGACATGCGATCGATATAGGCGCCACTGGCGGCATAGGGTTTCGAGCCCAGCAAACCGCCATCGGCGAATTGCGACATGCCGATCACATTGGGTGCCTCGACCCATTCAAACGCATCGATATAGACCGCCAGATACCATTCATGGAGCGCGTGCGGATCGACCCCGGCAATCAGGGCGAACGTTCCCGTCACCATCAGGCGCTGGATGTGGTGGGCATAGGCCTCGCGCCGGGTCTGGCCGATGGCAGCGGACAGGCAGGCCATGTCGGTCTCGCCGCTCCAGTAGAAATCGGGCAGGGGACGTTTCGCGCCCAGCGCGTTGCGGTGCACATAGTCCGGACCTTCGCGCCAATAGATGCCGCGAACATATTCGCGCCAGCCAATGATCTGCCGGATAAAGCCTTCCGCGGAGTTGAGGGGAACATTGCCCGCCTGCCAGGCCGCTTCAACGCGCTGGCATACGGCAAGCGGATCGAGCAGGCCGATATTGATGTAGGCCGAGAGAACCGAGTGCCAGAGGAAGGACTCACCGCGCAGCATGGCGTCCTGATAGGGCCCGAATTCGGCCAGCGCCGCAGCGATGAAATGATCGAGCGCGGCCTCGGCCTCCTCGGCGGTCACGGCAAAGCGGAAAGGCTCCAGATCGCCGAACCCGTCGGGAAAGCGTGTGGCCACCATGTCCAGAACCTCCCGCGTGATGGCATCGGGTTCGACGCTGTGGGGCCGCGGCATGAAGAGATCATCGACCACCGGCTTGCGGTTCTCGGCATCGTAATTCCATTTGCCGCCTGCCGGCTTGTCACCCTCCATCAGCAAGCCCGTCTCGCGTCGCATCTCGCGATAGAAATATTCCATGCGCAATTGTTTGCGTCCCTCGGCCCAGGCGTCGAACCGCGCGTGTGAGCACAAGAAGCGGTCATCCTCCAGGATCACCACGGGCAATCCGAAGCGGTCCTGCCAGGTCTCGAATTCTCGCCGCAGTCGCCATTCTCCCGGTTCGGTGATGATCAGGCGGTCATAGGGTCTGGTCGCCAGCGCACGCCCGATGGCATCCGCGAAATCAGCGCAGGGCCTTTCCTGATCGAGCCGGTGATGGATGACCCGCCGGCCATCGTTTTCCAGCGCCCGCGAGAAATGGCGCATGGCGGAGAAGATGAGCACCATCTTCTTGCGGTGGTGCCAGACATAATCCGTCTCGCTGAGCGCCTCGACCATCAGGATATCGGCCTCTTCCGGCCGGGTCTGGCGCAAGCTCGGCAGGTCCGGGCTGAGCTGATCGCCCAGAACGAGCACAAGGTCAGTCATGCGGCACCCCTCATCCAGTCTCACATTCGATACGTAGACAGTTCGAAAGCAGACCAGCGATTGGAAATGCGATGAGCAGGACGCCGGCCCAATTGGCGGTCGTTATCGGCGCGACGGGCGGCGTCGGCGGGGCGCTGGCTGCGGCCCTGATCGGTCATGACGCCTACGATCGCGTGATCTGCCTGTCGCGCGGTTCCACCCCGTCCGTGGATTTCGAGAAGCCCGACAGTCTGGCAAAGGCTGCGGACTGGCTGCTCAAGCAATCCGGTGAGATCCGCCTGGTCATCGATGCGACAGGATTCCTGCATGATTCGGACTTTTCGCCGGAGCGCAGCCTGCGTGATCTCGACCCGGCGCACCTGCACAAGGCCTTCGCTGTCAACGCCATCGGGCCGGCCTTGCTGATGAAGCACATCCTGCCGCTTCTGCCGCGCAAGGGGCGGGCGGTCTTTGTCACCCTGTCGGCACGGGTCGGATCGATCGCTGACAACCGGCTCGGCGGCTGGCATGCCTATCGAGCATCCAAATCCGCGCTGAACCAGTTCATGCGGGGCGCATCGATCGAGCTGGCCCGTACGCGGCGCGAGGCGATCTGTGTGGCGTTGCACCCGGGCACGGTCGATACCGCGCTGTCAGCGCCTTTTTCCAAATCCGGTCTGGCGGTCCGCCCGGCCAGCGAGGCGGCGGCGGATATCCTGCGCGTGATAGCGGAGCTGACGGCGGCGCAGACGGGTGGCTTCTTCGACCATGAGGGCAAACCCATCCCGTTTTGAGCGGGTGCCCGTGCTCTGTCGCCCGTGCTCTGTCGCCCGAGTTTCATCGCCCGTGCGGTGTCGCCCGTGCCATTTCGGCGGATGCTGTTTGTGAAAGGGTTTCGCTGGAAGGCTGGAGGCACCGCCCGGAATCGAACCGGGGTACACGGATTTGCAATCCGCTGCGTAACCACTCCGCCACGGTGCCAAGCCTTGCGAGGCGGGAGCTATAGCGCTCTCGCGCGGCGCGAGCAATCCGGCTTTGTCACCTCCCGGGCGGAGCGGTGAGCATTGTGGTTGAGGCCGCTTTGCTGATGTGCGCCGCCCACCGGCGAATGCGCGGCTTCTGCGAGGCAATTCGACGCGCGCGCAGTGGCATGCTTGCCGGGTTGTGGCATGCCGGGATATATCGGGCCGAACGCATCCCGACAGGGCCTGGCCGAAGGAGAGCCTCGTGAGCGAATTCGAAACAGCGCGCAAGCAGATGGTGGACAGCCAGATCCGGCCGTCCGATGTGACCGACCGTCGCCTGATTGCGGCCTTTCTCGATATTCCCCGTCACCTCTTCGTGCCGCGCGCCCGTCGGGCCTCGGCCTATGCGGATTCACAGGTCCCCGTTGGCGATGTGCGCACGCTCATGCGGCCGCGCGACATCGCCAAACTGGTTCACGCGGCTGACATCCAGCCCGATGAGCTGGTGCTCGATATCGCCTGTGCCCGTGGCTATTCCACCGCCATTCTCGCGCGGATGGCCGGAACCGTGGTCGGTCTCGAATCGGATGAGGACAGTCTCGGTCGTGCCAGTGGTCTGCTCGCAGATGCCGGCGCCGACAATGCGGTCGTCATCGAAGGCGATCTGGCTGCGGGTGTCGCGAAGCAGGGCCCGTTCAACGTGATCTTCGTCAATGGCGCCATTGATGACGTTCCCCAGGCCTGGTTCGACCAGCTCGCGCCGGGCGGCCGGCTGGTCGCGGTGATCCGCAAGGGCCCGATCGGCAAGGCGACGGTCTTCACCAAATCGGCAGCCGGCATCGGTGAGCGTCAGGTTTTCGATGCCCATGTCGCGCCCTTGCTGGGTTTCCAGGCCGAAGCCGGCTTCGTGCTCTGATTTTTTTCGTTTCGCGGAACGGAAACATCTCCCTCAAACGTTACAGGGACGGCGGGTTGGTCTGCCCGGCCCGAACACGTCTGCGCGAGGTTACCAAAATATCAGGGTGAACAGTGTTCACTTTTAATCATGGCGTGCCTATATGCGGCCATGGTATGCGCGAGGGCAGGAATTGGACTGTCAAACCGTGACCGGACTGGATCAGGTCGCGCGAAGCGCTAGTATGTGACGAAAGCGGCGGCCGAGTCTTCGGCGCCGCAAGAGGGGTTCGTAATGTTGCGATTGAAGAATTTTGCGCTGGTACTGGCAGCTGGCGCATCGGCGCTGGCTCTGGCCGGTGTCGGTGCCGGTGCCGGTCAGGCCCAGACGCTCGAAGAGACGCTGGCTCTGGCCTATGATTCCAACCCGACCCTGCAGGCCGAGCGTGCCCGATTGCGCGCGACCGATGAGGGACGCGTCCAGGCCCAGGCCGGTCGTCTGCCTTCCGTATCGGCATCAGCTTCGATTTCGCGTTCGCACTCCGAAGGCGAGAGTTTTTCCCAGATCAACAATTCGACGAACAGTTTCGAGTCCGATGCGACGCCGAAGAATTACAGCCTGTCGGCGAGCCAGCCCATCTATCGTGGCGGCCGCATTGACGGGGCGATTGACCAGGCTACCGCGGTCGTGATGGCCGGCCGCGAGACGCTTCGGGCCACCGAGCAGACCGTGCTGGTCGATGCCGTCACGGCCTTCATGGACGTGCGTCGCGACAATAATGTCATCGAGATCCGACAGAATAATGTCGAGGTCCTGTCCCAGCAATTGCGTGCGGCGCAGGACCGGTTCGAGGTCGGCGAGATCACCCGGACTGATGTGTCCCAGGCCGAAGCCCGCCTGTCCGCCGCCCAGACCCAATTGTCGGCCGCCCAGGCCCAGCTCGGCGCCAGCCGCGCGGCCTATGAGCGTGTGACCGGTCAGCCGGCCGCGTCGCTCAGCGAGCCGCCCGCCCTGCCGCCACTGCCCGATAATCTCGCTGATGCGGCCGAGTTTGCCTTCGACAACAGCCCGCAATTGCTGGCCGCCCGCTATGGCGAGGAAGCTGCCCAGCATGCCATTCGCATCGCCCGCGGCGCCCTTCGTCCGGAAGTATCGCTGACCGCATCGGCCTCCTCGGCCCGCGATTCGAGCTTCTCCGGTGATGTTCGCGACAGCACGTCGATCATGGGCCAGGTCTCGGTGCCGATCTTTACCGGCGGACTGAACCGATCGCGCGTGCGCGCTGCGGTCGCCCAGGAAGAGCAGGCCCGCTTCCAGGTGCGCGAAGCCCGTCGACAGGTCACGGAAGCGGTCACCAATGCCTGGTATTCCTACGTCGCGTCGCTGGCGGTGATCGAATCCAGCCGTCAAGCCGTGCTCGCCAACGAGATCGCGCTGGACGGCGTGCAGCAGGAAGCCTTTGTCGGCATCCGGACCACGCTGGACGTGCTCAATGCGGAACAGGAACTCCTGGAGTCACGCCTGACCTTCGTGACCGCCGAGCGCGACAGCTTCGTGGCCGGCTACCGCTTGCTGCAAGCCATGGGTCTGGCATCGGCGGAACGACTGGGGCTGAATGTGGATATTTATGATCCCGCCGCAGGCGATTCACGCGAATCACGTTTCCCTAACCTTGACTTAACGCCCTGGGACTAGGGTTTTTGAAGAGTCACGGGCTGGACAGGCGAGTTCCGGCCCGGTTTATTCGCGTGATACGGGAAGCCGCGTTCGCGGAAACCCGCAACGCCGACTGCAGACGCAGACCGCAGACAAGGGACTTGGGCGCTCATGGCCGATGCCGCTGAAAACGAACCGTCAATGGAGGAAATCCTCTCCTCCATCCGTCGCATCATCAACGAAGACGATGAAGAGGCGCCAGCTGAGGCCGAAGCCGCGCCGGAACCGGCTGCGGACGAGCCCCAGAGCCAGGATGATGTTGACGCCCTGTTCGACGAACCGGCCGCGGATGCCGGCGGTGATGATGTTCTCGAACTGACCGAGATGGTCGATGATATCGATGAGGGCACCGAGCCACTCTCGATGGATGATGATCTGATGATTGTCGATCGCGAGGAAGAGGTCGAGCCGGAACCGGTCGCCGAGGCCGAGCCCGAGATTGATTTCGACGCCCTTGCTGACGAGACCGCTGACGGCATCATGAGCGAGCCGGCCGCGGCCGCCGCCATGGGGTCTTTCCACACACTGGCAGACACGATCCGTATTTCCGATGAGGAAGGCCGGACGCTGGAAGGTGTCGTTCGCGCGCTCCTGCGTCCGATGCTCAAGGATTGGCTCGATGCCAACCTGCCCTCGATTGTCGACGAGAAGGTCCAGGCCGAGATCGACCGGGTTGCTCGCCGTCGCCGCTAGGCGAGCACGACAAGGCTGGCATCAAACAAGGCGCGCCCCGACGGGACGCGCCTTTTTGCTGCTCCGATATCCGGCGCGGATCAGATGTCCTGCGCTGCGAGCATGGCGCGATATTCGCGAATCTTCTCGACATAGCGCACCGGTTCGTGGCCGCGGGCATAGCCATAGCGCAAGGTCGAGTAATGCTCCGGGTCGGAGAGGAGGGGCAGGGTGGCGGCGAGATCGTCCCAGCTGTCCTTGTTGCGGCCGAGTCGCTCGGCCAGGCGCCGCGCATCATACATGTGGCCCATGCCGACATTGTAAGCTGCCAGCGCGAACCAGAGACGGTCCTCACCGGTTACGCCATCGGGCACGCGGGCGTAGAGGTCATCCAGATAGGCCGCGCCGCCGCGAATGCTCTGGCGCGGGTCGGTGCGGTCATCAATGCCGACCCGTTCCGCGGTGGACAGGGTCAGCATCATCAGTCCGCGCACACCGGTGGCACTGACGGCATCGGGGTCCCAATGTGATTCCTGATAGGCCTGGGCGGCCAGCAATTCCCATTCAAACGGCACGTCCTCTGCCGCGTCTTCGAACCAGCGCCGATAGCGGGGCAGGCGGTCGTCGACCCGCCTGACGAAGCGGGCAATGTCGACATAGTCGTAATCGCCGAACTGGCCGAACCATGTCTCGTCCAGCGCTTCCAGCAGGCCGCTGGAGTGAGCCTGTGCGAACCAGCTGGCGAGGGCCGAGTCGAGCCCCTCGACGCGGGCGTCATAGGCCCAGGCCAGGGATTGTTCTCCGGTGAGGTTCTGCGCCACGACGAGTTCGGGATGGCGACGCCGTGCAAAGTCGACGAGATGACTGTCCGAGACTGTGCAGGCAATATCGCCCTCATCGACCGCAGCCAGCAGCGGCATGGCCGACCCTCCAGGCGCGGAGTCCCAGCTGATATCGGGATGCTGCGCCTGGAGGGCGATCAGTGTTTCCTCGTAACTTGAGCCTTCCAGGACCTGGATATCGGTGCCCGCGAGCCCGTCGCGGCGGGTCGGGGACGGCCCGCCGCGCCGGCAGACAAGCTGCTCGGTCACGGCCTTGTAGGCCGGCGCAAAGGCGAGGCGCTCGGCCCGGCCAGTCGTCTGCGTGAGCCCGGCGGCGGCGATGTGGCCTTCCCCGGCTTCCAGCGCCTCCAGCAGTTCGGGAATCGAAGCCTCCACGCGGAACCGGGCGCTGACCCCCAGTTCGCTGGCGAAGGCATTGGCGAGGTCGACCTCATAGCCACTCGCCGCGCCGGATCCCTCGATATAGCTGGTTGGTCCGGCCAGGGTCAGAATGATCAGCTCGCCGCGTTCGCGAATCAGCGAGAGCGTGTCAGGCTCTGACGGTATCGTGGCCGTGTTGGCCCCACCGCAGGCCGCGAGGGCGACAAGGCTTGTGAAGGCTGACAGGCCGGGTCTCAGGCCCGATCTGATTGTCCGAACAATATCCGTCATATGGCTAGCCTAGGGTCGATAGTGTCGAATTTCAAACCCTGTCTTTCGACGGGCGATCGACCTTTGTTCCGGTTTGTTAACCATAAATGTTCCGCTTGTGTTCCCGGAACAAAACTGGTACGCCGAGACAATGTTGCCCGGACCTGAGGGGCGTGAAATAAGGGATGAAGGCTATGAGCAAGGGCGCGATTCGACTCGTGAAAAACGAAAAGAACATGAACAAGGAAAAGGCGATCGAGGCGGCGCTGAGCCAGATCGATAAGGCCTTTGGCAAAGGTTCGGTCATGAAGCTTGGCCAGAAGCCGGCCATGGAGATCGAAGCGATTTCCACGGGTTCGCTGGGCCTTGATATCGCGCTGGGAATTGGCGGCTTGCCGAAAGGCCGGATCATCGAGATTTACGGCCCGGAGAGCTCCGGCAAGACGACGCTGGCCCTCCACACGGTTGCTGAAGCCCAGAAGGCGGGCGGCGTCGCGGCTTTCATTGATGCCGAGCATGCGCTGGACCCGGTTTATGCCGGCAAGCTGGGCGTTGATGTCGGCGAGTTGCTGGTGTCCCAGCCGGATACGGGTGAGCAGGCGCTGGAGATTGCCGACACGCTGGTCCGCTCCGGCGCGGTCGACGTGCTGGTTATCGACTCCGTTGCGGCGCTGACGCCGCGGGCCGAGCTGGAAGGCGAGATGGGCGACAGCCTGCCAGGCCTGCAAGCCCGCCTGATGAGCCAGGCCCTGCGCAAGCTGACCGGTTCGATTTCGAAGTCCAATTGCCTGGTTGTCTTCATCAATCAGATCCGCATGAAGATCGGCGTGATGTTCGGCTCGCCCGAGACCACGACCGGCGGAAATGCGCTGAAATTCTATTCCTCGGTCCGTCTCGACATCCGCCGCATCGGAGCGATCAAGAATCGCGATGAGGTGATCGGCAACCAGACCCGTGTGAAAGTGGTCAAGAACAAGGTTGCGCCGCCCTTCCGTGAGGTCGAGTTCGACATCCTCTATGGTGAGGGTATCTCCAAGATGGGGGAACTTATCGATCTTGGCGTAAAGGGCGAAGTGATCGAGAAGTCCGGGTCCTGGTATTCCTATAATTCCGAACGGATCGGTCAGGGGCGCGAGAATGCCCGTCAATTCATGCTCGACAATCCGGATATCGCCGGAGAGATCGAAGCGAAAGTGCGGGCCAATGCGGGCTTGATCGCTGACGAAATGCTGACCGGTCCGGACCTGCCGGAAGAAGACGCGGCGGCGGGCTGATCCTCACGCGGCTGCTGCTCGGGGCGGTCGCTGGCTGACCAGGGAGGCGGACGAACGCGTCCTTCACGTCACGCCGTCAAGGCAATCGCAGCTTGATTATGAACGGGTGCTTGGCTAGGCCGGGCACCCGTTTCTATATGTCAGTGAACAGAAACCGGTTTGCGTCAGCCCGACGGGTTGGCGCGCGAAACTCCAGCCGACGGGATCGGACATCATGGCCAGCCTGCGCGACATCCGTGCGACTTTCCTCGACTATTTCGCCCAGCAAGATCATGAAGTGGTGCAATCGGCCCCGCTGGTCCCGCAGGACGATCCCACCCTGTTATTCGTGAATGCCGGCATGGTCCCGTTCAAGAATGCCTTCACCGGGCAGGAGAAACGGTCAAGACCGCGGGCGACCAGTTCGCAGAAATGCGTGCGGGCCGGCGGCAAGCACAATGACCTGGATAATGTCGGCTATACCGCGCGCCACCACACCTTCTTCGAAATGCTGGGGAATTTCTCCTTCGGCGATTATTTCAAGGAAGAGGCCATCGCCCATGCCTGGCAGCTGGTGACGAAGGAATTCGATCTGCCCGCCGACAAGCTCCTGGTCACGGTTTATTCCGAGGATGACGAGGCGCGGTCCCTGTGGCGCAAGATTGCCGGCCTGTCCGATGACCGCATTATCGGCATCTCCACCTCCGACAATTTCTGGTCCATGGGCGATACCGGTCCGTGCGGCCCGTGCTCGGAAATCTTCTTTGATCACGGCCCGTCCATTGCCGGTGGGCCGCCCGGTTCGCCGGACGAGGATGGTGACCGTTTCATCGAGATCTGGAATCTCGTCTTCATGCAGTTCGAGCAGCTTGGAGCGGACAAGCGCGTCAACCTGCCCAAACCCTCCATCGACACCGGCATGGGGCTGGAGCGGATTTCCGCCATCCTGCAGGGCAAGCACAATAATTACGAGACCGACCTGTTCCGCAATCTGATCGCGGCGGGTGAGGACGTGCTCGGCGTCAAGGCGGAGGGCGACGCGCTCGGCAGCCACCGTGTGATTGCCGATCACTTGCGCTCGACCTGTTTCCTGATGGCCGACGGGGTCAGCCCGTCCAATGAGGGGCGCGGCTATGTCCTGCGCCGCATCATGCGCCGGGCGATGCGTCACGCGCACATCCTGGGCGCGAGCGAGCCGGTCATGTGGCGCCTCGTTGAGGCCCTCAAGGACGAGATGGGCGATGCCTATCCCGAGCTCAATCGGGCCCAGGCATTGTTGGAAGACACGCTGAAAGTCGAAGAGGAGCGTTTCCAGCGCACCCTCGGTCGAGGCCTCTCCCTGCTGGAAGAGGCGACCGCAGGCATGGCCGAAGGCGATGCCCTGGCCGGTGCCACGGCGTTCAAGCTCTATGACACGTTTGGCTTCCCGCTCGACCTCACCCAGGACGCGCTGCGTGCCAAGGGGATGACGGTGGACGAGGACGGCTTCGATACGGCCATGGCCAAGCAGCGCGCGGATGCCCGCGCCAGCAAGTTTACCTCGGGCGATGCCGCGCCTGACGCGGTCTGGTTCGCCGTGCGCGACAAGGCTGGTCCGACCACCTTTACCGGCTATGCCGGCACCGGCGGAGAAGGGCGGCTCCTGGCAATCGTTTCGGGCGGTCAGGACGCCAAGGCGCTGGGCCCCGGTCAGCGCGCCGAACTGGTCTTCGACACCACGCCCTTTTATGGCGAGAGCGGCGGCCAGTGCGGCGATAGCGGCGAGATCCGTTTCACCGATGGTGCGGTCTTTACGGTCGAGGATACGCAAAAGCGCGGTGGCGACATGCACGCCCATATCGGTGTGTTGACCAAGGGCGACATCACGCTGGGCGATGCGGCGACCCTGGATGCCGACGCGCCGCGCCGGGCTGCGATCAAATCCAATCATTCGGCGACGCATCTGGCGCATGCGGCGCTGCGCGCAGTGCTGGGTGATCACGTGACCCAGAAGGGCTCGCATGTCGGCCCAGACCGTCTCCGTTTCGACTTCTCGCACAACAAGGCCGTCAGCGCGGCCGAACTGGCGATGATCGAGGCCCAGGTCAATGCGGTGATCCGCCAGAATGACGATGTCTCGACCCGTGAAATGACGCCTGACGCCGCCATTGAGGCCGGCGCGCTTGCCCTGTTCGGCGAGAAATACGGCGACAAGGTCCGCGTGCTGACCATGGGGCAGGCGCTGGCTGATCACGCCACGCCTTACTCGGTCGAGCTGTGTGGCGGCACGCATGTCGCCCGCACCGGTGATATCGCCCTGTTCAAGATTGTCGGCGAGACCGCGGTCTCCTCCGGCATTCGCCGGATCGAGGCGATGACGGGCGAGGGGGCACGTCTCTATATGGAAGAGCAGATGGGCTATGGCCGCGCTGCCGCCGACTCGTTGAAAATCCCGCCAGCGGACCTGGTCACGCGCGTTTCCAGCCTGATGGACGAGCGCAAGAAGCTTGAACGCCAGCTGGCCGAGGCCAAGAAACAACTGGCCATGGGCGGCGGCACTGCAGGCGCGCCGGCCGGACCGGAAAGCGTCAATGGTGTCAACTTTATCGGCCGTGTGGTCGAGGGTGTTGGCGGCAAGGATTTGCGCGGTCTGATCGACGAGGCCAAGACCCAGATGGGCTCTGGTGTGGCGGCCTTCATTGGCGTCAATGACGGCAAGGCGGCCCTCGCGGTCGGCGTGACCGACGATCTCAAGGATCGGCTCGGGGCGGTTGATCTGGTCAAGGCCGGAGCGGCAGCAGTCGGCGGCAAGGGGGGTGGTGGCCGCCCGGACTTCGCCCAGGCTGGCGGCCCGGACGGAGCCAGTGCCCAAGCCGCTCTCGACGAGATTCGCAAGGTCCTCGCAGGCTGATGGTCGGCGCGCGCAAATCTCATGGCGATGTTCAGCTTGTCGGCGACAAGCCGTCGGCGCGGATGATCTTTTCCAGGCGCGCCGATTTCAATCAGGCGCTCATCGACCGGGATCTCGAGGCGATCCGTGCAGTGCTCGGCGAGCATTCCGTGCTCGTGCCGGGCGATGAGGCGCAATTGATCGTCGGTCGTGACGCGCAGCTTGAAGCCTGGCAGACGATTTTCTCGAGTACCGAGGATGTCATGTATCAGCGCTCGCCCGCCCGCATCGAAGTAGCCGAGGATGGGCATCTGGCCGCCGAGACGGGTCGCTGGAAAGGCGGCTGGACGTCAGAAGGTTTCCAGATCCGTTATACCGGTCGCTATTTCGCCAAGTGGCGCCACACCGATGACGGATGGGAAATCGAAGCCGAAACCTTCGTCACGATGAAATGTACCGGGGCGGGGCTCTGATTATCTGGGGACATGTAACGATTTTCCGAAATAACAGGGACAGACCCAAATAACCGGAGCGCGCCCGCGCGGACTGATCCATAGATCGCTTGTCAGCCAGCAGGCCGTATCCGTTTCTTCAGCTCAAGGGTGAAACCGCGAAGCGGCCGCGTTGCGGCCCTTGACCTGAAGAAACGGATACGGCGGTTTCTCGGCAAGCGGTTTATGGCGGGGTTTGCACCGGAGGCGCGGACGTCGAGGGGCAGTAATTGTGCCTGTCCCAGTTTTTTGCCAATAATTGTGTCTGTCCCAGTTTTTTGCAGTTTTTTCTGTCCCAGTTTTTTCCACGGTTTTCCCAAGGCAAAAATAGGTGTGTGTCCCTGTTTGTTGTGGCGCAAGGCAAAAATAGGTGTGTGTCCCTGTTTGTTGTGAGCGCTAGACGCTAGAGCATTTTCATCGATCTTAGAGTCGCAAAGGGATTCACTTGGGCCGCGAAGTGTGATTCTTAGGGTGTCATCATTGAGCCGGGAGGTCATGGATGACACGAGCGATGAGCGAGGATTTGCGCTGGCGGGTGGTTCGTCTTGTCGTCGACGAGGGTTTGTCGACGAGCG
>NZ_CAJQOO010000080.1 GCF_905480005.1 uncultured Maricaulis sp.
TTTTGGCGTCGTTGGACCCCAACTCCCCAGCCCGGCCGCGCAACAAGGCCGTGGCGCCAGAGAGGGCGTCGGATGCGCCAGGGCGACCAGCCAGAGCATGGCTCAGCCAGGTTTCGCGCTGCAAATCGCTCCCCAGACCCAGCAGGCGTGACCCGTACCGACACCGAGATCAGGCCGGATGGCAGACCTTGCGGCGACCAAGCTGCGCAGATGGTGAAAACTTCATTTTTGCGACGGGCCCGCTGCGGGTAGTGTGCGGCACGGATTTTTCGGGGAGCATTCAATATGCGCACACTAATGATGATTACCGCGAGCTCGGCCGCACTTCTTGCCGCCGCCTGCACGCCCGCCGACGACGTTGCCGACACGGGTGAGACGAGCGCGATGACCGATACGATGAACGACGCGACGACCGACGCGACCACCGACGCCGGCACCATGCCCGCGGACACCGAAATGGCCAGCCTCGAAAACCCGCTCCTGAGCGAGTGGACGGGCGGTTATGGCGGCACGCCGAACTTCGACACGGCCAGTCTCGACGACCTGAGCGCCGCGCTGCGTGAGGGCATGGAACTCAATCTCGCCGAGATCGATGATATTGCCTCCAATCCGGAGCCGGCCACTTTCCAGAATACCATTCTCGAGCTCGAGCGCGCCGGCGCGCCGCTCAGCCGCGTCTTCTCCCATTGGGGTATCTGGTCCTCGAACATGTCATCGCCGGAATTCCGCGATATCCAGCGCGAAATGTCGGGCGAAATCTCGGCCTTCAGTTCGCAGATCACGCAGAATGAGGCCCTCTTTTCCCGCGTGCGTGCGGTCTATGAAGGCGAAGAAATGGCCACGCTCACGCCGGCCCAGCAGCGCGTTGTGCAGCTGACCTATGACGGCTTTGCCCGCAATGGCGCGATGCTGGAAGGCGAGGCCGCCGAACGTTATGCCGCGATCAATGCCCGCCTGTCCGAATTGCACACCAGCTTTGCCAATAACGTGCTCAACGACGAACAGAGCTATGTCACCTATCTGACCGAGGACCAGCTGTCCGGCCTTCCGGCCGACTTCGTGTCCGCGTCCGCCGCCGCAGCGGCGACCCGGGGTCGCGAAGGCGAGTATGCGATTACCAATACGCGGTCCTCGATGGCCCCCTTCCTGACCTTCTCGGACGAGCGCGATCTGCGTGAGCAGGTCTGGAATAATTACTATTCCCGCGGCGATAATGGCGGCGAGTTCGACAATAACGCCATCATCACCGAAATCCTGCAGCTGCGCGACGAGCGCGTCGGCCTGCTGGGCTATGACAATTACGCGTCCTGGCGTCTGGAAAACCGCATGGCCGGCACGCCGGAGCGCGCCCAGGCCCTGATGGAAGGTGTGTGGACCGCCGCTGTCGCCCGCATCGAGGAAGAAGTCGCCGACATGCAGGCCCTCGCCGATGCCAATGGCGATGACATCACCGTCGCACCCTGGGATTACCGCTATTACGCCGAGCAGGTCCGTTCGGCTCGCTATGACCTCGACAGTGAAGAGGTGAAGCAATACCTGCAGCTCGATAATCTGCGCGAAGGCATGTTCTACGTCGCCGGGGAGTTGTTCGGTTTTGAGTTCCGCGAACTGCCGGAAGGTGAAGTCTCGGTCTGGCATCCGACGGTGCGCGTCTGGGAAGTCACCAATCGCGAGACCGGCGCCAATGTGGGCCTGTGGTATCTTGATCCCTTCGCGCGCCAGGGCAAGCGCTCCGGCGCCTGGGCCAATTCCTTCCGCTCGCACACGACGATTGATGGCGAGACAAATGTCCTGGCCACCAATAATTCGAACTTCGTCGCGGGTGCTCCGGGTGAGCCGGTTCTCGTTTCCTTCGACGATGCGACGACTTTCTTCCACGAATTCGGCCACGCCCTGCACACGCTGTCATCCAATGTCGACTATCCGAGATTGAATGGCGGTGTCCGCGATTACACTGAATTCCAGTCGCAGCTTCTCGAGCGCTGGGTCCTGACGGATCCGGTGGTCAACAATTATCTGACCCATGTCGAGACCGGCGAGCCGATGCCGCAAGCCCTGATCGACCGCATTCGTGCGGCGGCCAATTTCAACCAGGGCTTCGCGACCGGCGAGTATCTCGCCTCGGCCCTGATGGACATGGTCTATCACACGACCGATCCGGCCGAGATCACCGACCCGGACACGTTCGAGCGCGAGACGCTCGCGCGTCTCGGAATGCCGGAAGAGATCGTCATGCGTCACCGCTCCCCGCATTTCGGGCACATCTTCTCGGGTGAAGGCTATTCGGCCGGCTATTACGGCTACATGTGGGCTGATGTGCTCACCGCCGACGCCGCGGAAGCCTTCCAGGATGCGCCGGGCGGTTTCTATGACGAAGAGGTCGCCTCGCGCCTGGTCGAGTATCTCTTCGCCCCGCGCAACTCGATGGACCCGGCCGAGGCCTATCGTCTGTTCCGCGGTCGTGATGCTGAAGTGTCGGCGCTGATGCGTGACCGCGGCTTCCCGGTCACCGAATAGACGAGACGATCATCCGCTCGATCAGGGCCGGCGGGGGAACCCGTCGGCCCTTTTCGTATCGATCGGTCAGTCCGCGTCTTTGATGCCCATATGCGGCCCTGCGCCGAGGCGGGACAGGCGGTCCTGGGGATTGTAGAGCTGGCAGGCCTTGAGCGAGAGGCAACCGCATCCAATGCAGCTGTCCAACCGGCCGCGCATCCGGGTCAGCGTGTCGATCTGCTGATCGAGGCGGTCGCGCAGGCCGGCGCTGATCCGTCCCCAGTCGGCCTGGTTCGGCGTGCGGCTGTCTGGCAGCGCAGCGAGGGCGTCCCGGATCTCGCGGATCGTCAATCCCAGCTGCTGGGCAATCAGGATGAAGGAAATCCGGCGGACATCCGCGCGCTTGAAACGGCGTTGCCCGCCCGCATTCCGGGACGGCTGAACCAGACCCTTATCCTCATAGAATCGGATAGCCGAGACGGACACGCCGGTCCGCCGGGCAATCTGTCCAATCGATAGCGGGTCGGTGGCTGCAAGCGGCATGCGAGGCTCCGGAGAAATAGCTTGACCTCAACCAAGGTTGAGAGATTATCAAACTGCCTGTCAAGGGAATCCGAGAGGTTCCGGTACAGGAGAAATCAATGACACAGGCAAGACTCGAACACGTCAATGTGACGGTGAGCGACCCCGCAGCGACGGCCAGGCGGCTCTGCGACTGGTTTGGCTGGCACATCCGCTGGAGCGGGCCGGCCAAGAATGGCGGCACGACTTATCATGTCGGCAATGATGACGATTACGTCGCCGTCTACGCGCATGCCCGGCCGACGGAGACCCCGCTCGGTCGACTCAATCATATTGGTGTCCTGGTGGAGGATCTGGCGGCCGCCGAAGCGAGGATCCTGTCGGACGGGATCACGACACACTCCCATGCGGATTATGAGCCGGGTCGCCGCTTCTATTTTGATGACCCGGACGGGATCGAGTTCGAAGTGATCAGCTACGCCTGACCCGGCGACGGAAATCATTGGCAGGCGGGGCGGTTATCGCTAGCGTCCGGGCATGGATGACCTTTCCGCCCCGCCTTCCACTGACAGACCTGATACGAACCGACCGGAGCAAGTCTCGCCGCTCGCACAGGCCCGTGCCCTTGATCCCGCTCGATATGTCGGGTCCGAGGCGTTGCGCTTCGATCAGGGTGAGGTGCTCTCCCGTGGCTGGCAGGTCGTGGCCCCAGTCTCGTCTCTGGCAGCGCCCGGCGATCATGTCGTGCGCGAGATTGGCGGCGTGCCGATCCTTCTGGTTCGCAATGGCGAGGGCGCGCTCAACGGATTCCTGAATATCTGTCGCCACCGCGCCGGTCCGCTCGCCCTGTGCGACGGCAAGGGCGCCAAGCGATTGCGCTGCGCCTATCACGGCTGGGCCTATGACCTGGACGGGCAATTGCGCTCGGCGCCGGAAATGCAGGCTGCGGAGGACTTTGATGTCGCCGGCATTGCGCTTGAGCGGATCGAGGTCGAGATCTGGGGCGGGATGGTTTTTGCGCGCATCCGGTCCGGACCGTCTTTCGTGGATGTGATGGCCGGCCTGGATGACATTGTTGGGCCGGATCGCCTGGCGGGCCTGAAGCATCATCACAGTCGCCTCTATGATGTGGCCTGCAACTGGAAGGTCTATGTCGACAATTATCTGGAGGGCTATCATTTGCCCTTCGTCCATCCGGACCTGACCCAAATCGTTTCCTATCCGGACTACAAGACCGAGCTGGCGCGCTACTGGTCGCTGCAACGCTCTCCTATTGACGCCGAAACTGACGCCTATGCGGCCGGTGAGGCGCTCTATTTCTTTATTTATCCCAACACGATGCTGAATATTCTGCCTGGCCGTATGCAGACCAATCGGGTTGTCCCCGACGGGCCTGACCGCTGTCATGTCGAGTTCGATTTCTACTATGCGCCCGGTCAAACCGGCCGCGCTGAAGCCGATGACGCCTTTTCCGATCGCGTCCAGGAGGAGGACAGGCTGATCTGCGAGCATGTCCAGAAAGGCCTCGCCTCCGGCGCTTACGATCCGGGACGGCTTTCGCCGTCCCAGGAAGCCGGTGTCTGGCACTGGCAGAATCTTTTGCGCGATGCCTATGCCAATTCCGGCTGATGGACGGCGCGTCCGGGGGGACAGATGACCACCAATGAAACCGACCAGCCGTCGCTGGAAAAACCCACCCACAAGGCAATTGGCTTCTGGGGCTGCTGGGCTCTCGTTGTGGGCATCATGATCGGATCCGGCATTTTCATGCTTCCGGTCGTCCTCGCGCCCTATGGCATGCTTGGCTTTACCGGCTGGGTCGTGACCGCGGGCGGGTCCATCCTGCTCGCGCTTGTGCTGGGTCGCCTCGCCCACCGCACGACCCGGTCCGGCGGGCCGGTCGCCTATGCCCATGATGCCTTTGGCGACCTTGTCGGCTTTCTGGTGGCCTGGGGTTACTGGGCTTCCTACTGGATCGGCATGCCCGTCATCGCGATTGCCTTCGTTGGCTATCTCACGGTTTTTGTTCCGGCGCTGGACAATGCTCCGATCGCTCAGGCCGGGTGTGCTCTCGCATTGATCTGGGGGCTGGGCCTGATCTCCCTTCATGGCATACGCGATGCCAGCATCGTTCAATTGCTGATGACGGTGCTCAAACTTATCCCGATCTTCCTGATCATCGGCGTCGGCCTGTTCACCGGCGATATTGCCAACCTGCCCGAGGCAAACCCGTCCGGTGGCAGCTTCTTCCCGGTGCTGGCGGCAACGGCGCTCCTCACCATGTGGGCCTTTGCCGGACTGGAGTCGGCCACCGTGCCCGCCGGCGATGTGCGCGATGCGGCGAATACCGTCCCCAAGGCGACCGTGATTGGCACGATTACCGTGGCCCTCATCTATATCGCGGCAACGGCGTCGGTGATGCTGGTCGTGCCAGCCGCCGAGCTCATTGACTCGACCTCGCCTTTCTCCGACGCCGCCCGCGCGCTGGGGAGTTGGGGCCCCGGTCTGATCGCGGCAGGCGCCATGATCTCGACCGCCGGCGCGCTGAACGGCGTGATCCTGCTGTCTGGCCAACTCCCGATGGCGGTCGCGTTCGACCGGCTCGCGCCAGCCATACTGGGCCACCGCAACAAGGGCGGGGCGCCGCAAGTCTCCCTGCTAATCTCCTTGACGCTCGGCTCCATCCTGCTGGTGGCGAATTACTCGCGCGGTCTGGTCGAGGCGTTCACCTTCCTGTTGATGATGAGCACAGTCTGCCTGCTCCTCCCGCTCCTGGTCAGTGCCCTGGCCGAGCTCCGCCATTCCTGGCGGTCGGCCCGCAGCTGGGCCATCATCGCCCTCGCAGCCGGCGCCTATTCTGCCTTTGCGGTGCTTGGATCGGGCCTGGAAGTGCTGGCCTGGGGCGGCGTTCTCATCCTGGCCGGTCTGCCGGCCTACTATCTCGGCAAGCCAAAACAGGTGGTCGAGGCCTAGGGCAGAGCTTTGTCGCCGACCTGTCTTCTCTCCGCTCCGGGCGGTGCCCCGCCTGTCTTCTCCACCAGAAGCCTGTCGGCCAAACAGCCTATCCCGCTTGGCCAAACCGCTTGGCGATGCTACCTGCCCGCTCCATGACCATAGATCCGTCCCTCATCCGCAATTTCTCCATCGTGGCCCATATCGACCACGGCAAATCCACGCTGGCCGATCGCCTGATCCAGGTGACAGGCGGGCTGACCAAGCGTGAGATGAAGGAGCAAGTGCTCGACAATATGGAGCTCGAGCGCGAGCGGGGCATCACGATCAAGGCTCAGACCGTGCGTCTGGACTATTTGGCGAAGGACGGGAAGACCTATGTCCTCAACCTGATCGACACCCCCGGACACGTCGACTTCGCCTATGAGGTCAACCGGTCATTGGCCGCCTGCGAAGGCTCGCTCCTCGTCGTCGATGCCTCCCAGGGCGTGGAAGCGCAGACACTGGCCAATGTTTATCAGGCCATTGAAGTCGATCACGAGATCGTCCCCGTCCTCAACAAGATCGACCTGCCCGCCGCCGAGCCGGACCGGGTCAAGGAACAGATCGAGGATGTGATCGGCCTCGACGCGTCCGACGCTGTCGAGATTTCCGCCAAGACGGGACTTGGTATCGAGGATGTGCTGGAAGCCGTTGTGAAACGCTTGCCGCCGCCCAATGCCGGCGATCCCGCCGCGCCGCTCAAGGCGATGCTGGTCGATAGCTGGTATGACCCCTATCTCGGCGTCATCTGTCTGGTTCGGGTGATCGACGGCACGCTCAAGAAGGGCATGAAAGTGCGCCTCATGGGCACGGGTGCGGCCTATCCTGTCGACGGGGTCGGTGTCTTCCGCCCCAAGAAGGAATCCATCGACAGTCTTGGACCGGGCGAGATCGGCTATCTCAATGCCTCGATCAAACAGGTTCGTGATGCGCGGGTCGGTGACACGGTCACCGATGATCGCCGTCCGGCCGACAAGGCACTGACTGGCTACAAACCGGCCCAGCCCGTGGTCTTTTGCGGCCTCTTTCCGGTCGACAGTGCCGAGTTCGAGGATTTGCGCGAAGCGATCGAGAAACTGGCCCTCAATGACGCCTCCTTCTCCTACGAGATGGAGACTTCCGCGGCGCTCGGCTTCGGTTTCCGCTGTGGTTTCCTGGGCCTGTTGCATCTCGAAGTGATCCGCGAGCGTCTCGAACGCGAGTATGATATCGAGCTGATCACGACCGCGCCGTCCGTGGTCTATCGCATCATCATGAATGACGGCTCCGAGATCGATCTGCACAACCCGGCCGACATGCCTGATCCGGTCAAGATCGACACCATTGCCGAGCCCTGGATCAAGGCGACCATACTGGTCCCGGACGAGTATCTGGGCGGCGTTCTCAAACTCTGTCAGGATCGCCGCGGCAACCAGGTTGAGCTGACCTATGCCGGCAATCGTGCCCTGGTGGTTTATGAGCTGCCGCTCAATGAAGTTGTCTTCGACTTCTATGACCGTCTGAAATCGGTCACCAAGGGCTATGCCTCCTTTGACTATCAGTGGATCGAGGATCGCGTCGGCGATCTGGTGAAGATGTCGATCCTGGTCAATGACGAGCCGGTCGACGCGCTCTCCATGGTGGTTCACAAGGCCCGCGCCGATATGCGCGGCCGGTCCATGTGCGAAAAGCTCAAGGATCTGATCCCGCGGCACATGTTCAAGATCCCGATCCAGGCAGCCCTGGGTGGCCGGATCATCGCCCGTGAAACCCTGTCGGCCCTGCGCAAGGATGTGACGGCCAAATGCTATGGCGGCGACGCCAGCCGGAAGCGCAAGCTTCTGGACAAGCAGAAGGCCGGCAAGAAGAAGATGCGCCAGTTCGGCAAGGTCGAAATCCCGCAGGAAGCCTTCATTGCCGCGCTCAAGATGGATGATGATTGACCGGGGCTTGCCTTCGGCCGCCGATGCGCCATCTTCTCGTCAGACCTTTCGCATCCCTCAGGGAGATTGATGATGCGCCGCCAATTTGCTGCCAGCCTTGCTGCCCTTGCCCTCACCGCTGCTCCGGCCCTTGCCGAGCTTGATGCCGGCGATGCCGCCGCGGACTTCACGGTTTCCGGCTTCCAGGCCGGTGAGCCGGTTTCCTTCCATCTCGCCGAGGCGCTGGAAGAGGGACCTGTCGTGCTCTTCTTCTTCCCGGCGGCCTTCACCTCGGGCTGTGAAGCCCAGGCCGCAGCTTTCGCTGAGGCGATCGACCAGTTCACCGCTGAAGGCGCCCGCGTCATCGGCGTGACCGGGGGCAATACGGACCGTCTGGCCGAGTTCTCGACCCAGCACTGCGCCTCGGCCTTTCCGGTCTTTGCCGCGGAAGACGGCATGGCTCGCGCCTATGATGCCCGCATGATGATGCGTCCGGGCTGGACCAATCGCACCTCTTACGTGATCGATCAAAATTCGACGATTGCCTTTTCCTGGTCCGATATGAGCCCCTATGAGCATGTCGATCAGACACTTGCGGCTGTGCGCGCGCTCAATGTGGAATAATCTTGCGCGTCCCTCGGTGCCAACCGGGCCACGGTAGCGATATCATGCAGTAGACAAGGGCGCGGACATCGTGTTGCGGTGCATTGTGAGACGTGGCGATTCTGGCCGTCTCAATGCCCTTGGGAAGCTGCGTGATGTCCGACCCCGTCGTCCTGTTTGAGAATGTCCATCCTGTCGCCGATCTCGCCTTCAAGGCAGACGGCTATGCCATTGAACGCCATGCGGCGGCTCTGGATATCGACGCGCTGCACGCAGCCCTCGGCCCGGCGGTATTGGCGGGGATCCGATCGCGCACCAAGATGAATCGGGCGGCCTTCGATGCGGCGCCCAATCTGCGTGCGCTGGGCTGCTTCTGCATTGGTACCAACCAGGTTGATCTCGGCGTCGCAGCGGATCGCGGCATTCCCGTTTTCAACGGCCCCTTCGGCAATACACGATCCGTGGCCGAGCTGACTCTCGCCTCGGTGATCATGCTGATGCGCGGCATCCCGATGCGCTCCGGCGCCGCAATGCGCGGTGAGTGGCAGAAATCGGCGACCAATTCGCATGAGGTCCGCGCCAAGAAGCTGGGCATTGTCGGCTATGGCAATATCGGCTCGCAATTGTCCGTTCTCGCCAGTGCCCTGGGCATGCATGTCTATTTCTACGACACAGAACCCAAGCTGGCGCACGGCAATGCGCGGTCCTGCTCGAGCCTGGAGGAATTGCTGGCGATCTCCGATGTCGTGACCCTGCATGTTCCCTCGACCGACCAGACCCGCAATATCATGAGCCGCGACTCCATCGCCAAAATGAAGCCGGGCTCCATTCTGATCAACCAGGCTCGCGGAGACCTGGTCGATATTGACGCATTGGCCGAGGCGCTTGAAAGCGGTCATCTGATCGGCGCCGCCGTCGATGTCTTCCCGAAAGAACCGGCGTCCAAGGATGAGGCCTTCGTCTCACCCCTGCAGGCCTTCAAGAACATCATCCTGACCCCGCATATCGGCGGCTCGACGCTGGAGGCCCAGCAAGCCATTGGCGAAGACGTGTCGGGCAAGCTGGCCCGCTTTGTCTCACTGGGCGCGACCAAGGGCGCGGTCAATGTGCCGGAGATTGAACCCGGCCGGATCAAGTCGGGACGGACCCGTCTCTTGAGCTTCCATTCGAACGCGCCGGGCTTCCTGTCTCGCCTCAATGACGCGGTCAGCGCCTCGGGGGCCAATATCGCCGCTCAGCAACTCGAGACCCGCGGCCAGCTTGGTTATGTGGCAGCGGATCTTGAGGGGGACCTCCCGCCAGGCTTCGTTGATCATATCAGCGCGCTTGACGGGTCGATCAGCGCGCGTCTGGTCCGCTAGCCCGCCGGCTCGTATCGCTCCGTCCAACGACGGCGGCTGAGGCCGGCGATCAGCAACCATCCGGCAAACACAAATTCGGGCAGGGCGGCGGGCAGAAGCAGAAGGCCGCCGAGCCCGGACAGTGCGGGGAATCCGAAATGGACCAGGCCAAGAGCCAGATAGCTCAGGCCTGACAGTCCCATGAGGATGCCGAGAAAACGCGGGAAATAGCCGGATCGGGCAAGCAGGATGCCAAGCGCGCAACCGTGCACGCCGAACAACATCAGACCGAGAATATAGCCCTCATTGTGCAGGCCGAGAAAAGTCAGGGCGAGTGTGTTGGCGGTGGCCGGCTCGAATTGTCCGGCGATGGCACTATCGCCCAACAAAAGCAGCGGCGCTGTCTGAGCCAGCAGGGCGGTCACCAGGACGCCGCTCATCACCAGCCGAACCGACAGGGCGAACAGTGCGATGCCGCGGTCAACCGGGGCCAGCAAGCGGTAGAAGGTTACGGCCAGCACGATATCCAGCGCGAAGACCAGGAAATCGGCGAGGAGGCCGAGACGGAACAATCCGTTGCGGCTCTGGATGAGCTCGGCGGTGGCGTCGGCACTCTGCCAGTCAATCAGACTGCCGCGAACGGCCATCTGGGCGAAAATTCCGCACAGAATTATCACGACATAGGCAAGGCCCGAGACGCGGGCGAGCGTGACAGGGTGGCGGGTCAGTGTGGCTGTGGTGGGCATGCGGGCTCCGATCAGGACGTGGTCATGATGCCCATCCTCGCGGTGGGTCTGACGCCGGTCTCGCCGATTTTCAAATCGGCGCATCCTGCATTGAAGACATGCCCAGCCGTGCGAACTAGACGCCCAGCGCCTTGGCCAGCCCGTCGACCGTGCGCACATAGCTGGCGCCGGACCATTCGCAGGCGGCAATGACGACATCGCGCCTGGCGATCAGGCCGAACCCGATGAAGCGGTCGGCAGCGCCGGCCTCATAGGCTTCAAAATCCGTCATGCCATCACCCACCATGATGGTCTCGCCCGCCTGTCCGGAAATCGAGGTCAGAATCTCCGCCTTGCCGCCATTGCGCGAGAGCGGATAGCCAGTGTCCAGGCCGGCGACCCGGTCGCCCTCCCAGACAAAGCGGTTGGCGTGGATGTCGCCCTGGCCGAATCCGAGGTCGACGAGAACCGGTTCGAGCAAATCAGCAAACCCGCCGGAAATCGCATGCAGCGTATCGCCCTCGGACCGCAATCGGCTGAGCAGTGGCGCCATGCCCGGGGTCAGTCTCTGTCTCAAATGCTCGGCGATGGCGGCAACGCCTTCACGGTCGAGCGCAGCGAGTTGCAGGCGTGCCTCCAGACTGTCACGCAAGGCCATGCTGCCTGACATGCCAGCCTGGGTGATCTCGTGCAGGCGGGTCTTGGCCGCGACCCTGTCCTCGCGCTCGGCGAGGGCTGCTTCCAGTGCCGTATCCAGCGACTCGACGCGCAGGAGTGTGGAATCAACATCGAAGGCAATCAGTCGGGTCACGGCAGAATCCTGAGCTCACCAGGGGCGAGTCTAGACGCCGGATGCAAGCCTGTCAGCGCCCCGGTCCTGCCTGGCGTCACGTGCCGATCGGACAGACGACGCCTGTGCCACCAATCCCGCAATAGCCGGACGGGTTTCTGGCCAGGTATTGCTGGTGGTAATCCTCGGCATAATAGAAAGGCCCTGCCGGCGCGATCTCGGTCGTGATCGGTCCCAGGCCAGCTTTCGCCAATTCCTGCTGATAGGCGTTCGCGGACTCGCGCGCCGCCGCGAGCTGATCATTCGCGGTGGTATAGATCGCCGAGCGATACTGGGTCCCGCGATCATTGCCCTGGCGCATGCCCTGCGTCGGGTCATGCGCCTCCCAGAAACGTTTCAGCACGTCGTCCAGCGTGATGAGGGCCGGATCGAATATCACCCGCACAAGCTCGGTATGTCCGGTCGCGCCGGAGCAGGTTTCCTCATAGGTGGGGTTGGGCGTCGAGCCGCCACCATAACCGACAGCGGTATGCCACACGCCGGGTGTCTCCCAGAAAATCCGCTCGGCACCCCAGAAACACCCCAGGCCGAGATGCAGCTCGGTCATGCCTTCGGGGCATGTCATCCGGATGTCACGCCCGGTGATCACATGCGCTGGCGCGGTGGCAATCGGGCGGGTGCGACCGGGCAAGGCCTGGTCGGCGGGAATGATTTCGGATTTCCAGACAGGGTCTGACATGCAGGGGCTCCAGCGCCACGGGGTAAGACCTCAAAATAGGTGTCCCGCGGATAAAAACCAGAGCCCCGGCATGCTCAAACTGCGTCAGCCACCAAGCCGCGTTCGCTCGATGCGCTGGAAGGGCTGCCAGCTCTCTCCGGCATCATTGCTGGCGTCGATCAGCATGCTGTGACGATCGCTGTCGATGATCTCGATGGTGAGGCGGAAATGGGTGCGCGAACCGTCCGCATTCACGAAAGGCGTATCCGCGCGCAGATTGTCCACCACGAGGCGGTCATCCGGCCCGATCACCCCCTCGAACACATCGAGATTGCCCCAGGTATCATCGAGCGCCACCAGTCGGAAAACATCACGGTTCTGGTCGTACTGGATGGTGGTCTCGAGTCGCCAGGCTTTGATCGGGCGCTCGGGCACATCCTCGCGCAGGGCCATGTTGTCGAGCAGATAGCGGATCGTCACCGAGTAGGCGGCTTCCCCTCCGGTCCAGCCGCCCGCGCGGTCACTCTCGAACTCGCGGACCGACCAGGCACCGGCCATTGGCGCCAGCCGCGCCATCTCCGTCCGGGCCTCTTCACCCCAGCTGCGGCGCACGGCCTCATCCTGGGCGAGTACGGCGGGCGCGCTCCCGGCGAGCACGCCGAAGACCAGGCCGGAAGCGGCCCAAAGTCTGATTGTCATGATTTTCCCCTGTGACCAGACGTGATTGACGAACGGCCCCCTTTTCGCTTGCCAGATTGTCGTCCGGACGCGGGACTGACAAATCACGTCTTCGCAAGGTGCTAAAGCTGAGCGAGACGCCTTGCAGGATGCGCCGCGATGGGTATAGTCCGCGCCTTCGCGGTGAGGTGGCCGAGTGGTCGAAGGCGCACGCCTGGAACGCGTGTAGGCGGGTAACCGTCTCGTGGGTTCGAATCCCACCCTCACCGCCACATATCTTCTTGAAATAATTAGATAAAATGGCGTCGCACAATTCTCGCGGCGTTTCCGCGGCTTCGTGGATATTTCCCTGCATGGAGACCGGGAGGATTGGGCGATCTGGGCGCTATATTGCCCACCGGTCTCTGTTCGCGCTTTCGGGCAGATCGGGTAGGGTGATTTCCCTGTTTTCGGCAGTGTCAGATTAAACGCCGCTTGAGCGAGTTCGCCCGATTTCGTAGCGTTTTCTGATGCGTAATCCGTTTCGGTATTTCAAGACGTCGCCTGAGATCAT
>NZ_CAJQOO010000081.1 GCF_905480005.1 uncultured Maricaulis sp.
TGAGCTGGATCGAGCAGCTCAATGAAGTGGATGTGGAAGGCGTCGAAGCGATGACCACGCCCGTGAAATTCCCGCTGCCGCAGCGTGAAGACGTGGTCACCGACGGCAATTGCCGCGACAAGGTCCTGGCCAATGCCCCGAAGTCCGATGAAGGCTTCTTCGTCGTCCCGAAATCGGTGGAGTAGGTCATGAGCGAGCTTTTCAAACTCACCCTGTCCGACATCACCGCCAAGCTGAAGGCGCGGGAGGTTTCCGCCGTGGAGCTGGCGACCGAGGGTCTGGCCCTGTGCGAAGCCGCGCAGCCCAAGCTGAATGCCTTCACCGCCTTTGACGCCGACAAGACGCTGGCCATGGCGAAGGCGTCGGACGAGAAGCTCGCCAGGGGCGAGGGTGGTCTCATCGAGGGCGCACCGCTGGCGATCAAGGATTTGTTCGCGGTCGAGGGCGTCGATACGGCAGCCTCCTCGAACATCCTCAAGGGCTTCAAGCCGACCTATGAGTCGAGCGTCACTGCCAAGCTCTGGGAGCATGGCGGGGTCTTCCTGTGCAAGACCTCGATGGACGAGTTCGCCATGGGCTCGTCGAACGAGACCTCGAATACCGGCCCGGTCAACAATCCCTGGAAAGGCCCGAATGGCGAGATGCTGACACCGGGCGGTTCCTCGGGTGGTTCGGCCGCCGCTGTGGCCGCCGATCTGTGCTTCGGCTCGACCGGCACCGATACCGGCGGATCAATCCGCCAGCCGGCCGCCTTCACCGGCACGGTCGGCGTGAAGGCCACCTATGGCCGGACCTCGCGCTGGGGCACGGTCGCCTTCGCCTCGTCACTTGATCACCCGGGTCCCTTTGCCAAGACGGTGAAGGATTCGGCCCTGATGCTGCAGGCCATGTCGGGCCATGACCCCAAGGATTCGACCTCGCTGCCGAATGACGTGCCAGACTTTGTTGCGGCGGTCGGGCAGTCGGTGAAAGGGCTTCGTATCGGCGTTCCCAAGGAATACCGGGTTGATGGCATGCCGGCCGAGATCGATGAGGCCTGGCAAAAGGGCATTGACTGGCTCAAGGCCGCCGGCTGCGAGATCGTCGACATCTCCCTGCCACACACCAAATACGCCCTGCCGGCCTATTACATCGTCGCGCCGGCGGAGGCCTCGTCCAACCTGGCCCGCTATGACGGCATGCGCTACGGCAATCGTGTCGACGGGACCAATCTCAACGCGACCTATGAAAACACGCGCGGTGCCGGTTTCGGCCATGAGGTCCAACGCCGCATCATGATCGGTACCTATGTGCTGTCGGCCGGCTATTACGACGCCTATTACCTGCGCGCCCAGAAGGTTCGCACGCGCATTCTCCAGGACTTCGAACAAGCCTTCGAGAAGGTCGATGCCGTGCTGACGCCGTCTGCCCCCTCGGCGGCCTTCGAGCTCGGCTCCAAGTCGGACGATCCGATCGCCATGTATCTCAACGACGTCTTCACCGTCACCGCCAATTTGGCCGGACTGCCAGCCATGTCGGTCCCGGCCGGTGTCGACAAGGACGGCCTGCCGCTGGGGCTTCAGATCATCACCCCGGCGCTGGACGAGGAAACCATGTTCAAGGTCGGTGCGGCGATCGAGGATTCGGCCGGCTTCGTCGCCAAGCCGGAGAATTGGTGGAGCTGATGACGGCGGGTCGGATCTGAGGCCGGATATATGGCGGGACGCTTTCTTCTGATCGCTGCCGGGGCACTCTTTGTGCTCGGCCTGCTGGTCGGATCGATGGCGTTCCTGGGAGTCGGGGTCGGCTTTGGCACGATTTTCGGGATCTGGGCCATCCGGACCGGGTTCGGGACGGCCTCGGGCCGGCAGATTGCCTCGGACCGGCTGACCAGCCGGGTCGCCGAGGCCAGGCGGCGACAAAAATGGCGTAGTGCCAGGGAGCAGGACGATGAGTGAGACGGAGAGCGGTGAATCCAAGCCCAATCGCGGCTTCATGATCATGATGGCTGTGCTGGGTCTCGCCTTTGGTCTGCCGACTGCCTATTCCGGCGGGGTCATGGTTGGCCAGGCTTTCGCAGGGGGCGCGTTTCCGGCCTTTGGCTTTATCGTCCAGCTGGCCCTCGGGCTGATGCTGGCCGGTTTCGGACTGGCGGCCGTCTGGGCCGTGGTGATGAGTTTCACGGGCAAGTCGAATGGCAAGGACTGAGCCTGCCCACCCGGCCATGAAGCTGGCGCGCCCGAGTTTTCTCGTCGGCGCCCTGCTGATCCTGGCTGCGGCAGTGATTTTCCGCGGCATTGTCCCGCTTGAGCCCCGCAATCTGTGGGCCGTGGTGTTGGTGGCGCCCGGGATCGGATTTGTGTTTTTCGGCCTGACCGTTGCCATGGCGGGCCGGGTATTGGTTGCGGCGATGAATACGCCGGAAGACGAGCGTCCCGGATGGGATGACGACGAGGAAGATCGAGATGAGTGATCACAGCTACATCCTGCCGGGCGCGACCGGTGACTGGGAAGTTGTCATGGGGCTGGAGATCCACGCCCAGGTGGTTTCCAATGCCAAGCTGTTCTCCGGAGCCGCTACCGCGTTTGGCGCGGCGCCGAATACGCAGGTCTCGCTGGTTGATGCGGCCATGCCGGGCATGCTGCCGGTGATCAATGCCAAGGTCGTCGAACAGGCGGTGCGGACGGGGCTCGGCCTCAATGCCCAGATCAATCTCTGGTCCCGCTTCGACCGCAAGAATTACTTCTACCCCGATCTGCCGCAGGGCTATCAGATCAGCCAGTTCCAATTCCCGATCGTCGGCGAAGGCGAGATCGAGTGCGAGCGCGATGATGGCTCGCGCTTCACCGTCGGTATCGAGCGCCTGCACCTGGAACAGGATGCTGGCAAGTCGATCCACGATCTTGATCCCAATTCGACCTATGTCGATCTGAACCGCTCCGGCGTCGCCCTGATGGAAATCGTCTCGCGCCCGCATATCCGCTCGCCTGAAGAAGCCTCGGCCTATGTCGCCAAGCTGCGCACCATTCTGCGCTATCTGGGCACGTGCGGCGGTGACATGGAGAAGGGTCAGCTGCGCGCCGATGTGAACGTGTCGGTCTGCCGCCCCGGCCAGTACGAGAAATTCCGCGAGACCGGTGATTTCAGCCATCTGGGCACGCGCTGCGAGATCAAGAACGTCAATTCGCTGCGCTTCATCCGCCAGGCGATCGAGTATGAGGCCCAGCGCCAGATCGACATCATCGAGGATGGCGGCAAGATCGACCAGGAAACGCGCCTGTTCGACGCCGGTACTGGTGTGACCCGGTCCATGCGGTCCAAGGAAGAAGCCCACGATTACCGCTACTTCCCCGATCCCGACCTGCTGCCGCTCGAGCTGCAGCAGACCTGGGTCGACGAGATCAAGGCCGGCCTGCCGGAACTGCCCGACCAGAAGCGCGCCCGCCTCGTCTCCGAACTCGGCCTGTCGGATTATGACGCTGCTGTCCTGTCGGCCGACAAGGATCGCGCCGATTATTACGAGATCGTCGCCGAGGGCCGTGACGCCAAGCTGGCCTCCAGCTGGGTCAATAACGAGCTCTATGGCCGCCTCAACAAGGAAGGTCTCGACATCACCGAAAGCCCGGTCTCGGCCGCGCAGCTGGGTGGTCTGATCGCCCTGATCTCCGATGACACCATCTCCGGCAAGATCGCCAAGGATGTGTTCGAGATCCTGTGGAGTGAGGGCGGCGACCCGGCAAAAATTGTCGACGAGAAGGGCCTCAAACAGGTCACCGATACCGGCGCCATCGAAGCCGTCATCGACCAGCTCATCGCCGACAATCCCGACCAGGCCGCCCAGGTCAAGGACAAGCCCAAGACGATGGGCTGGTTCGTCGGTCAGGTGATGAAAGCGATGCAGGGCAAGGCCAACCCGAAAGCGGTGAACGAGATTCTGCGGAAGAAGCTGCTGGGGTAGGGCGATGAGGCCCGTTAATGTGATTGCAGCGTTTGTGGGCCGGTCACTGGTATGGGTGTTGGCCGTTGTGATTGGCGCTGTCCTCGGGTTGGTCGCGATTGGGGCTGCGCCGGTGTGGGACGCAATTCAAGCGTCTCGTGTGTGCGACTCTGCTTTGGAGCTACGTGCTGCCGGTAATGGCATACAAGTGGTCACCGGCACTGGCTCCGTGACGGATTGGCGCGACGTGATTGAAGCCGCGCGGGATACGCAGGAGCGTTGCGTCTCTGTTCACATGACGGGAAGCGCAACCTTGGGGGATCACATACTGTTGCGAGACGCCGCCGACGCAAATGGCATTCGGTTGAGCATCGAGCGCGACGACTAGATTGTCGCATTGCCGACACCGGGATATCCCCCTCATCCGCGCTACGCGCACCTTCTCCTCAAGGAGAAGGAAAGGGTGTGAGCGTGGTCACATGGATAGTCGGTGATTTCGCGCTATCTAGGGGTACCCCACTTTCCCTCTCCCTTGGGAGAGGGTGGCCGCAGGCCGGGTGAGGGGGGAAGCCCGGAGCTTGCCGGATGCCACAATCCGTCCACAAAAACCGTCATCTTGCGCGGATCATGCGCAAGGGTCAGACACCGGCGGAAGCCTGTCTGTGGTCGCGATTGCGCAACCGCAATCTGCTGGGCGTCAAGTTCCGCCGACAAGTCCCCATCGG
>NZ_CAJQOO010000082.1 GCF_905480005.1 uncultured Maricaulis sp.
CGCCTTGCGGACGCCTGCGGCGGAAGATGCCCGACGCTATCTCAAATCGCGCGGGCTGACGGGCGAGGACTGCGTGCGCTACGGGATCGGTTTTGCGCCGGACAGCCGCACCGCCCTGAAGGACGAGCTGGTCACCGCCGGCGCGCCGATTGCCGACCTGGTCGAATGCGGTCTCCTGATCGAGCCCGACAGCGGCTCGCCCTATGACCGGTTCCGCGACCGCATCACCTTCCCGATCCATGATCCCCGCAACCGCCTGGTCGGTTTTGGCGGTCGGGCGCTGTCGAAAGAGACAAGGGCGAAATACCTCAACTCGCCGGAAACCCCGATCTTTCACAAGGGATCGGTGCTCTATCGCTATCCCGAGGCCCGCAAGGCGGCTTCCGATCCCAAGCAAGACATCCGCGGGCTGATCGTCGCCGAGGGTTATCTCGACGTGATCGCCCTGTCCCGGGCCGGACTGGAACATGGCGTCGCCCCGCTGGGGACAGCCGTCACCGAGGAGCAGATACAGCTTCTGTGGCGGGCCGGCGGCGAGCCGGTCATGTGCCTGGACGGCGACAGTGCCGGCCGTGCGGCCGCCTTCAAGGCCGCTGACCGCGCCCTGCCGCTCCTGCAGCCGGGCAAGACGCTGCGTTTTGCCTTCATGCCGGATGGCAAGGATCCCGATGATCTCCTGCGCGAGGAGGGGGCCAATGCCCTGCGCGCCATCTTCCGTGAGACCCGCTCGCTGGCGGATCTGATCTGGGAGCGTGAAGTCCTGGTCGAACCGCTCGATGACCCGGATCGCCGGGCCGGTTTCCGGCGCCGGATCCGGTCTCTGGTCGCCCAGATCGCCGACACGGATATCCGTGAGGAATACAAGCGCGAGTTTGACCAGCGCATGGATGCGCTTTTTGGCACCCGTGCGCAGTCCGGGTCGCGCAGTGGCCGCGGCGCCTGGCGACCGGGCAAGGGTGTGCCGCTGGGAGCCAGTGCGGAACTGCGTAACAAGCAGTCCAGACAGGGTGATCCGACGGCCCGGCTCGGGCAGCTTTTGCTGGTGGCCGCGATCGAATACCCGGAAATCGCCGCGTCGCAGGTCGAAACGCTGGCGCTTTTGCGGTTGGGATCGCTTGACAGGCTGCGCGACGCCGTTCTAGACGCCTGCTCTTCTGGGCAGTTTGTGCAGACCGACACGCTAAGGGCCGAATTGGCCGATGCCGGATACGCGGCAGAGATGAAGCGGCTGGACGGTGAGCGCAGACCCATGCGGGCGGAACTGGGCGGTATGGAGGCGTCTCCAGAGGTGAGGGCAGAGGCTTGGAAGCGGCTGGCTCACGCCTATATGGAACGAAGCGAAGCACAGACACGTCGTGATGAGGCGCGTGCCCGTCTGGACGAAGAACTCAAGCAGGCGGATTCAGAACGCTTTCGGCAGGTGGTCGACGCCTACCGGTACGAAAGCTCTCGTTCGGAATCCAACTGATGCGTATAATTCCAATTGCGCGCTCGAGGGCGGCGCGACAAGGGACGAATAAATGAGCAAATCGGCCGAAGCCAATGATGCATCGGAAAATTCGGATGGTCCGCTGCTGGACCTGACGGATCAGTCAGTGAAGAACATGGTGAAAACCGCCAAGAAGCGCGGTTACGTCACCCATGACGAGTTGAATGCGGTCCTGCCGAGCGAGGAGTTTTCCTCGGAGCAGATCGAGGACGTGCTCGCCCAATTGTCAGAGATGGGCATCAATGTCGTGGATAATGATCCCGATGTTGACGATGACTCGGCCGAGGCCTCGGCGAAGCCGGCCAAGGCGGCAGCGAGCTCCGACGACAGCGATGACGATGATGAAGAGGAAGAAGAAGAAGAAGAAGAGAGCGACAGCCGTGCAGTGGCCGGCGCCTCCAAAACCGCCGTCACCGGTCAGAACACCCCGACATCCGCAGACCGCACCGATGATCCGGTGCGCATGTATCTGCGCGAAATGGGCTCGGTCGAGCTGCTTTCCCGCGAGGGCGAGATCGCCATCGCCAAGCGTATCGAGGCTGGCCGCAATGCGATGATCCGCGGTCTCTGCGAGAGCCCGCTGACCTTCGAGGCCATCATGGTCTGGCGCGACGAGCTGACCGAAGGTCAGGTCCTGCTGCGCGACATCATCGACCTGGATGCCACTTATGGCGGCCAGCAGGCGGAAGCTGCCGAGGATGGTGATGAGGACGAGACCGGCGAAGGCGAGACGCCGACCCCGGCCGGTGACACCACCGCCAAGCCCGACTCCGACGATGATGATGATGATGACGAGGAGAAGTCCTCCAAGTCAGATGATGATGAAGACGGTGAAGAGAGCGAATCCTCGTCTGACGATGATGACGATGATGATGATGACGGCGCATCGCTCTCCCTGTCGGCCATGGAAGCGGAATTGCGCGATGGCGTGATGGAGACCCTGGACTCCATCGCCACCGATTTTGCGGCCTTCCGCAAGCTGCAGGACAAGCTGGTCGCCGCCCGTATCGAGGGCAAGGACCTCACCAAGCAGAGCCGCGAGAAGTACGAAGGCCTGCAAAACGCCATCGTGACCAATCTCAACACGATGCACCTCAACAATGCCCGTATCGAGGCACTGGTTGAGCAGCTCTATGCGATCAACAAGGAACGCATGGCGCTGGAAGGCAAGCTGCTGCGCATGGCCGACGCCCATGGCGTGCCGCGCGCGCAGTTCATGGACAGCTATTTCGGCAATGAGCTCAATCCGGAATGGCCGGGCTCGATGGCGTCCACCTCCAAGGCCTGGGCCCGCTTCATCGATCGTGAAGCCACGGATGCCGGCAAGATCCGTGATGATCTCGCCGACCTGACCCAGCGCGCCGGTGTGCCGATCGAAGACCTGCGCCGCATCGTCCGCACCGTCCAGAAGGGCGAGCGCGAGGCCCGTGTGGCCAAGAAGGAAATGGTCGAGGCCAATCTGCGTCTCGTCATCTCCATCGCCAAGAAATACACCAATCGCGGCCTGCAATTCCTGGATCTCATCCAGGAGGGCAATATCGGCCTGATGAAGGCCGTCGATAAGTTCGAGTATCGTCGCGGTTACAAATTCTCGACTTATGCCACCTGGTGGATCCGCCAGGCGATCACCCGCTCGATCGCCGACCAGGCGCGGACCATCCGTATCCCGGTGCACATGATCGAGACGATCAACAAGATCGTCCGCACCAGCCGTCAGATGCTGCACGAGATCGGTCGCGAACCGACCCCGGAAGAACTGGCCGAAAAGCTCGCCATGCCGCTGGAGAAGGTTCGCAAGGTGATGAAGATCGCCAAGGAGCCGATCTCCCTGGAAACGCCGATCGGCGACGAGGAAGACAGCCATCTGGGCGACTTCATCGAGGACAAGAATGCTGTCCTGCCGATCGACGCTGCCATCCAGGCCAATCTGCGCGAGACCACGACGCGGGTGCTCGCCAGCCTGACGCCGCGTGAGGAACGTGTTCTGCGCATGCGCTTCGGCATCGGCATGAATACCGACCACACGCTGGAAGAAGTCGGCCAGCAATTCTCGGTCACCCGCGAACGTATCCGCCAGATCGAAGCCAAGGCCCTGCGCAAGCTCAAGCATCCGAGCCGGTCGCGGAAACTTCGGAGCTTCCTGGATAACTGATCCACGCCAAGGCGTGGATCATCCCGGGCGGCGCAAAGCGGCGATCCGGGATCCGGACGTGACGAGTTCAGACATTGAAAAAGCCGGCCCGAGGGTCGGCTTTTTTGTGGCTGGTCCTTGTTTCAGCGTCTAGCCTCGACCCATGCTCCGTTTGATCCGCTGGCTCTGCTTCCCGATCGCCCGCCGCCTCGGCTGGTGGCCGATCGCCGTCTATTACGCGCTGACCATTCCCCTGGTACTGATCCGCCGCCTGATCTGGCCCCTGCCACCGGAAATCACGGCGCAATTGCCGGCCTGGGCCTATCCGGCTTTCTACGGCTTCGTCTTTGTCGGCCTTCCCGCCATTCTCTGGCTGAGAAACCGGGAATGGTATCGACCTCAGCAGCGGGATGCGTAATGCCCCTTCACCACCTCCATCTGCCAACCACCGGGCCAGGTCTCTACGAGATCACCCATGCCGCCCAAAATTTCGCTAGCGAAGCAAATGCCGCCGACGGACTGCTCACGGCCTATGTGCGACACACATCCTGCTCGCTTGTCATCCAGGAAAACGCCGATCCGGACGTTCAGCGGGACCTCAATGCGTTCTTCCGGCGCCTTGTCCCGCCGGCCGATGACATGCCGGCGCATATCAAGGCGGCGCTGACCCAGACGTCGATCGGCATACCCGTCGCGCAGGGGGAATTATTGCTGGGGACCTGGCAGGGACTTTACCTGTTCGAGCACCGCGACCGTCCGCATCGGCGCGAAG
>NZ_CAJQOO010000083.1 GCF_905480005.1 uncultured Maricaulis sp.
CGGGTTATAGGTCGCCTGGATCCAGACCGTCTCGCCATCCTTGCGGATGCGGCTGAACTCTTCGGAATGGAGAATGCCGGCGCGCAAGTCTTCCCAGAATTTTCGGTATTCAGCGGTCTGCGCCTCGCCGTCTGAAAGAAACATTCTGTGTGGTTGTCCAACCACCTCGCGGGCGGAATAACCCATCACCTGGCAGAAATTCTCATTGGCCTCGAGGATTGTGCCGTCCGGCTTAAAGGAGATAATCGCGTAAGATTTCTGAAGCGCATCCAGGACGGCGCGGTCCTGGGATAAAAACAGCGTCATGACCTTCCCCATTACTAGATGTCGGACACCCTGCCCTCCGAGAGGGTGGCGCCGATTAACCATAACCTAGGCGCGAAGAAATGAAGGCAATGTGAATTTTTGCCCGCTTCGAGCCCTACTATTGGTTTATCGGAAGGGTAAAAAACCGCGTTATATATCGCTATTACGATTACAAATCGGCGTTCAGTTTTTATTTGAAACACACAACCTTAAGTAAAGCATCGGAAATCTTGTCGGGGCTGAATTCCCGCAGCCTCATACATTTCGCCCGGTGCGCCGCACGACCGGGCACCATTCTGCCAGACCGAATGCCGGCTCGCGCAATTCCGATCGCGCTCCGGACACCCCACCCCTACACGCAAAAGAGGGCCGATCGGCCTGGACCAGCTGGGCACCCCCCTTCAATCGAGGTCCCACATCACCTATATTGAGGATGTCGGCTTGCCGACTATGGCGATAAACGCGCTTGTAATAACCGGACCGGACCCGGGGGCAGTACCCGGCGGCTCCACCATAACTGTTCTGCGTTGGCGGACATGCCTGGGGCCGAAACAGGATCGACGGACGGGTAAAGAAGATGGCTTTCGCCGGGGTGAGGCCCCTTACAGGCTCATTTTCAGAGTTGCCAACGACAACTTTGCTGAAGAGGTCGCTCTCGCTGCGTAGTCAGCGCGGGTAATCTCGCACTAAACTCCTATACCCTTTAGCCGGTATAGGCGGGGCCCGGAGGCGCCTGGCAACAGAAGCCTCCACTTTCACCCAAACCTCCAGATTCAATGGCAAAAAAGGTGTGCTCGTCGTCCCGGCACGTCGGATTCACGGATTTGGTGCGAGCAGGCCTTGTGACCTTTCGACAAGCCGGGCCGGTGCGCCGCGCCTGTCGCCGGGCCTGCCATCGTCCCGATGCCGACGCCCGAACCCGCGCAGGGCCCCACCTGCGCCAGCGCCATCTGACCCGCCGCTGACCCGCTGCCCGGCCGCCGGCCGGCCGGGCTCGCACCGACAGCCCTGTCGCATGTGCAATGGGGCAGTCCTTCCTCGTTGACCTGCTTGAGCCTTGGAGTACCTTTCGTGAGGGATGACGGGGGAGTATGACATGGCCAAAGATCTGATGCGCTATGACCTGATGGCGCAGGACGCGCTTCGCGGTGTTGTGCGCCAGGCCCTGCTCAAGGCGCAGGCGCCGGAAGGCCTGCCCGGTCCCCACCATTTCTACATCACTTTCCGCACCACGGCGCCGGGCGTCGATATCGACCCGACCCTGCTGGAAAAATACCCGGAAGAGATGACGATCGTGCTGGAGCACCAATTCTGGGACCTCAGCGTCACCGAGACCGGTTTCGAGGTCACGCTGAAATTCTCCGGCGTGCCGAAATATCTCAAAATGCCCTATTCCGCGATTTCGCGCTTCCACGACCCCAGCGTCGGCTTTCACCTCCAGTTCGAGCATGAAGGCAGTGAGGACGAGGCCAGCTTCCCGGATGATGATCCCAAGCCGAGCAAGGGCAAGACCGGCACCGATAATGGCAGCGCCGACAAGGGTGATACGGCCCAGGTGGTCAGCCTCGACAGTTTCCGCAAGAAGTGAGTGAACGCGCGCATCTGCTGGCACCTGATCTGGCTGGCGGACCGCCACCGGAGCCGCTGAGCGATGACGAGATACGCGACCGGCTCGGCCTGCGCGGCTCACGACCGACCGTCTCGACCCTGCTCGGTTTCGAGCTGATCGATTTTTCGGTCGAGGAGCGCTGGATCGATGCGCGCTTCAACCCCACTCCACAACTGGCCAATCTCCGCGGCAGTGTGCAGGGCGGCATTATCACGGCGATGATGGACGAGGTCATGTCCCTGTCCGTGCTGGTAGCCGAACGTTTCACCTGCGGCGTCCCGACACTGGAGATCAAGACCAGCTATTTCGATCCCCTGCCGGTCGAACCGTGCCGCGCGCGGGGTCAGGCAACACGGATTGGCGGACGGGTCGCCTTCATGGAAGGCACGATCTGGACGCCATCCGGCTCGATCGCGGCGCGCACCAGCGCCACCTGCCAGGTTCGCCGGGTCAAGCCAGCCACCCAGTCGTGACCGCTGCCCGGCCCCTGACCGGCAAGACCACCGCCCTCATCCTGATCGCGGCCTCACAAGTGCTGGCCCTGTCGATCTGGTTTGCCGGTGCCGCAGCCCTGCCCGCCCTGGTCGCATCCGGAGATGTCGGCCCGGTTCGCCAGGCCGCCCTGACCAGCAGTGTGCAGCTCGGCTTCGTCATCGGGGCCCTGACCAGCGCGCTGACCGGCCTTGCCGACCGGTTCACACCGCAACGCCTCTTCGCGTTCGGCGCCGTGATGGCTGCGCTGGCCAATCTGCTTGCGCTGCAGCTTGAACCGGGCGGACTCGCCATGATCGCCAGCCGCGCCCTGGCCGGCGCCGCCCTGGCCCTGGTCTATCCGGTCGGGATGAAGCTGGCGGCGAGCTGGGCGCGGGGCGATGCCGGCTTCCTTGTCGGCCTGCTGGTCGGCGCGCTGACCCTTGGCTCGGCCCTGCCCTTTGCCTTCAACCTGGCCGGACAGGTCAGCGACTGGACCCTGCCCTTCGCCGCCTCGGCCGTCGCCGCCCTTCTGGCTGCCGGCCTGATCCTGTTTGCGCGCGGAGGGCCGGGCCTGCGCCCGGCCGCGCGTTTCGATCCGGGCGCTGTCTCGATGGCATTTCGTGACCCGGCCCTGCGCCTGACCAATCTGGGCTATCTCGGCCACATGTGGGAGCTCTATGCGATGTGGGCCTGGATCGGCCCCTTTGCCCATGCCTACTGGCAACGTCTCGAGGGTGCCGCGCGGCTGGGTGATCTCACGGCCTTCGCCGTCGTCGCCAGCGGCGCCCTGGCCTGCCTGGCGGCGGGCCGCCTTGCCGATCGCCTCGGGCGGACGCGCATCACCATGATTGCCTTGGCGATTTCGGGCAGTTGCGCGCTTCTGGCAGGACCGCTTTTCGGCAGCTCGCCCTGGCTGATGATCCCGGTCCTGATCATCTGGGGCATGGCTGTGATTGCCGACAGCGCCCAGTTTTCAGCCGCCATAACCGAACTGGCCCCGCCGGAACGCACCGGCACGCTCCTGACCCTGCAGACCGCGATGGGGTTTGCCCTCACCGTGATCATGGTCCAGGCGCTGGGTCTCTGGATCAGCTGGGTTGGCTGGACCTGGGCTTTCGCACCCCTCGCCATCGGCCCGGCGATCGGCATATGGGCGATGGCCCGCCTGCGCGCGCGGCCGGAGGCGGCACGGCTGGCGGGCGGCAATCGGTGATCAGTTGGCGGGCCGGGTCGATCCGTTGGCGATAGCCTGATCGAGCGATGGCGAGGCTGCGTCAACAACCCACACCGTCCCGCCACCGCAATCATGGTCCGCAGCAAGACGGTCTGCCATTTCCAGGGCAATCTCATTGGCGCCCGACACGGCGGTCGCATCGACAAATCCGACATGGCAGGAGGTCGGCGACCCGCCCGGACGCAGCGCGGTCACGATCAGGGTCTCCTGCCGCACGGCATCGCCGGTCTCGAAGGTGGCCGAGATATAGCGGTGAATGGTGGCATAGGGCGCGCCGTCAGCGAGGCGCCATTCGATCACCGTGTGAAACTGGCCGAAATTGCCCAGATAGCCGCCATACTGGCCGCCCACATCCGGGTCATTGCGATCACTGAAACGGCTGGTCTGGCCATGTTCGCTCGCTTCGGCATACCAGCGCCAGCCGGCCACACCATCGCAGGCCTCGACATAGCTTACCCGCTCATCCTCGGAGACGAGCTCCTCGCCGGTGCACACGCCCCGCTCATCCGTATAGGACAGCCTTGTTTCCGGTGCGGCCGCCGGCGTGACGCCGCCCGTGTCATCCGGATTGTCCGCAGGGCCTTCGGCAGGGCCATTGCCCGGCATCACATAAAGTCCGGCCACGCCCGCAGCCGCGACGACCAGCGCCGATACAAACATCTGTTTCATGTTACGTCCCCCAACATTCAATCATAACCACACAGCAAGACGCGCGTGGTGTCACGCGTCTTCGAGAATTCGCACTTCTTTCATCGGGCGCGCCGTCACGGATATGCGCGGACGCTCTCCCTCGATCTTGGTGACCAGAAGGCGCTCGACCTGGCTGCCATCATGGAACACCACACCGGTCAGCGCGTCGAGCACCGCCTTGGCGACATTATCGACATCCTGCGACGAAGTGGCCGACGCCCGCTCGATCTCGATGCAGACTTCATAAGGGCCCCATTTCGGTCGCGCCCGCTTGAATTCGAGTCGGAAAAACTCCCCGATCAGCGATTTGAAGCGCCGGGTCTGTGTCGTAACGGCATCGACACGCAAATTGAGTTCATCGCCAGACATGTGCGCCTGAACCTTCCTCTCGGGCGAGCGGCCCGCTTCCGACCCGGTTTTGCGCCTTGCCCCCCGGCGATGCGCATCATCGTCTTGATCGTTCATGTGCGAGTGATACACGTTCGAATCAACCGTCACCATCATCGACCCGCGCCCATGGCGCTGCAAGGAGCCTCCCCTGATGAGCGAGATGCGCACCGAAACCGACAGCTTTGGCCCGCTTGAAGTCCCCTCCGAAAAACTCTTTGGCGCGCAGACCGCCCGCTCGCTGATCAACTTCCCGATCGGCACGGAAACGATGCCGGTTCCGCTGATCCGGGCCCTTGGCGTGGTCAAGCGTTCCGCCGCGCTCGCCAACAAGCAGCTGGGCAATATGGACGCGGGCGAGGCAGACGCGATTGCCGCCGCCGCGCTCGAGGTCGCCGAGGGCAAGTGGAATGAGCATTTCCCCTTGTCTGTCTGGCAAACCGGCTCGGGCACCCAGTCTAACATGAACACCAATGAAGTGGTCTCCAACCGCGCCATCCAGATGCTCGGCGGCGTGGTCGGTTCGAAGGATCCGATCCACCCGAATGACCATGTGAACCGGTCCCAGTCCTCGAATGACACCTTCCCGACCGCGATGCATATCGCCGCCGCCGAGGAGATCAGCCACGCCCTCCTGCCGGCCTTGCAGAAGCTGCATAATGCACTCAACGACAAGGCGAATGCCTTCAATGACATCATCAAGATCGGCCGGACCCATTTGCAGGATGCGACCCCGCTGACCCTGGGCCAGGAATTCTCCGGCTATGTCGCGATGATCGGCAATGCGATCCGTCGCATCGAGGCGGCCCTTCCCGCCCTCCTCGAACTGGCGCAAGGCGGCACGGCGGTCGGCACGGGTCTCAACACCCTGCCGGGCTTCGCCGAAACCTTCGCTGACGAAGTCGCGGCACTGACCAAGCTGAAATTCGTCACCGCGCCGAACAAGTTTGAGGCGCTGGCGACCAAGGACGCCCTGGTGGAGGCCCACGGCACGCTGAACTCGGCCGCCGTCTCCCTGTTCAAGATCGCCAATGATATCCGCCTTCTGGGCTCCGGCCCGCGCTCGGGCCTGGGCGAGCTGGCCCTGCCGGAAAACGAGCCGGGCTCTTCGATCATGCCCGGCAAGGTCAATCCGACCCAGTGCGAGGCGATGACCATGGTCTGCGCCCAGGTGATGGGGAATAACACCACGGTGAGTTTCGCCGGCAGCCAGGGCCATTTCGAACTCAATGTCTTCAAGCCGGTGATCATCTTCAACGTGCTGCAGTCAATCCGCCTGCTGGCCGATGCCGCCGACACCTTCACCGACAAGTGCGTGGTCGGCATCCAGGCGCGCGAGGACAATATCACCGCCCTGATGGAGCGCTCGCTCATGCTGGTGACCGCGCTCAATTCGACGATCGGCTATGACAATGCCACCATCGTAGCAAAGGCGGCCCACAAGAACGGCACCACTCTGCGCGAGGAAGCCGTCAAGCTGGGCTTTGTCACCGGCGAGCAGTTCGACGAGATCGTGCGGCCGGAAAAGATGATCGGCCCCAAGGCCTGATCCACATCGCACCAGCAGCACATGAAAAGGGCGGCTCCAGCGAGCCGCCCTTTTTTGTGCGGGGTCGTGACGGGTAAACCGGCGTGCTATTCGCCGCCCTGCTCGATGGTCCGGATCGCTTCCATCGCCGGGTCCCGGCCCGCGACATAAGCCTCCCAGCTCATCGGGGCCGGAATGTCGATATCGAGATCATCCACAATGACCGGGAAGATGTGCAGGCTGCCCCACGGGCAGATGAAAGCGCCTTCGCACCCGTTCTGCAGATCGTAATAGCCTGTCGAATAGCGCGCCCGGAAACCGGAATTGGGCAGTGAATACCACCAGCCTTCGGCCCAGAATTGCAGGCGGTCGCCAATCGGTTCGCCAACGAGGCGGGTCTGTTCCGGCGCGGCTTCCTTGGCCATCGCCAGATTGACGATACCAGCCGAGAACGTGCCGCCGCTGGTCAGTAAGTACACGCGCCCATCCGGGCCGACGATATCACCCAGGCGGACCATGAGCGGCCGGGTGATGGTGAGGTCTCCACCGCCATTGAGACGCTGGTCGACAATGATGACGGACGGGGCGATCGCTGCGATCTCGTCACCCGCACGTCCGACGAAATCAGGCAGCGACTCGCCGCTCTCATCGGTCAGGTTCTGTGAGAGATTGAGGTAGACCGCGTCCAGGTCCGGCAGCGCCTCGAACCAATAGCCATGATCGGGATTGCTCAGATAGAGCGGATCACCGGCCGGCTGCACACTCAGCCAGTCATCGGTCTCGACCGAGGTCGGCATCACAAAGTCTGCGGAGAAGAAGCGGCGCGCGCCGTCCACAGGATCGACCGCAGGCAGCGTGATCGCGTCCACCCGACCATCATCGAAGCGCAAACGCAGGGTCGTATCGTCAATCCCGACGGCGGCGAGATAGGCCGGCGTCTCGAGGAGCAGCGGCACGAAGCTGTTGAACCAGGCATCAACGCCGCCGAAGGACGGCCGGAACCGGGCCATTGCCTCTTCGACCGGCACATCCCCGATATGCGTCAATTCGGCTCCCAGGAGCCTTTCATGGCCCGGCAGCGCGCGCAGGATCCGCAACTCGCCATCCATCCAATGCGTTCGGATCGGCAGGCGGGGGAAGGATTGGACCATGCGTGTCGCCGAGGCATTGGAATGCCCGTTGTCGATAATGGCCTGGATGCCCGCCAGGGCGAGCTGGAACTCGGCATCGGTGAGATCAGCCGCCTCGAGCTCCAACGCATCAACCGCAGCGTCAAAGCGCGCCTTCATGGCGTCGTCCATGGACCGCTCATTGCGGCGGACATGATGGAAATGGCGCAGATCCTGGGCCCGCGCTTCGGCGATACTGTCCGGTTCGCCCTGGAAGATCGGCGGGACCGGGATCGGGTGGAAGGCAATGATCGTGGCAATGATCAGGAGGATATTCCGCCCCAGCCAGGCCAGCACCGCCGCAGCGGCCAGCCAGACATACCAGGGGATGAGACGGAAAGGTGCTGTCAGAAGACGGAGGGTTTGAGCCAGCATGGATTATTCCTTATCGAACGTACGAGCCGTTGATAAGATGCTCCACACTTGCATTCAGATGCACACAAACTGTGCAAACTTCCCGCGAGACTTGGATGACCAAACCCGTAAACTTGCGCCAATACCGCAAACAGAAAGCGCGCCGGGACAAGGCCGAGACGGCCGCGACCAATCGCGTCGTGCACGGCACCCCCAAGGCCTTGCGTGACGCGGCCGACGTCGAAGCTCTCCGGCGCCAGGCCGAACTCGACGGCAAGAAGCGCGACTAGCGCCGGGTCGAACGCCTCGCCGACAAGGCTCGACTAGTTCGGGCTTTCTACCACTGGGAGTTCATCACCGGTGACCGGCCATGCTTGCGCCGATAGGCGACAATCAGGCGCTGCGCCTCTTCGGCATCGGCCCAGGTCTCGCAGAACATCATGGCCTGCGGATGCAGGCCGCGCCCCTTGTCGGGAATGGCCAGTTCACGCTCATACATGGACCGCAGCGACCGCGCCGGACCGATCTTGAGCACGCTTGAAATATCAGCCGGATCGCGCAGCAGGACATAGACGCCCGGCAAGTCCGGCACGTCTGTCACATGCAGCTTCGAGAACGGAACGGGTTTGTACCAGCGCAACATTGAACCAACATTTTCTCCAGCCGACACGCTAGCCAATTGATTCAAATTTTCATCAATTTCCGGCGGCAATGGTCAGCGCATTGTTAACGACTATCCGACACTGAGCGCGAGAACACGACTGACTTCCGACTGGCTACATCCCGACTGCCTCGCCCAGTCGGCGATCGCCGCAGCCGACGTCGCGATCGCAGCCTTGGAGGTCGGGGCCTTGTCGACCACACCTTCTCGGACCAGGGCGGCACCCACATCGCCGGACAATATCCACGCATCCCATCCGGAAAAGCGCAGGAAATACTGGGCGGTCATGCCCGACAGGCGCGACCCGCGTGCTTTCAGCACGGCCAGCAAGCCAGCCTGGTCATGGGCGGGCCAGTCCGCCATGAATTGCCCGAACCCGCCGTGCTCGGCAGAGAGATCGGCGACCATGCGGGCATTCTCCACCGTGGCCGTGATTTTCTGGCCATTGCGGACAATCCGTTCATCCGACACCAGGCGGGCGATATCATCATCGGAGAAAAAGCTGATCCGGTTGGGGTCAAAGCCCTCGAAGGCCGTTTCAAACCCGTCCCACTTGGCCTCGATCACCTTCCAGACAAAACCGGCCTGAAACACGCAACGTGTCATCTGCGCCAGCCAGCGATCATCGGGTATGGCGCGCAATTCCTCGGCCGTCTTAGGACCGGCATGGGCAGCCAGGCGCGCGTCGAGATCAGGGTGGTGTTGCGCGGCCAGTGCGCGGATATCCGCAAATGTCTTCATCGGGCTTACTCCATTGTGTCATAAGTGGAGCATCGCCCGGGTTTCGCAAGAGCCACTTCCAATCGCGTGGAGATTGAGATTAACGGAAAGCGGGACTAAGGTTGCAATTCACCATCGGAGACGCGACATGTTGCCAGTCAATGCCGACACCATGCGGGCCATCGCGCCGCGGTTTTCCGGATCCCGCGCCGAACGCCAGGGCGAGATACTGAGCGTCGCCGGCGCTGCCCTGGCGGAGACGCTGGACCACTACGCGATCAATACGCCGCTGCGCATCGCCCACTTCCTGGCTCAGACCGCCCATGAGAGTGCTGGCTTCCAGACCACAGAGGAATTCGCGTCCGGCGAGGCCTATGAGGGCCGGAGCGATCTGGGCAATACCGAGCCGGGCGATGGCAAACGCTTCAAGGGACGTGGCCTGATCCAACTCACCGGGCGGGCCAATTACAAATCACTCGGCGCGACCATCGGCACCGATCTGGTGGCTGACCCCGAGCGCGCCGCCGATCCCGCCCTGTCGCTGGTGATTGCCTGCGAGTACTGGAAGAAGCGCAGTATCAATGATCATGCAGACCGCGATGACATCATTGCCGCCACCTGGTCCGTCAATGGCGGACTGAATGGCCTGGACGACCGGATCCGCTATCTGATCAAGGCAAAGGCGGAATTGTCCAACGCCCTGTTTGGCGCACCGGCCGCCTTCCCGCTCCTGCGCGAGGGCGCGCGCGGACCAGTCGTGGCCCGTCTGCAATTCGCCCTGCGTGACGCCGGCATTGCGACCGGCATTGATGGCGATTTCGGTCCGGGCACCAAGGCAGCGGTGATTGCCTTCCAGACCGGTGCCGGTCTCGAGGCCGATGGCATTGTCGGTCCGGCGAGCTGGTCAAAGCTGGACATCAAGCTCGAGGATCATGACTGACCGGATGGCCGGCTACCACCCGGCGCCCGTTTTTCCACCCCAGTTCGAATTGAGTCTCCATGCCCCTGATCAAACGCTCCCTGTCCCTTGCCGGCCATCGCACCAGTATCTCGCTGGAGCCGGATTTCTGGGCGGAGGTTGATCGGATTGCCCGTCAGGAGGGCCAGTCGGTGGCCAGCCTGGTGGGCGCGATCGATGCCGCGCGCGAGGAAGAACCGCTCGCCTCTTCGGTCCGGGTCTGGGTGCTGCAAGCCCTGCGGACAGGCCGCTGAACGTGACGGCAGATTATTTGATCCTGACGGCCGAAAGATAGGCGTCAACCGACTCCAGATCGGCATCAAAACTGACCACCTCATTGCCGCAATCCCAACCACGCGACAGCCGATCCGCGACATCCCGGGCCAGCGTGTTGGCATCGGGCAAGGCGGACGCGTCGATATGGGCGACTGGACAGACCGTATACCCGCCTTCAGCCGCGAGTGCGGTGACAATCAGCGTATTGGGTTCTTCGACATCATACATCGTGTCGAGCAATTCGGGCGGATTATGGTGGACATAGCGGTGGATGGTCGCAAAGGCCTCGCCGCGCTCAAGGCGCCATTCAAGCACGGTATGAAATCCGCCATACAAGCCGCGCATCGGGGCATAGACGGTATCGGACCGGGTCCCGTCCGGGCTGATATAGGCCGCCGCGGCGCCATGTTCGCCCGACAGGATGTGGATCGACCACCCATCATGGCCGGGGCACACGGTTTCGTAGACCGGCTCATCGGGCAATTGGGTTGTGGAACAGTCCTGGTCGATCCGCGTGTACACGCTGCCGAGTCCGGCTTCCTGCCCTGCCACCGCATTGCCGCCAAGCAGTGAGACTGCGAGCAAGCTCGCCGTAATGATTTGCAATTCAGACATTTCGCCCCCCGCCCGCAGACGATCAGCTTACTGGCTCATTCCGGGGACACAAGTAACAGGTCAGGCCGGAGCGGTCTGCGCCTCCACAACGCGCTCGCGCAGCTTTGCGAAATGCTCGTCCCAGCCGGCATCATGTCCGCACAGGCTGTCGAAGACATCGACCGGCGCGCCCTCGAACCCGTCATGAACCAGTTTGAGCAGCGTCCCGCTGGCGACCGGCGACAAGGTCCATTCCACACGGGTCAGATGACCTTCCAGCCATTGGTGGGTGAAGCTGTAGACCAGCCGCGTCGGTGGTTCGGCAATGAGCACCTCGCCCCAGCACACTTTCGTCCCGTCCCCGCTATTGCTGAGCAGGGCATAAGCGGCGTTCGGGACCAGCTCGGTATCGGCCGGATGGAACCAGCGCGCCAGCAATTCGGGTCGGGTGAGGAAGTCCCAGACCCTCTCCGGGCTGGCCTTCAGGAAGAGTGATTTCTCGATACGGGCATCAGTCATCTTTCGTCTCCACTTCTGTCTTGAGAGCAGCGAGGCGCGCGTCCCAGAACACCTCGAACCGGGCGACCCATTGCGCCACCTGCGCCAGCGGCTCCGGATTGAGACGATTGATCCTCTCCCGCCCCCGCGCCTCGACCGTGACCAGCCCACCATCGCCGAGCACTTTGAGATGCTTGGCCACGGCCGGTCTGGTCATGTCGAACCGGCTCGCGACTTCCCCGACCGTCCGGTCCCCATCTGCCAACATCAGGAGAATGGAACGTCGAGTCGGGTCGGCGAGCGCCCTGAACACGTGATCCTGGAGTGTCATAACCACCTCATGAAACCATCTGGCTTCTTTAATATGATACCGATTGGTTTCATGTCAAGGCGCCCACCCTGGAGCGGGGCTCGCTTGACCCTGACAGGCAACGCGCCCAAACCAGAGACAGGACAGATTTTTCGAGGCGGGACAGTGTGATCACCCGGATCGGACAGGCTTTCCGCGACGGTCGCGGTCCGGCCCTTCTGGGGCTGGCTATCATGGTCGGCATTATTGCCGGCTATGCAACACTGGGCTTGCGACTGGGTATTGGCTGGGTCGAACAGGCCGCGTTCGGAGTGACCGAGGAACGCCTCGCCTCAACGGCCGCCAGCCTGCCCGCCTGGCGTCTTGTCCTGATCCCCGTCATCACCGGCTGCATCATTGCGGCCATGCTCGGTCTCGGACGCCGTTTCGGCCTGTCGCCGGACGCGCGCGGCCTGGGTGTCGCCGATGTGCTCGAAGCGCGAGCTTATTAAAAATAATTTTCAATTCATAAACAAATTTCACTTCTTTGGACAGACATCAATTAAGATTGTATTGAAAAACACAGATAAAATTTTTGTATTTATCCAAACTATTAATCGTAAGAGACTTTTTATGCCCCCTCCTCCCATCCCAACTAAAAAAGCAATATATATATATACATATAAACACTTATGTATTTACGGGATAAGAGTCAAGAGTCCATACTCGTACCTTGAACTGTTGAAAAGTATGGACTCTTTTCCCGTAAATAAGTGTTTATTATATATGCTTTGTATAACGGACAAAGATAAAATATTTGATAAGGGGTTGTTGATGTATCAATATTATGATAACACACACACAATATTAACCATACCATACCTATGTCAATAATACCCCAATCATCCATGTGCGTGGTAGAGAACCTTTGAAGAAGAAAAACATTATTAAGCAATTGTA
>NZ_CAJQOO010000084.1 GCF_905480005.1 uncultured Maricaulis sp.
CCTCCAATCAGGATCACCACGACGTAGACAGCCAGAAACGGCAGATGCTGCGAGAATTCGGTTCCGCCATCTATCGCATTGCCCATGGCCGTCACCGCGAGGTGGAACCAGCCAAGGAGCAGGCAGCCGGTCAAGGCGAACAGGATTCCAAATCCACGAAAGATCAAGCTCAGCACACGCATCAGCGCCCCTCCCGCCATGAACGGTGAGCGAGAATCCGATTCATGCAAGCTCTGCCAGCTTACATGAACAGCGTCGCCGGGTTTTCCAGATAGCCCTTCACGGCCTGGATCAGCATGGCGGCCTCATAGCCATCAACGATGCGGTGATCGAAGCAGCTGGAGAGGTTCATCAGCTTGCGCGGCACGACCAGGCCCTCGGCATTATAGCGCGGCAGGGTCTGCATCTTGTTGACGCCGATAATGGCGGTTTCCGGCGCGTTGAGAATGGGCGTGGTGACCAGGCCACCGATCGCCCCCAGCGAGGTGATGGTGATGGTCGAACCGGTCAGCTCGTCCTTGGTCGCCTTGCCGTCCTTGGCAGCGCCGGCCAGACGCCGCAGCTCGGCCGCGATCTGCCAGATATCGAGACTCTCGGCATGCTTGATGACCGGCACCATGAGACCGTTCGGCGTCGCAGCAGCGACCCCGCAATGCACGGCATCATGCTTGGTCAGAAGCATGGCCTCGCCATCAAAATGGGCATTGGCCTGGGGCGTGTTTGGCAGCGCCCTGGTCAGCGCCATGACCAGGAAGGGGATGAAGGTCAGCTTGGCCTGGTCATCCGACCTGGTCGCATTGAGGTGGGCCCGCAATTCTTCCAGCGCCGTGACGTCGATTTCCTCGACATAGGCAATGTCCGGAATGGTACGCTGGGCGTGGGACATATTGTCGGAGATGCGACGGCGCAGGCCGATCACCTTCTCCTCGGTGATGCCGGTGCGCGGCGCGCGGACCGATGAACTGCCCGAGCCCGAGCGGGCCACGAGACGGCCGCCGGACTTGATGAAATCGTCCAGATCGTCATGCGTGATCCGACCAGCCGGGCCGGTGCCCGGCACATTGGCCAGATCGATATCGGCTTCCAGGGCACGCTTGCGCACGGCCGGGCTGGCCAGAGGGCGTTCACCGCCCGTACGGCTGGCGATCGACGGCGCCTCGCTGGCGGCGACCGGCTCGGCGGCTTTCGGCGCTGCGGGCTTGGCCGGTTCGGCCGGCTTGGCATCCTCAGCCGGGGCCGCATCCTCGGCCGGAGCCGCCCCGTCGACAGCAATGAACATGATCTCGGTGCCGACGGCGATTACATCGCCCGGCGCGCCAACCAGCTTGGTCACCGTGCCATTGACGGCGCAGGGGATCTCAACCGTGGCCTTGTCCGTCATCACGTCCAGGACATGCTGGTCCTCGGTGACACTGTCGCCTTCCTTGACGTGCCATTCGACGATTTCCGCCTCGACGATCCCTTCGCCGACATCGGGCATCTTGTAACGGTATTCGCTCATCGATCAGGCCTCCAGAACGGCGTTCATGGCATTGATGAAACGGTCGGGCCCCGGGAAATAAGCCCATTCATGGGCGTGCGGATAGGGCGTATCCCAACCGGTCACGCGCTGGATCGGTGCCTCGAGTGCATAGAAGCATTCTTCCTGCACCTGGGCGGCCAGCTCGGCCGCAAAGCCCGATGTGCGCGGGGCTTCCTGGGCGACGATACAGCGACCGGTCTTGTTGACCGAACGGGCAATCGTCTCGAGATCATAGGGAACCAGGGTCTTCAGATCGATCACTTCGGCATCGATACCGGCCTTCTCGGCTGCCGCCTGGGCAACCAGAACCAGCGTGCCATAGGTGACGATGGTGATCGCCGAACCTTCCCGCACGACTTCCGCCTTGCCGATCGGAAGGCTGTAATAATCTTCCGGCACCTCACCCTTGGGATGCTTGCCCCAGGACGACAGCGCGCCCCCGGAATGGCCCTCGAACGGACCATTATACAGGCGTTTGGGTTCGAAGAAGATGACCGGGTCCGGGCTCTCGATCGCGGCAATCAGCAGGCCCTTGGCATCATAGGGGTTGGACGGCATCACCACCTGGACACCCGGCACCTGGGTGAAAAAGGCTTCCGGGCTCATCGAATGGGTCTGACCACCACGGATGCCGCCGCCACAGGGCGAGCGGACCACGACCGGGGCGGTGAACTGACCGGCCGAGCGGTAGCGCAGGCGGGACATTTCCGAGACGATCTGGTCCAGGCCCGGGAAGATATAGTCGGCGAACTGGATCTCGGCGACGGGCTTCAAGCCCTTTGCCGCCATGCCTATCGCCATGCCCATGATGGCCGCTTCATTGATCGGCGCGTCGAAGGAGCGGTCGAGACCGTATTTCGTCTGCAGATTGGCGGTGACCCGGAAGACGCCACCGAAATAGCCGGCATCCTCGCCGAAGCTGATCACGTCCGGATCGCGTTCCATCATGTTGTCCAGGCCGGAATTGAGGGCCTGGATCATGTTCATCTTGGCCATGATCTAGACTCCCAGGTCCTGGCGCTGGCGACGCAGGCGCCAGTCCGGTTCGGCATAGACATCCTCGAAGATCGACTCGACCGGCGACAACGGCCCGTCATGCAGCGTGCCGTGGGTCTCGGCTTCCTTGTAGGACGCGATCACCATTTCATTGAGGTCTTTCTCGAGCGCGGCATGGCGCTCCTCATCCCATTCACCCAGACCGATCAGGTGCTGTTTGAGCCGTTCGACCGGATCACCCAGCGGCCAGATCTCATTCTCGCCCTTGGGGCGATAGCCGGACGGGTCATCCGAGGTGGAATGGGCATCGGCGCGGTAGGTGAAGTGCTCAATCACGGTCGCGCCATGTCCGGCACGGGCGCGCTCGGCAGCCCATTGGGTCGCCGCGTAGACGGCGAGGAAGTCATTGCCGTCAATACGCAAGGACGCCAGGCCATAGCCCATGCCCTTGTAGGCAAAGGTCGGTGCTTCACCGGCCGCAATGCCCTGGAAGGTCGAGATCGCCCACTGGTTATTGACCACATTGACGATCACCGGCGCCCGATAGGTCGAGGCCAGAACGAGGGCGCCGTGGAAATCGCCCTCGGCGGTCGAGCCATCGCCGATCCAGGTCGCGGCAATCTCGCCATCACCGCGATATTCACAGGCCATGGCATAGCCGACTGCCTGCGGCAGCTGGGTCGCGAGATTACCCGAGATCGAGAAGAACTTGCCCTCGGCCCAGGCATAGTGGACCGGCAGCTGGCGACCCTTGAGATTGTCGCGGGAGTTGGAAATGCAGTGGCACATCATGTCGACAATGTCCCGGCCGCGGGCAAACAGGATGCCCTGCTGGCGATAGGACGGGAAAACCATGTCGGAATTCTGCATCGCCATGGCGCCGGCGACAGAGACGGCCTCTTCGCCCGTCGACTTCATGTAGAAGCTCATCTTGCCCTGACGCTGCAGCTTCAGCATGCGGTCATCAAAGACCCGCGTCAGCACCATGTGACGCAATCCCTCGCGCAGGACATCCGGGTCCAGCTTGGGATCCCATTCACCCACTGCCTGGTGATTGTGATCGAGGACGCGGACCAGGCCGAGGGCCAGATCGCGGGTCTCCATACCGGCCACATCGGTTGCAGGCCGCTTGGCCTCCCCGGCGGGCGGGATGGCGATATGGGAAAAATCAGGCGTGTCTCCGGGACGCACATGCGGCGCGGGAACGTGGAAGCGGGGTTCAGTGTGTGCCATGGGCTCTCGCTGAAAACTTCGGCAGGACGTGCCTATATGGGGTTCCCGCGATGATACGGAAACGCGACCGGCGTCTAGCGCGGAAGAGCTGGTCTTGTCCAGCATAGCAATGCGGTGCCATTTCGGGGTTCGCAAGTGCGGAAAGTTGAATTATTTTCTCTCGAAATCATGATTTGAGGAAATAATGACCGTCACCCTGGACACGATTGATGTGCGCATTCTCGAGGCCCTGCAAGTCGATGCGGGTCGATCCGTCGCCGACATTGCCGAAATCGTCGGCCTGACGCCTTCGCCCTGCTGGCGACGCATCCGCCGACTCGAGACCGAGGGCATCATCAAACGCCGCTCGATCCAGCTCGACCGGCGCATGATCGGCCTGATGTTCACTGCCTATCTGGAAGTGAAGATCCAGCCGGCGCGCAAGGCCAATTACGAGAAGTTCGAAAAGGCCATCCAGACCTTCCCGGAAATCACCGAGGCCTGCACCATGACCGGCCCCTATGACTACCTGCTCAAGGTCGTGACCCCGGACATCGACGCCTATAACGAATTCATGTCCGAAAAAATGATCCCGCTGGACGTGGTCGGCGACTTCCGCACCTCGGTCCAGATCCGCAATGTCAAGGAAGGCCGCGGCCTGCCGCTCGGGCATATCGACGGCTGAGAACACCCCGGATTTCGCCAGTGCAGCATGAGCCGGCGGCGTCAGCGCGCCGACAGCAAGGGCGCGACGGCCGTTCCGATATCACCATCCACGCTCTCCGGCACTGCCTTGTCGGGCAGGTAAAGCCTGACAGCCCCCAGCGGGATGCCGATCAGCGCCAGGCGAACCCGCTCTATCGGCAGGCCCTGTTCCCGGGCGAAAGTTTCCAGGCCGGCCCGGCTCCTCCCATTAAGCTGGTCGAGCCGGGCGCGCATGTCCGGTGGCGCCTTGTCGGACATCATTTCCGAACGCCGCCCCGTGGTCAGGATCAGGGCCCGGGCCACCTCATCGCGACAGAAGGCCGGCGTGACCAGCGCTGCGGCGAGCCCTGGCGAGGTCGCGGGGGCTTCCAGCGCCGCAAGAAACCGGTCCTGGAATGCGCCGACAGCGTCCAGCCAGGCGGCGGCCATCAACCCTTCGCGGGAACCGAAACGGTGATAGATCGACCCGGTCGAAACGCGGGCCGTAGCTGTGACGGCTTGCAGACGCACTTCGCCCTGCTCGACCAGGCAGTTGGCCACAGCCGCGAAGACAGTTTCATCGAGAAAGCTTGACGGTCGACCCATAATAGAACATTTTTTCTAGAACATAAATTTCAGTACGGATCGATCATGACCATTCTCGCCGCCCTGGCAAGCCTGAGCGCCCTTGTGACCTTCGCCGTTCATACCTTTGCTGGCGGCCGTGTCGTTGCCCGGCCGCTGCTGGCAGACACCCATCTTCCGCCGGCCAGCAAATGGCTGAACTATTATTGCTGGCACATCACCACAGTCCTGCTCGCGGCGATGGCCATCGCCTTTGCAGCAACCGCACTCGACGCGCGCTATGCCGCCTTCCCGCTCCTGTTCGGCCCGCTGGCACTCTGCCTGGCAGGCCTGAGCGCCGCGATCGCTATCAAGGCCGGCATGGCGCCCCTGCGCCTGCCCTCGACCAGCCTGTTTGCGCTGACCGGCGGTCTGGGCGTCGCCTCCGCCCTTGCCAATCCCGTCTGAGCGGAGCGTATCCATGCTGATTGTCGCCGCCATGCTGACCATCCTCGTCGGCCTGTTTCACTCCATCGCCGGAGAGATCCGCCTGGTCCGTCCATTGCTGGCGAGGCCTGACCTGCCCGGCCTGGGTCACGGGCCCTGGTATGGGCGCGCCCTGATCCGCACCGCCTGGCACATCACGACGCTGACCTGGTGGGGAATTGCGGCCATGCTGGTCGTCATCCATCGGGCCCCGCTTCCGGATCATGCCCCGCTGCTGTGGATCATCAGCGCTGTCTTCGCCGTGAGCGGCGTGGCAGCCCTCGTCCTGAGCCGGGCCCGGCACCCGGCCTGGCTCGCCTTCCTGCCCATCGCCGCCCTGACCGGCTGGGTCGCGGCGAGCAGTTGAGCTGCGGAAACCTGCAGCCTGCCACCGTCGCTCACGCAATGTGCGCCGGAATGAAGGCGGCGAATGCTTGGTTACCGTGAACCGCGCTCCCTTGATGAGTGGTTTGTTCCATCAAAAAAGGGCGCAGCCATCGGCCGCGCCCTTCTTCGTGTGAGTGTGCGGGGGTTTTCGCCTAGTCGAAACGCTCGACGGCCACCGCCGTGGCTTCACCGCCACCGATGCAGAGCGAGGCAACACCCTTGGTCTTGCCGTGCTTTTCCATCGCGGCGAGCAGGGTGACCATGATGCGGGCACCGGACGCACCGATCGGGTGACCCAGGGCACAGGCGCCGCCATTGACGTTGATGATGTCGTGAGAAATGCCCAGCTCCTTCATCGCGATCATCGGCACGACCGCGAAGGCCTCGTTGATTTCCCACAGATCGACATCGCCGATCTGCCAGCCGGCACGCTCGACAACCTTGCGCATGGCGGGCACCGGAGCGGTGGTGAAATAGGCCGGTTCGTGGGCGTGGGCGGCGGTGGCGACGATCTTTGCAATCGGCGTCAAACCACGGCGCTCTGCCTCTGACAGGCGCATCAGGATCAGGGCCGCAGCGCCATCGGAGATCGCCGAGGCATTGGCTGCCGTCACCGTGCCGTCCTTGGAGAAGGCCGGACGCAGGGAGGGAATTTTCTCCGGCATCGCCTTGCGCGGCAGCTCATCGGTATCGACGACGGTCTCGCCCTTGCGGGTCTTGATCGTGACCGGCGTGATCTCGCGCTTGAAATCACCCTCTTCGGTGGCGCGCTGGGCGCGGGCCAGGGTTTCCAGGGCGTAGGCGTCCTGCTGCTCGCGGGTGAATTGGTGCTCCTCCGCAATCATGTCGGCATAGCCGCCCATCGGCTTCTTTTCAAAGGCGTCTTCAAGACCATCCTGGGCCATGTGGTCCTTGATGGTGTCGTGGCCATATTTGAAACCGCCGCGATGCGTGGGCAGCATGTGCGGGGCATTGGTCATCGACTCCATGCCGCCGGCAATGATGATCTCGGCATCGCCCGCTGCGATCGAGGCGCGACCCATGATGGCCGCCTGCATGCCCGAACCGCACATCTTGTTGAGCGTCGTGGCTTCGACCGATTTGGGCAGGCCCGCCTTGATCGCCGCCTGGCGACCCGGGGCCTGGCCCTGGCCGGCCATGAGCACATTGCCCATCAGGATCTGGTCGATGTCATCACCGGCAATACCGGCTTCTTCCATCGCCGCCTTGACGGCAACCGCGCCGAGTTCATTGGCGGACAAGGGTGCAAGTTCACCGAGCAGGCCACCCATCGGGGTGCGGGCCATGCCGACGATGACGATGGGATCGTCCACAGCACTCATTTGATCTCTCCTCTGGGATTATTCTGTCTTAGTCTGGCGCGCATGATCGAATTATGCGGCACAGCGTCAAGTTTTTTCGCAGATGCGAAACGCGCGGTCCGGACATGGCCGGGATTGGCCACCTGGGGGCAATCCCTTCTAATCCTTGCCGCTTTTGTCGTCGCAACGCTCACAATCAACAAAGTTGAAGCCCTGTTCACCTTTGCAGTGACGGATGACCCGGCGGGGTTGTTAGCGGTAGCAGCAGCCGCCTTCATCATTCCGGGCCTGACCGAGGAGCTGATTTTCAGGGTCGGACTGGGTGGCCGCACGGGCCGGATTCGGGCCGCGCTCGCCATCGCCGCCTTCGTGCTCTGGCACCCGGTCCAGGTCTGGCTCGGCCTGCCAATGGCACAGGCTATCTTTCTGGAGCCCGGCTTCCTCGCCATCACCGCCATGCTCGGCCTTGCCTGTACGATCGCCTACCGGGCAGGCGGATCAATCTGGCCCGCCGTGCTGATCCACTGGCTGGTGGTGATCGGCTGGAAAGGACTGATAATCGCGCCCTAGCGGTTGCAGGCGCGCGCGAACAGCGTCCGCGCCTGGTCTGCATCACGGCGCATGGTCTGGGCGCCGTCGCGGCCGCGCTCGAACATCAGGGCGAGCTCGAAACAGGCCGTCGCGTCATCGGCCGCACAGACCGCGGCGCAATCATCCTGCTTGCGCATCCGGCCCGGGCGATTGCCATAGCAGGCCTCGCGCTGGGCTGGCAGGGGATCGCGACCGAGCGCGGCGAGAATATCCGCCTGACGGGCACACCCGTCATTGAAGCCGCGCTCACAGGACCGGCGGGCCAGTTCGAGCCCTTCCAGCCGGTCCGTCTCACTGCCCGTCTCCAGCAGACCGGCCGCCTGCCAGCACGCCATCGAACTCCGGTTCGCACAGCCCGCCCGCACCACCGGCAAATAGCGCTCGCGATCATAGCGGACATCATCATAGGGATTGGGCTCATTGATCCGCTCGAACAGCCAGCACGCCCCATCCGAGCCGAGACTGCAGCTGCGCATCATCAGCGCCACCGCCTCATCGGTCAGCCAGTAACTCCGGTCGGCCCGCTGCATCAGTCCGTGCGCATAACTACAGGCAAAGCCTTCGCCGGCCTCGCAGCGCTCGAGAAAGGGCGCCGGGTCCGGCGATGCCGGCTGGGCGAGCGCAGGCGCGCTCAGGAACAGGCCAGCACAGAAGATCAAAAAGAGACGCATCTTGCCTCGCAGGTTAAGCGCTCAGGATAGGCGCCCCACCCGCACCCCGGCAAGCACTGACAGCGCCACGGCGCGGCGCCTGGCGGTTTGGGCAGGAGGAGGGTGCGGGATACCGGCCCAAGCCGATAAAGCGCTGATTTTCATACGGTCGCTTCAACAGGCATCCCGCACACGGAGTTTTCCCGGGCTGTCTCCACCCCGATTCCAATGCGTCAGGTAGATGGGGTCGGTCGTTTAGTGCCCCGCGACCTGGTCGCACGCCCTGCCGGAACTTCGGGATGTCATCCCCGATGTGCGGACAGGCTCCGCAAGTTCCCGGGCACAAGTGACTGAGCTCGTGCCTCCCGTCCCGAAAACCAAGGGCAGTCTCCCACGGGTCAAATGGGGTGAGGATAAGTTTTCTGGATTTTTCGCCGGAGCGCATTTTCCCTCTCCCTCGGGAGAGGGCCAGGGTGAGGGGTAAACCCCGGTGCCAGCAGGAGTTTTCCCCCTCATCCGCGCTACGCGCACCTTCTCCCAAGGGAGAAGGAAATGGGCGCACGGCGGGGATAAACGGCGTCCGGAAGGGCGCATCCGCGCAAACCCATCCATACATCCCTTGCCGGGACCTCGCCGTATCCGGATTTCCAGGTCAAGGGCCGCAAGGCGGCCGCGTCGCGGTTTCACCCTTGAGCTGGAAAACCGGATACGGCCGGCTGGCTGACAAGGAATGTATGGATCATTGCGCGCGGTGCGCGACTTTCGGCGGCGAGATACCCCCACCCATCACCCATCTGGGTCATTATCCAGTCATCTTCGCCCCGCTAGCCTTTGGCGACCAGACAGGGGACAGATCATGATATCGACCAGACATACGCTTTTCGTCAGCCTCGCCGCCTTGGCCGTCCTCGCCAGCCCGGCTTTGGCCCAGAAGGGCGAGGCGCCGGCGGCCTCCGCCGACTGCGATCTCACCGCGACGGCGCATTGGGGCGGCGATCCGGACAGCGGGCTGACCGCCCGGGCGGTCACGACGTGCGAGGCCGGTGGCCGCATTCGGGCCACGCTCACCGTGGTCGATGAGGCCGGCACCATCCAGCATGAGGGCCACTATCCCACCGACGAGGTCATGGTCCTCGCCTGGGCCGAGCCGGGCCAGCTGGCCGCCAGCCTGGACGAATGGCTGACCGCCTTCACCCAGCTCGACAACACCATCCACCTGCCAAGCGACACCGCCGAATTCCCCTTCTACCCCGCCGAAGGCCTCACCCAGGCCGACATCGACGCCCTGCGCACCCAGGGCCTCGACATGGCCTGCTACATCCAGGGCATGGAAAGCGCGAATTGCCTCCTGCGCGACGGCGATGGCGTGCGCGAGATCGGCGTGTGGCTGTTCCCGGGCTAGGCGAAGCCCCTCCTTTCCCCACCGTCATCCCACGGTCGCGACAAAGTCGCGATCCGGGGGATGACGGAGAGTTAGGGTGTGAAGCGAGGCGAGGGAATGCCGTCACCAGGTCCTTCCCCTTGATGGGGAAGGTGGGCCGGCGCGGAGCGGCGGGTCGGATCGGGTGAAACGCGCAGCGTTCCGTCACTGGCCGCCCATCACCCACTCCGTCTGGCCGCTGACGCGTCCAGCCACCTCGCCCATCAAGGGCGAGTACCCACTGCCCCATCTCCCACCGTCATCCCACGGTCGCGGCAAAGCCGCGATCCGGGGGACCTCAGCCACCCTGCCGGTGGTTCTGCCTCCGCCGCCTCGCTCAAGCGATCAACCCGGCGAGCCGAGGTCCCCCGGATGCCCGCTGCGCGGCCCCCGTGGGATGACGGTGGTTGGGGGGCTACTGGGTATTTGGGAGGTGAGGGTCACTCCCCCCGCAACGCCAAAATCTCATCCCGCAGCCTCGCCGCTTCCTCAAACTCCAGATCAGCCGCAGCTTCACGCATCCGCTTCTCCAGGTCCGCAATCACGGCGACCACATTATCCCCCGCCACAAACGCCGCCTGATCCGCCTCGCGCAGGCCCTTCGGCCGGCCATCGCCCTTCTTCCGGCCCTTCGCCGCGACGCCGCGGCCCTTGGCCTGGCTTTCCATCACTTCTTCCAGGATGTCGCTGATCCCTCGCGTGATGGTCGTCGGGGTGATGCCGTGTTCTTCGTTGTGGGCGATCTGTTTGGTGCGGCGGCGGCCGGTTTCGTCCATGGCGCGTTGCATCGAGCCGGTGATGCGGTCGGCATAGAGGATGACTTTTGACTCGGCGTTGCGGGCGGCGCGGCCGATGGTCTGGACCAGGCTGGTCTCGGATCTGAGGAAGCCTTCCTTGTCGGCATCGAGAATGGCGACGAGGCCGCATTCGGGAATGTCCAGACCCTCGCGCAACAGGCTGATGCCGATCAGCACGTCATAGACGCCCAGGCGCAGATCGCGGATCAGCTCGATGCGTTCGACCGTGTCGACGTCGGAATGCATGTAGCGGACCTTGATGCCCTGCTCGTGCATGTATTCGCTGAGATCTTCGGCCATGCGCTTGGTCAGCGTGGTGACCAGGGTGCGGAAGCCTTTCTCGGCCGTGGCGCGGGCCTCGTCGATCACGTCATCGACCTGGCTGGCGCCATCGGCGGCAACGGGGCGGATCTCGACCGGCGGGTCGATGAGGCCGGTCGGGCGGATGACCTGCTCGGTAAACACGCCGCCAGTCTGGTTCAGCTCCCACTGGCCCGGCGTCGCCGAGACCGAGATGGTCTGCGGCCGCATGGCGTCCCACTCCTCGAATTTGAGCGGGCGGTTATCGAGGCAGGAGGGCAGGCGGAAGCCGTGATCGGCCAGCGTCTTCTTGCGGCTGTAATCGCCCTTGTACATGGCGCCGAGCTGCGGGATGGAGACATGGCTCTCATCGGCGAAGACGAGCGCGTCTTCGGGAATGTATTCGAAGAGTGTGGGCGGCGGCTCGCCCGGCTTGCGACCGGTCAGATAGCGGGAATAATTCTCGATGCCGGCACAGGAGCCGGTGGCGCCGAGCATTTCCAGGTCGAATTCGGTGCGCTGTTGCAGGCGCTGGGCTTCCAGCAACTGGCCTTCCTTCTCCATCCAGGCGAGGCGTTCCTTGAGCTCGGCCTTGATCTTGACCACGGCCTGGTTG
>NZ_CAJQOO010000085.1 GCF_905480005.1 uncultured Maricaulis sp.
TGGCCAAGATCACTGGCGATGACGCCGGCCTTCGCCTTGGCTTCACCGGGACTGCGGCCCCAGTAATTGGCCAGGGCCAGGGCCTGGTCCCAACCCAGACCCAACTCGCCCCAGTCACAGGAGACCCGGCCCGCAGTCGAGGCGATATCGGCATCGACCAGGCTGGTCAGCCCGTTGGCAATCTTGCCGCCGATGATCGCCTTGGCGCTGAACGGGTCGGTATTCCAGACATGGGCGACCTTGCGGGCATCGCAATAGCCATAATCGCTGGCAAAGAAGAGGTCGATCTGGGCCGCGGTGTCCTGGCTGAACGCCATGCCGACAGACGACGCGGCGAGAATGGCGGACATGTCCGCCTCCGGAAGCGCAATCGCCGCGCCTTCCACCTCGGCCTCGGCCGTTGCTCCGAAAAGCGAGACCAGAGCCAGCGCACTCATGACCGACGTGTTCGACATTTCAATTCCCCCGTATTTCAACTGTTTCCAGCCTTAACCGCGTTGCTCTGGCCCGGCAATCAGAATGCGACCCAGGCCTGTCATCCGGACTCCCGCGCACGCCGGATCGCTGCCAGATTGGCGCCACGCAGCGGCGAAGCAGTGCGGAGACAGACATGACCGACCCGGCCCATCGCCGCCCCTGGAAAAAAGGGTTCGAGATCGAATTGATGGCGCCGCGCGGGCACAGCCGGCGGGACCTGGCCGAGCGGATTGCCCACCGTGTGGGCGGCTGCGTGAAGACCGTCTTCTATCCCCAGTCCGAACCGAGTCTCGTCCCGGGCATGCCGGTTTTCGAGAATCTGGTCCTGGGTTTCGACATTCTGGGCGCAGACGGCAAACGCGTTGCGCTTTGCGTCGATGATCTCACCCTGCGCGACGGGCTCGACCCTCAGACCGCCCCCCTGCCGGGCTGGATGCGAATTCTCAGCGATGACGCCCGACTGCTTGCCCTGGTGACCGAGCATTGCGATCCCGGCGCAGACATTGCCGACGTTCTGGCCCCCGTCGCCGCTCTGTTCGGAACAGATATCGAGCACACCGATGGCGGCATCGCGAAAGTGGTGGACCGCGCCGACCGTTCGATCGCGATGGTCGCCCCGCTACCCGGTGAGCGCGAACGCCCCTGCGAGATCATTACCCCGCCCTACGAGGACGATCCGGAAGACGCCCTGACCGCTCTGCTGGCCGACGCCGCCGCGCTGGGCTTCACCCTGCCCCGCGAAGCCGCCATCCACATTCATTTCGACGCGGCACCCCTGTGCGACGCGGTTATCCTGTCGCGACTGGTGGACGCGCTTCACGGTCACGGCGCCTTTCTGCGCGATCTGGTCGGCACCAATCCGGCCTGTGTCCGCCTCGGTCCAATTGCGGATAAGATTGTCGAACGGGTCCACAGCGAAGCCTTTCTTGGTGCAGGCTGGGAGCAGGCCCGCCACCTGCTGGCCGACACCAAGCCGACCAAGTACGCCGACTTCAATTTCCTCAACATCGCCCACGCCCTGCCCGGCAAGCACACATTCGAGGCCCGCATCTTCCCAGGCTCGATGGACGCAGAAGAAATCCTGCGCAATGCGCGATTGATGGAAGCGATTCTGGTCCGGGCTGTCGAGGCGGCAGAACCGGCTGCGAAGGATGGCGCGACATGGCTCGCAGCGCTGCCGCTGTCACGCGACGACTGGGATTACTGGGCTTTGAGACCGGGCCGGTAGCGCCTAGTCCTCACGCACCACCCGCGCCTTGCCTCGTCCGAAGGCAAGGGCCTTCACGGCGCCGCGGAAAGTGCGCACCTCTTGCTCGGTCCAGCGCCCACGGATGAAGGCATTGCGCAGGTTTTGCACCATGAGGGGGGTCTTGGATGGCGGGTGGAAGAAGCCGGCGCGGTCGAGCTCGGCTTCGAAGTGCTCGAACATGCGTTCCAGGTCCTCGCGCGCGGCAACATCGGAGACCGGTTCGAACTCGGCCGGAGCGCCCTCGCCTGCGGTCCACTCATAAGCGATCACGGCGACGGCCTGGGCCAGGTTGAGCGAGGAGAAGGAGCGGTCGACCGGCAGGGTGATGATGGCATCGGCCATGTTGACCGCTTCATTGGGCAGGCCGGACTTCTCGCCGCCGAACATCACGCCGACCTTCTCGCCCGCCTCGATCGCCGCCTTCATGTCACTGACCGCCTCACGCGCCGTCATCACGGGTTTTTCCATGCCGCGCGGGCGTGCGGTGGTCGCGTAGAGTCGGGTGCGGTCATGAATCGCGTCGCCGAGGCGATATTCCACGCGGGCATTGCCGAGCACGGGGGAGCCCGCGGACATGGTCACGGCCTTGTCATTGGGCCAGCCATCGCGCGGGTCGACGACGATCAGGTCGGGCAGTCCGAAATTGCCCATGACGCGCGCCGCAGCGCCAATATTCTCACCCAGCTGGGGCGTGTGGAGTATGAAAGCGGGCGTTGCAGAAATTTGCGTCATGGAACGAGGCCTTCACCTTGGCGCGCACCGATGCTAGAGAGCGCGCAAATTACGTGTCCGCGCTGTCCTAGCGCGACTTCAGTCCGTCCGAAAAGAAAGCAGAGCACCCATGGCGAAGATCAAAGTCGATACCCCGGTCGTCGAACTCGACGGCGACGAGATGACCCGCATCATCTGGCAGCTGATCAAGGACAAGCTGATCCTGCCCTATCTCGACATTGATCTGAAGTATTACGACCTCTCCGTCACCAAGCGTGACGAGACGGACGACCAGATCACGATCGATGCGGCCGAAGCCATCAAGCATTACGGCGTCGGCGTGAAGTGCGCCACGATCACGCCGGACGAAGCCCGCGTTGAAGAATTCGGCCTGAAGAAGATGTGGCGCTCGCCGAACGGCACGATCCGCAACATTCTCGGCGGCGTTGTCTTCCGTGAGCCGATCGTCATCTCCAACGTGCCGCGCCTGGTGCCGGGCTGGCAGCAGCCAATGGTCATCGGCCGCCACGCCTTTGGTGACCAGTATCGCGCCACCGATTTCCTGGTCGACCGTCCGGGCAAGCTGACCATGACCTTCGAGCCGTCCGACGGTTCCGATCCGGTGACCCGCGAAGTCTTCGACTTCCCGTCCGCCGGCGTCGCCATGGGCATGTATAATCTCGACGACTCGATCCGCGACTTTGCCCGCGCTTCGCTGAATTATGGCCTGCAGCGCGGCTGGCCGGTCTACCTGTCGACCAAGAACACGATCCTGAAAGCCTATGACGGTCGCTTCAAGGACCTGTTCGAGGAAATCTACCAAGCCGAGTTCAAGGACGCCTTCGCCGAGAAGGGCATCTCCTATGAGCACCGCCTGATCGACGACATGGTCGCTGCGGCGATGAAATGGTCCGGCGGTTTCGTCTGGGCCTGTAAAAACTATGATGGCGACGTCCAGTCGGACACCGTCGCTCAGGGCTTCGGCTCGCTGGGCCTGATGACGTCGGTGCTGATGAGCCCCGACGGCTCCACGGTCGAAGCGGAAGCCGCCCACGGCACCGTCACCCGTCACTATCGCCAGCATCAGCGCGGCGAGCAGACCTCGACCAACTCGATCGCCTCGATCTTCGCCTGGACGCAGGGCCTCGCCCACCGCGGCCGCATGGACGG
>NZ_CAJQOO010000086.1 GCF_905480005.1 uncultured Maricaulis sp.
TTGAAACGGCGACGATTGGCCATGGCGAGCTCGACGATGCGCGCGAACATGTTGGAATAGGCCGCCGTATAGACATGCGAGGGGAATTCCAGCTTGGCATGGCGTTCGCCCATGCTTTCGGTTGCTTCATAATAATGCTCGTCGAAGCGGGCCGAAAACAGCTCGTCGCAATGGGCCAGCATGCCGGCGCGCAGATAGGCGACATTGTCAGCGATCTCGAAATAGTGCGCGACTTCCGGGTTGCCGACCAGATGGTCGAAGACGGTCTCCAGAGCCTCTGCCGCATATTCCATCAGGCGCGGCTTGATGTGCTGGATCCGGTCGATCACATCTTCGTCGATGCGAAAGAACTCGCGCTGCAGGCTGCGTGCCTCTTCATTCATGATGAAATCTCTTGCCATACTGGGAATAGGCGCAGGTGTTTCTTTCGATTTTGTGTAAATCGGAGCGATATTTTAGCTAAATGCCAGCATCGCAGCTGCGCCCAGCGCTCCAGCGCCGATCAGCCAGGCCAGGCGCAGGAACCAGGGCCGCAGCTTCGGACCGCCGCCGAGTGACAGTTTTCCGGCCTTGAGCTGGGCGCCGACATCGGCCCAGTCATCGATCGCATCGGGGAGTCGGCGCAAGGCATCATGCAGGCGCGTCAGGTCCTCGCCGAGATCGCGGATGCGCCCTTCCGGACCCAGTTCCCGCTTCATCCAGGCTTCGACGATGGGCGCGGCCGCGCCCCACATGTCGTGTTGCGGGTCGAGCTGGCGCGAGACGCCTTCGCACTGGACCATGGTCTTTTGCAGCATCACCAATTCCGGCCGGAGGCGCATGTCGAACAAGTCGGTTATCTCGAAAAGCTGCAGCAGGACGCGTGACATTGGCACCTGATCGGCCGTCTTGCCGAAGATCGGTTCACCAACAGCACGCAAGGCGCTGGCAAAGTCTTCAACGGAGTGTCTGGCGGGGACATAGCCGGCCGCGAAATGGGCCCGGGCGGCGGCCATGTAGTCGCGGGTCAGGAAGCCGTGCAGGATCAGCGCAAGGAAGCGTCGCTCGGCCCGGCCGATCCGCCCCATAATGCCGAAATCGACCGCCCAGACCGTGTCGTCAGTGCGGGCGAAGAGATTGCCGCCATGCATGTCGGCGTGGAAGACACCGCGGTCGAGTGCGGTGGCAAGGAAGGCGCGGGTCAGGCGGGTTGCCAGGGCGGGCCGGTCTATTCCGCTGTCTGCAATGGCGTCGATATCTGACAGGGCAATCCCGTCTATCCATTGCGTGACCAGGATGCGTCGGGTCGAGCGGGCCCAGTCGACGGTCGGGATGTGATAGCCCTCGGCGACCGCGGCGGCTTCGCCGAGTTCCGACGCGGCGGCAGCTTCCAGGCGCAGATCGGTTTCCACCGTCAGGGAGCGCGAGACCGTCTCGACAAATTTCTTCGGTTCCAGTCGGCGGCTGGCCGGGGCGAAGCGTTCGGCCAGGCTCGCGCCGAGCGAGAGGGTGCGGATGTCGCGCGCGATGCGCCGCTCGATGTCCGGGCGCAGGATTTTCACCGCGACCACCGCGCCGTCGGGGGTGGTCGCCTTGTGAACCTGGGCGATCGAGGCGGCAGCGACAGGAGGCCCGAATTCGCTGAAGGCCTCGCTGACCGGCATGCCGAGCTCGTCGGCCAGAACCGCCCGCGCCTCTTCATCACCGAAGGCCGGCATGCGGTCCTGCAGCCGGGACAGGCCGCGGGCAAAGCGCTCGCCAATGACATCGCCGCGCGTGGCCAGGATCTGGCCGAATTTCACATAGGACGGACCCAGCTGCTCCAGCGCTCGTGCGAGGCGCTCGCCCGGATTCTCGGCGAGATCGCGTCGCCGAAATACACGCATGACGGCACCTGCCCAACGGGCCGGAGCCGGATAGAGCGACTGATACTCGGCCGGCAGGATGGCGTCATGCCGGGCCAGGGTCAGGCCGGCGCGCAAAAGGCGCGCGAGAGAAGCGAGGCTGTCAAACATTGATTGTCGGTTTAGTGTCCTTGGTGCAGCTTGGCGAGCGTGGCGTGAAGTCGCGCCGCCAATCGACTGAAACTGAATGGCTTGCCGCGGGACTGTTGACGTGACGCACCGGATTGAATTTGACCCGCTTCGGCAGCTCGCCGTTGTGCATTATCGGGGTGACGTGCTGCCGGAAGAGCCCGCCGAGCTGCTCCTCGAGCTGGTTGCCAAACCCGGATGGACCCCGCGCTGTGACCGTATTGTCGTGTATGATGATGCGGAGATCGGTGAATTGACCGCGGCAAGATTCAAGCAGGTGGCGGCCTCGTTGCAGCCGATCATCGCGCAATATTATGGACCGGCGCCCAATTTCTCTGCCCAGGTTTGTGGCAATGCCCTGAAACGCGGCATGCTGGAGTACTGGATAGCGCTCGGATCGTCAGTCTATTCGCCACCGATGTCGCTGTTTGAGACCCAGACTGAAGCCGAGACATGGCTGGCACAGCAGCGGGCAGCGCTCGGGACGACCTAGGCCCAGCCGACGTGAAGGGCGGCAATCCCGCCGGAGAAATTCGTGTAGCTGACCTGTCGGAACCCGGCCGCGCGCAACTCGTCCGCGAAATCATCCTGGTTGGGAAAGCGGCGGATCGATTCGACGAGATATTGATAGCTGTCGCGATCCTTGGCGACGTAGTGACCCAGCTCCGGCATCACATTGAAGGACCAGGCATCATACGCCTTCTCCCAGGCGCGGCTGGTCGGACGCGTGAATTCCAGGCACAGGAAACGGCCGCCCGGCTTGAGGACGCGGCGCATTTCCTTCAGGGCCGCGGCCCGGTCGGTGACATTGCGGATGCCGGTCGAGATCGTGACGCAATGGGCGGTGCGCTCCGGCAGGGGCAGGCATTCCGCATTGCCGGTGACCCAGTCAATCCGGCCTGCCTCGTGCGGCTTCAGACCGCGTTTCACGCCCGCGCGCAGCATCTGTTCATTGATGTCCAGCACGATGGCGCTGGCCTTCCGGTCGCTGCCACGTCGCTCGGCGACCGCGTCGGCCTTGGCCAGAAAGCTGCGAGCCAGATCTCCCGTGCCGCCAGCGACATCGATCAGGACTTCCCCGGGCTGCGGATTGGCGCGGGTCATGACCATGTCTTTCCAAACGCGGTGAATGCCCAGCGACATCAGGTCATTCATCAGGTCATAGCGCCGCGCAGACCGATCAAAGACGCCGCGGACGAGTGAGGCCTTCTCGTCTCGGGCAACATCGGTGAAGCCGAAAGAGACGGTCGTGTCGGGCGCGTCGTCGGCGGGGCGTGTGGTCTGGCTACGGCTCATGACCGGCAACATAGACACGGACCGCCCCGCGGCAAAGCGGCGAGGGCGGTCCGTGTTGTCGCATGGGCGTGTCCACGCCTGCCGCATGCCCGGTTGGCAGGCGGGTTGGCCTGCCCTCACGCCAGGGCGAGTTTCGGCACGGGCGCTGTCACCATGCGTCGGACCTGCCAGGCATGCGCGGCGACGAAGCGGCGGGCGCGGGACATGATGCGCCGTCCGCGGGCGAGCGGTCCGATGCCCATGATCTCATCACGCGGCTTGCGACGACCGAACCCCTCCACGAAGCCCTCAACGAGGCGGAAGATGCGCAATCGGTCGAGCGCCGGATTGAGCAGATTGGTCACCGTGCAATAGCGGGTATTGTGTGCGTGGGTGTGATGCTGCCAATGCTCTTTCGGGCTCAACAAGACGCCGCGGCTTTGCAGCCAGTGAACCAGCGGCGGTCTCTTGCGCTTCGGTTTGTGGCTCCAGACATGGATCTCGCTGGCGAAAACGCCGGTGGCCAGGGCGCTGAGCGTGAAGGCATTGATCCAACCGAGGATGAGAAAAACGACCAGGAATGCCGCGCTCAAGGCGAGGTTGGGACCATTGCGCGACCAGAAGCTGGCACGGGTGCAGTCGAGTGGCTGGGCATGGTGATTGATGGTCGGCCAGTAGACATGCTTGCCGAGAATGGGGGTCTTCGGATCGCCATAAGTGTCGATATACCAGTGTACGATCCCGCTCATCAGGTCGGCGAATAGAACGCCCAGACCGATCTGTGCCGCGATTATCGCGGCTGACAGGATGATATCCATATGATCAAACATGCTGCCTCGTCTCCATTGCATCCCAAAGGCCCGCGAAGCTGAAACCGGAAATGCGGCGAAAATGTAACCATTTGAATGTAAAGATGATTCACATAAGCCATGCCCGAGCTTCCTGAAGTAGAAACGGTCCGCCGAGGCCTGATTCCGGCGCTGGAGGGACGACGCCTCCTCGCCGTCGAGGTGAATCGCCCCAATTTGCGCTTTGCCTTCCCCGATCGCTTTGCCGAGCGGCTGACAGGACAAAGGGTCGAGCGCATTGACCGTCGGGCCAAGTATCTGCTGGTGCGCCTGAGCGGCGGCGAGACGATGATCGGGCATCTCGGCATGTCCGGCCGCTTTTCGATCGAGGTGGACGGCGCGGCGGCCCAGCCCGGTGACTTCGTCCACGCAGCCCCCGCCAATCCCAAGCATGACCATGTCGTCTTCCGGGCCGAGGGCGGTGTTGTGGTGCGCTATAACGATCCGCGCCGGTTCGGATACATGGACCTGTTCCGGACCGCGGCCGAGGCGGACCATCCAGTCCTGGGTGCGCTGGGGCCGGAACCGCATGGCAATGAGTTTTCCGGACCTTACCTGTCGTCTGTGCTGGCCGGGCGGCGCACGCCGATCAAGGCGGCTTTGCTGGATCAGTCCATCGTCGCCGGCCTGGGCAATATCTATGTCTGTGAGGCCCTGCATCGATCCGGCATCAGCCCGCGGCGAGCCGCCGCCTCGATACCGGGCGTGCGTGCCGATCGGCTCGCGACTGCCGTGCGGGCCGTCATTATCGAGGCGATCGAGGCCGGTGGTTCCTCGCTCAAGGACTTTGCGTCCACGGACGGGGCGCTCGGTTATTTCCAACATCGTTTCCGGGTTTATGATCGATTGGGCGCGCCGTGCCCGACCGACGGATGCCAAGGGGCCATCCAGCGCATCGTCCAGTCCGGTCGCTCGACCTGGTTCTGCAGTTCCTGCCAGCGTTGAGGGGGGTGCAGGTGGGAAGCAGGTCTGTGATTTCCCGCTAGCCAGCGCGTTCGGTGCGGATAACGTGTCCGCATCTTTCGATTGTCTCTTTGAGGATCCTGCATGTCAGCTCACTCCCGATTCCGCCGCGCCGTCTCCGGCGCCCTGGGTGCCGCCCTGTTTGCCGGCAGCGCCCTGTTCGCTTCAACTGCCCTGGCCCAGCCGGCGGATTATTCGGCCCTCGAGGCCGATCCGGCAGTCTGGCACCTCTCGGATGCCGATTCCGACGTCTATATCTTCGGCACATTCCACATTCTTCCGCCGGGCCTCGATTGGCAGACGCCAGAGCTCCAGGCGCTGCTGGCGAGCGCCGATACCCTTTATCTGGAGGCGGATGTGCATTCGCCGGAGTCGCAAGGCCAGATGCAGCAATTGGTCATGCAGCACGGTCTCAATCCGCCCGGTGTAACGCTGTCCTCGCTTCTGTCGGCCGAGGCCAATGCGGCGCTGGCCGAGTTCGCCCCGACGCTGGGCGTCGCTCCGGCGATGCTGGAGCCGATGCGCCCCTGGCTGGCCCAGGTAATGCTGGCTGTTACTCAAATGCAGGCGCTGGGCCTCGATCCCAGCGCGGGTGCCGAGGCTGGCTTGCTGGCGCTTGTCGCCGGTAGCGATACGCAGATGGGCTATTTCGAGACCGCCGAGGAGCAGATCCGCTTTCTGGCCGGCGTGTCCGATGAGGTTCAGGCGCGTGCCTTCGATCAAGGCCTGGAGGACATGGCCGACCTGCCGACCCAGCTCAATGAGCTGGTGACGGCCTGGGCCCTGGGCGATATGGCCGTCCTCGAGGAGATGATCAATGGCAGCATGCGTGAAGGATCCCCTGAGGTCTATGAGACGCTGATCGTGACGCGGAACAATAACTGGGTGCCGCAGATTGCCGAGATCATGGAGGGTGAAGGCACGGTCTTTATCGCCGTCGGCGCGGCCCACCTGCCGGGCGAAGACGGTGTGATCCAGCTCCTGCAGGATGCCGGTTACAGCATCTCACGCCAGTAAGTCGTGCGAGACCGGGTGACTCAAACGGGTCGCCCGGTATCGACGCTCGCTTCCGTCTGCGTTATAGCGGCGCGGATTTTCCCGCGCGGGACTTCCGCGCCGTCAGATGGAGCACCGAAATGGGCTACAAGACGATCCAGTACAAAACCGAG
>NZ_CAJQOO010000087.1 GCF_905480005.1 uncultured Maricaulis sp.
GGATTGCGGATAGGCACCGAAATCATTCTCGTCGCCGAATGGATCGACCTCGAGGCGGGCGCGCACGGTCTCGATCACGCGCTGTCGCGCCTTGCCGGTGACGACATGGACGGTCCAGGGCTGGATATTGCCGCCGGATGCCGCCCAGCGGGCAGTGTCCAGAATTTCGCGGATCTCGGCTTCGCTGACCGGCGTGTCGAGGAAGGCACGTGTTGAAATGCGGCGCCGGGCGATGTCGGAAAATGTGCTGGCCATGAAGTGTCAGATCTCGCCCAGTGACTCAAAACCGCCGAAAATCAGTCGCTTGCCGTCGAAGGGCATCTCATCGGCCTTCATCCGCGGATCGGCCATCATCTTTTCCATCGCGGCGTCGGCCGTTGCCTTGTCCGGCCAGACCGCCCAGGAAAAGGTGACGGTTTCGCCGTCCTTCTTCTGCACAGCCTTCGGGAAGGAGGTCAGCTCGCCTTCCGGTACATCAGCGCCCCAACAATCGACGGCCTGCAAGGCGCCGAATTCTTTCATCATCGCACACATGGCGACGCTGCTTTCGATGAAGGCGTCCCGGTTTTCGTCCGGCACGGCCGCCACATATCCCTGAACATAGGCCATGGTCTTCCTCCCGTTTCCCGGGGGGAAGGATAGGGCAGCTTCCTGCGAGGGGCGAGGTCTAGATCGAGAAACTCGTACCGCAACCGCAGGCGGCGGTGGCGTTGGGGTTGTGAATCTTGAAGCTGGCACCGATCAGCTCGTCGACATAATCGATTTCCGAACCGTCCAGGAAGGGCAGGGACGCTTCGTCGATGACGACTTTGGCGCCGTCGCGCTCGATCACCAGATCGTCATTATTGACTGTCTCATCGAGGTCAAATGTGTAGGAAAAGCCGGAGCAGCCGCCGCCGACGACGCCGATGCGCAGCAGCCCGGCAGAGGCCTGGGCCGTGATGATGGTGTTGATCTGTTTCGCGGCGGACGCGGAAAGCGAGACATTGACGGACATGGTAGCGCCTGATGCTGGGCCCGGCGGGCCTTTGGTTTCTGCCTGTGTGGTCTTATATGGACCTCCCTCAGCGCGGATAAAAGGCCCCCCTGACATGATCATCGCCGCGACCGACCGAACCCGCGCGCCCTATGCCTGTCACCCGGCGGAGTCGCGCGGCCGCCGCTTTGCCCAGCCTGACAGTGCGATGCGCAACGCCTTCCAGCGTGATCGCGACCGGATTATCCACTCTGCGGCCTTTCGGCGACTGAAGGAGAAAACCCAGGTTTTCGTGGCCCATGAAGGTGACCAGTACCGCACGCGCCTGACCCATTCCCTTGAAGTCTCGCAGATCGCACGGACCCTGGCACGCGCGCTGCGCGGAGATGAAGATCTCGCCGAGGCGCTCGCGCTCGCCCATGATCTCGGGCATCCGCCCTTCGGGCACGAGGGTGAACGGGTGCTGGCGCTGAAGATGAAGGATTTCGGCGGCTTTGATCATAATGCCCAGACCCTGCGCGTGATCACCAAGCTTGAAGTGCGCTACCCGGAATTCGACGGTCTCAACCTGACCTGGGAGACGCTGGAAGGCGTCGTCAAGCATAACGGCCCCTTGCTTGGGACTGGCCGGGGCGAGGCGGACCTGCCCTGGGCCTTCACCGATTATGAGGGCTGGCGTGAGTTGGAGTTCGAGACCCATGCCGGCCTCGAAGCCCAGGTGGCCGCCCTGGCAGATGATATCGCCTATAATAATCACGATATCGATGATGGGCTTCGCTCCGGCCTCCTCGAGATGGAGCCATTGCTTGAATTGCCGCTGGTCGGCGACATTTTCCGCCGCGCCCGCGAGCGCTGGCCCGACAAGCCGCAGACGATCATTGTCCATGAGTCTGTTCGCGAGCTGATTGGCGTCATGGTCGAGGATGTGTTGACCGAGACACGTCGGCGCCTCGACAAGGCCAAGCCTGAGAACGCCCGGGACTTGCGGGCGCTTGACCATCCGGTCGTGGCCTTCTCCGAAGAGATGGTCCTGCATCTGGCCGCGCTGCGTCGCCATCTCTTTGCCCACATGTACCGGCACTACAAGGTCAACCGGATGATGAGCCAGGCGCGCCGTGTGACCAGTGACTTGTTCGACCTGTATCTGAGTGATCCGGGCGTGCTGCCCAGCGATGTACAGGCGAGCATGTCGACGGCCGGTACGGCGCAGACAGCGCGCGCGGTTTGCGACTATATCGCCGGGATGACAGATCGCTTTGCAGTGGAAGAGCACAGACGGCTTTTCACCGTGCAGGGGTATTTCTAAACTGTCGCGGCGGTAAGGGCATTCCTGCCGCGATGTTATCGTATGGCTGCCTGTCGCGATTCGCGCGGCCGCCGGACCTGAGGTGAGAACCGGAATTCATGACAGACCAGGACGAGGAAAGCCGGATCGGCGCCTACGCACCACCGGCGGACGAGTTTGCCACATTCGACGCGCGCGACGAGGACGCGCGTCGCGGCCTGTTGCTGCTGACTACCGCCCTGGCCGCCTTCGTCCTTTTTCTCGGCGTGGTCTGGAGCGCCTATAATCAGGGCTTGCGCGATAGTGGTCGCGATGGTGCGCCGCGCCTTGTCCCCAATGAAGAACCCTATCGCGAGCGCCCGATTGATCCCGGTGGGGCCGAGACGCCGGATACGGAACTGGAAGTCTATGACCGCCTGACCGGCGATGATGCCGGTGATGACACCGTCTCCCTGCGCCCGGCGCCGGAAGAACCGCTTGAAGACTCCGCTCGTCCGAGCCTGCGTGTCGAACAGGTCGATGCCGACGCGGCGGCAGATCCGACCGTCGAGACCGAAGCCCTGCCGGACGCCATGCCGCGCCCGGCGCCGCAAAGGCCGGCCCGGCAGCCCGATCCGGAACCGGAACCCGTCGTGCAGACGCCGGCCCGCGAACCCGATCCGGTACCGGCTGCGGCCCCGACAGCGACGGCCGGCGTCGACCTTTCGGGCAGCTGGGTGGTGCAGATCGCCTCTTTCCGCACCGAATCGGATGCCGAAGCGGCCTGGGTCGCCTTCCGGACACGTTTTTCCGATATTTCCGCTGGCATGGCGCCGGATGTGGCCACTGTCGAGATCGAGGGGCGTGGCACTTATCACCGCCTGCGGATTGCGGCCTTTGCGGATCGTGGCGATGCCGTCGGTTTCTGCACGACCCTGCAGTCACGCGGCCAGGACTGCCTGGTGGCACGCCGATGACGATTGCCTCCGTGATCTACGGCCTCGCGGGGACCCGGCTCGGTCCGGACGAGAAAGCCTTCTTTCGCGATATCGACCCGTGGGGCTTCATCCTGTTTGCCCGCAATATCGACAGTATTCGCCAGGTCTCGCGGCTGACGCTGGAGCTGCGCGATTGTGTCGGTCGTGATGTGCCGATCCTGATCGACCAGGAGGGGGGGCGGGTTGCGCGTCTGCGTCCGCCGACCTGGCGCGCCGCGCCGGCCGCCGAACGCTTCGCCGATCTGTGGAAGGTCGACGAGGAAATGGCGATCGAGGCCACACGCATCAATCACCGGCTTCTGGCGCACGAGCTGCGCACGATCGGCGTCGATGTTGATTGCGCACCTGTGGCCGACCTGCGCATCGAGGGGGCTGATGACATTATCGGCGACCGGGCCTTCGGGCGGACGCCGGAGCCGATCATCCATCTCGGCCGCGCTGCGATGGAAGGCCTGATGGCCGGCGGTGTTGCTCCGATCATCAAGCATATCCCCGGGCATGGGCGGGCCCTGGCCGACAGTCATCTGGAATTGCCGGTCGTCCCGGAAGAGCATGGCCTGTTGTCGGAAACCGACTTCGCGCCCTTCAAGGGTCTGAACGACGCACCCATGGCGATGACGGCTCATATTGTCTACGCCGATATCGATTCCGATCACCCGGCGACCCAGTCCGCCGAACTGGTTGGCAAGGTGATCCGCGGCGAGATCGGGTTTGACGGGCTCTTGATGACGGATGATCTGTCGATGAAGGCGCTGACCGGAACATTCCGCGAGCGCGGCGAGCGTTCGCTCGGGGCCGGTTGCGACATGCTTTTGCACTGCAATGGCGAAATGGGTGAGATGATGGCCGTCGCCGAGGGCACGACATCCCTGGCCGGCAAGGCGCTGGAGCGCGCCGAGGCTGCCGAGTCGGCGCGAGACGTGATCGAGGATTTTGACCCGGTCGACGCCGAATCGCGTCTCAATAGCTGGCTGGACAGGCTTTCCGCCTGATCCGGATCCGGTCAGCCGCCTGAAGCGGGAGCCCTGAAACGGGCGCCCTGAAATGGGAGCGTTGTGAGCGAGGAATTCGAGGAAGACGTCCGGTTTGAAGCCGCCGAGAACGCCGAGACCGATGCGCTCGTTGTGGACCTCGACGGATTCGAGGGACCGCTTCACCTCCTGCTCGCCTTGGCCCGCAAGCGCAAGATCGATCTGGCGAAGATCTCGATCCTCGAACTGGCCGAACAATATCTGCAATTCATGGAAGCGGCGCGCCAGAAGCGTCTCGACCTGGCCGCCGACTATCTGGTCATGGCGGCTTGGCTGGCTTTCCTGAAGTCCAAACTCCTATTGCCCAAGCCGCAGAAGGATGAGGAGGAGCAGCCGGCCGAGGCCCTCGCTGCCGCCCTGGCCTTTCGGCTGCGCCGTCTGGAAGCGATGCGGGCGGCGGGTGACGCGCTGTTCGCCCGGTCGCTGCTGGGCACGGATATTCACGGGCGCGGCATGCCGGAGGGCGTAAGGGCGACGCGCTCGGTCGTCTATGAAGCCGATCTGCACGACTTGCTGTCGGCCTATGCCAGTCGCCGCGTGAAACAGGCGCGGTCTGTTTACCGCCCGCCGACGCCCAAGGTTTATGGCCTGGAAACTGCAAGGGATCGCCTTGAGACACTGATGCCGCAAATCAGTGAATGGCGTGAACTGGACAGCCTGCTTCCCGGGGCCGGGGAGCTGGGTGCCAATCCTCCTCCGATGCGGTCAGTGCGTGCCAGTTCAATGCTGGCCGCGCTTGAAATCACCAAGGAGGGCCATGCACGATTGCGTCAGCGTGAAGCCTATGCGCCGCTCTTCGTGAGGGCGCAGGCGGGGGAAGGGGACGCGACCGATGAGTGACGAAACAACGACTGAAGAGCCAGCGGACGCAATCTCCAGCGCGATCTCCGCATTGCGCGAGCGGGCCGCGCACCAGGGGCCCAGCGTGGTCGCCGATGCCGAAGCCTCCGAGGCGCTCGGCGTGCATCTCGCCGTCAATACCGAGCGCCAGAATCTGCGCGTGCTGGAAGCGCTGCTCTTTGCCGCCGCCGAACCGCTGGACGAGGAAACCCTGATCGGACGGCTGCCGCTGGAAACCAATATCCAGGACCTGCTCGCGAAGCTGCAGGCAGAATACGCTGAACGCGGCGTGCATCTCACCGAAGTGGGCGGACGCTGGCGTTTCGAAACGGCAGCGGACCTGGCTGACGTGCTGGTCGAGGTCAAGCAAGAGCCGCGCAAGCTTTCCCAGGCGGCGCTCGAGACCTTGTCCATCATTGCCTACCACCAGCCGGTCACGCGCGCCGAAATCGAGGAAATCCGCGGCGTCGCGGTGTCTCGGGGCACACTGGACCTGTTGTTCGAACTGCGCTGGGTGCGCCCGCGCGGCCGACGCCGCACCCCCGGTCGCCCGGTCACCTACGGCACGACCCAGGCTTTCATGGAATATTTCTCGCTGCAGTCGATCGGTGATTTGCCCGGCATGTCGGACCTCAAGGCCGCCGGCCTGCTTGATGCGCGCCTGCCGCCGGATTTCTCGGTTCCGGATCCGACCCGCAGTGTCGAACCCGACCTTCTGGAAGACCCGTTGAGCGACGAGGAGGCCCATGCCTTCCATGTCGACTTCATGGATGGGGATGACGACCCGGATGGTGCAGCGTGACGCCAGGCGTGCGATCATTCGTCCCGATGCCTGACTGACAGGTTGGACGAGGCCCGGCAAACGCAGTAGACCCAGTTAACTCGGTTCAGACGGAGGGGCATATGGCTCCCGGTATGTGGCAAATTCTTCTCGTGGTTCTTCTCGCCGTCCTGCTGTTCGGCGGGCGGGGGAAAATCGCTTCGGTCATGGGTGACTTCGCCAAGGGTATCACCAGTTTCCGCAAGGGACTGAAGGATGATGAAGGCGAGGGTGACGAGGCCGACAGCGACACGCCGGCCGGCTCGCTCAATACCGAGGCCCGCGAAGACGAAAAAACCGGGAGCTAGGCGATGAGCCCCGGCATTGGCATGCCGGAATTGCTGGTGGTCCTGGTCCTCGCCCTGGTCGTGGTGGGGCCACAGCAATTGCCGGTCATGATGCGCAAGGTCGGCCAGATGATGGCCCAGGCCCGCGCCATGGCGAAGGATTTCCAGAACAGTTTCGAGGAGATCGGTCGCGAGACCGAGCTGTCCGAACTGCGCCGCGAGATCGAGGCGCTCAAGGATGCCAATCCGATCAACCAGATTCATGGCGAACTCGACAAGGCGGCACGCGGTACGCAGGACGATGATATCCGCGCCCTGAAGCTGAAGCATGCCGAGAAGGGCCAGGCGGAGGGCGGAGACGCCCAGTCGGAAAAGCCGGCCGCCCTCGACGTCCGGAAGCCGGAAAGCGCAACACCGGAAAGCGATGCGCAAGCCGATGCGGCTGCAAGCGGTGATGCGGCAGAGCCGATCGAGCCGGCACCTGCCAGGCCGGTCGATGAAATCAAGGGACGCTGAGCCGGATGGCTGAGATCGAGCAAGATGAAGTCGAGGCCAGCCGCGCGCCGCTGATCGAGCACCTGGTCGAACTGCGTTCGCGCCTCGTGGTGATCATGGGCTTTTTGCTGGCCGGATTCATTGGCTGTTTCCTGGTCTCCGAGACGCTCTATCAATGGCTGCTTCTGCCCTATCGTGACGCGGCATCGATCGTTCGCGGCGTCCCGGTGGAAGAGCTGGACCTGACCGCCAATTTCTTCGCTCCGCTGGAGTTTTTCTTCGTCCGCCTGAAATTGTCCCTGGTCGGCTCGATCATCATCATTTTCCCGGTCATCGCCTGGCAGATCTACGGCTTTGTCGCGCCGGGTCTGTACAAGAATGAGCGCGGTGCCTTCGCGCCTTTCCTGGCCATGTCGCCGATCCTGTTCGGCCTGGGCGTGAGCTTCGTCTATTTCTTCGTCCTGCCGATGGTGATGCGTTTCTCGCTGGGCCAGGAGCAATCGGCGGAACTGGTCGGGACGCGGATCGAGCTTTTGCTCAATGTCTCCGACTACATGAACCTCATCACCACGCTGATGCTGGTGTTCGGCATCTCCTTCCAGATGCCGGTCTTTCTGATGCTGCTGGCCAAGGCCGGCATCCTCAAGGCGAAGACGCTGCTCAAGGGCTGGCGTTTCGCGGTGGTGGGGATTGCCCTGTTTGCAGCCTTTGCCACACCGCCGGACCCGATTTCACAGATCATGCTCGGTGGCGCCCTGATGCTGCTCTACTTCATCTCGATCGGAGGCATGCACCTGATGCAGTCTTCCGAGACAGACGCGGACGAGGCCGAAGACGGCTGATCCGGTTTACGGCGCGCGCGGGCAGGGCTATAGCCCGGCCTCGTTATTTCACTCCAACCGGATCAGACCCATGCATGACATCAAGCTCATCCGCGACAATCCCGACGCTTTCGACGCTGGCCTCGCCAAGCGTGGCCTGGCGTCGCAATCCGCGATCCTGATCGAGCTTGATGCCTCCCGCCGTGATGCGCTGGGCAAGCAGCAGGATGCCGAGACCGAGCGCAATACGCTGTCAAAGCAGATCGGCAAGGCCAAGGCGACCGGCGACGAGGCCGAGTTCAACCGTCTGCGCGGTGAGGTCGACCGTCTCAAATCCGTGCTCGAGGAAGCCGGTCAGCAGGCCCGCCATTTTGACGAGACCCTGAATCAGCATCTCGCGGCGCTGCCGAATCTGCCGCATGACGACGTACCGCAGGGTGCCGATGAGGCGGACAATGAGGAAGTGCGTCGCTGGGGCGATCCCCGGGCCATGGGTTTCAAGCCGCGCGATCATGTCGATCTTGGCGAAGGCCTTGGCCAGATGGACTTCAAGAAGGCGGCGGAAATGTCCGGTTCGCGCTTCGTCGCCCTGCGCGGTGGCCTGGCTCGCATGGAGCGGGCCCTGGCGCAATTCATGCTCGACCTGCACACCACCGAGCACGGCTATGAAGAGGTCAGCCCGCCCTACATGGTGCGCGACGAGGCCGTCTTCGGGACCGGTCAATTGCCGAAATTTTCCGAGGACCTCTTCCGTACGACCGATCATCGCTGGCTGATCCCGACGGCGGAAGTGCCGCTGACCAATCTCGCGCGCGAAACCATTCACGCCGAGACCGATCTGCCCATGCGCATGACCGCCTATACGCCCTGTTTCCGGTCTGAAGCGGGGTCGGCGGGGCGCGATACGCGCGGCATGATCCGCCTGCACCAATTCCAGAAGGTGGAGATGGTCTCGATCGTGACGCCGGACGAGAGCGATGCCGAGCTCGAGCGCATGACCGGCTGTGCCGAGAAAGTCCTGCAGCTGCTCGAACTGCCCTATCGGGTCATGAAGCTGTGTACCGGCGATATGGGTTTTTCCGCCCGCCGCACCTTCGATCTGGAAGTCTGGATGCCGAGCCAGGATTGCTATCGCGAGATCTCCTCCTGCTCGACCTGTGGTGACTTCCAGGCCCGCCGCATGGATGCCCGCTTCCGCAAGGATGGCGAGAAGCGTCCGGCCTTCCTGCACACGCTGAATGGGTCCGGCGTTGCCGTCGGACGCGCGCTCGTCGCGGTTCTGGAAAATCACCAGAATGAAGACGGTTCGATCTCCATTCCGGCAGCCCTGCGCCCCTATATGGGCGGAGCGGAGACGATTACAGCCTGATTCAAGGGCCTCCAGCCCTGCCAGTAGCTCAGACATCCCGTTTGCCCGGTCGACGCGGCTGCGGCCTCGCGTGGATGTCGGGATCAAGGGCTGTCGTCTCGCACCCCTGGTGTGCCGGGGCCGAGCTCGTGCGCTCACCCATTTGGGTGATTGCTCGCTTTTGATGATTTTAGTCTCTCTCACCGGGAGCGGCGTTGCCGGAACGGAACTCAAGGGCGTGCATCGCACGCTTGGTCAGGCAGAGGCATTCGACTTGCCCGGTTGGGTGTTTTCGGCCTGCCCCAGGATGATACTGCCCTGGCACTGCCCGTGCCCGACATGCCGGAAATCTGGTGGTCGTCGCAGTGTTGAACTGGTCTGACGAGTGCACAGGCGGTCCTCCCCAAGGGCCGCCTGTCGCTTGTCTGGCACATTTGTGACCGCGTCCGGGGACTGGCGGCTGGCTCGAATTGCTTTAGAAGCAGGCGAACGCCAACACAGCAAGCGACCGGTTGATCATGATCCCTGAAAATCCCCGCATCCTCCTCACCAATGATGACGGCATCCGGGCCCACGGGCTCAAAGTGCTGGAGACGATTGCGCGCCAGCTGACGGACGATGTCTGGATCGTGGCGCCGGCCGAGGAGCAGTCCGGGGCCGGGCGGTCTCTGTCGCTGCACGATCCGCTGCGGGTCCGGCATTTCGACGAACGGCGCATGTCCGTCTCCGGGACGCCGACGGATTGCGTGCTGATGGGCGTACAGGACCTGATCCCGGGCAAGCAGCCCGATCTCGTCCTGTCCGGTGTCAATCGCGGCCAGAACATCGCCGAGGACGTGACCTTCTCCGGCACTGTCGCGGGAGCCATGCAGGGCATGCAGCTCGGCATACCCTCGGTGGCGCTGTCCCAGGCCTATGGCTTCGGCAAGGATGACCCGATCCAGTGGGAGACCGCAGAGATGTATGGCGCGCCGATCCTGCGCCGCCTGTTCGATCTGAAATGGCCGGATGATGTGCTGATCAACATCAATTTCCCGGACCGCAAGCCGGATGATGTCGAAGAGGTCGAGGTCACCCGCCAGGGACGCCGCGACCAGCATATTCTTCACGCCGAGCACCGGACCGACCCGCGTGGCATGGATTATTACTGGCTTGCCTTCAAGGGCCTGTTGTCCAATCCGCCGGACGGGGTTGATCTGCGCGCGATCTATGATGGCAAGATCTCTGTCACGCCGCTGCATATGGACCTCACCCATGGCGAGACGCTGGGCAATCTGAAGAGCATGCTCGGCGGCGTTCCGCCCAAATCCTGATCCCGCCTCCGGCGGCGTACTGGCTCGCGAAGAAGGTTGCCTCGCATGCAGATGCCTGATCCCCGCATGATCCAGCTCGTGATGAGCCTGCGTGGTGGCGGTGTGACCGATGCCACGGTCATGGGCGCGCTCGAACGCACCCCGCGTCATCTCTTCGTGCCGCAACGCTTTGGCGACCAGGCCTATGATGACAGGGCCCTGCCAATCGATTGCGGCCAGACCATTTCACAGCCGCTCATCGTGGCTTTGATGACCCAGGCGCTGAAACTGGATGACCGCTGCAAGGTGCTCGAGATCGGGACCGGCTCGGGCTATCAGGCCGCCGTCCTGGCGCGGCTGGCCCGGCGGGTCTATTCGGTCGAGCGCTATCGCACGCTGTCGCGTGAAGCGGAGGCCCGTTTCGAGGCCATGCGCCTGAGCAATATCGTGACCCGTATCGGCGACGGATCGATCGGCTGGCCTGAACAGGCGCCTTTTGACCGCATCATCCTGACGGCTTCGGCGCCGACGCGGCCGGATGCCATTCTCGAACAGCTCAAGGATGGCGGTATCGCGGTTGCTCCGGTGGATCGTGAGACCCGCCAGGTTCTGGTGCGTTATGTCCGCGAGTGCGACAGCATCACCGAAACCGACATCATGGATGTGCGTTTCGTGCCCCTGGTGAAGGGTGAGGCGCGGGCGCTATAGCGGTTATTCTGCCGGTGAGTGTGCGAGGGTGACGATATGGGGATAGCGTATTTCGATCCGGACGAGAACGGCCTGGCCCGGGTGATCATAACCGGGCTCGCCTCGCGCACCGAGCATGCGGCGACGGAAGAGCGGGTACGCCAGGATATCCAGTCCGGTCGCCTGAAAGGCATCATTATCGACGCAAGCCTCGCGGAATTGCCGGCCAAGTCGAGCTTTTCGCGTGAGGTCTGGGATGATTTTCTTGGCGTGCTCGAAGCACGCCCCTTCGCCTATTTGCCCCCGCATGGGCATGACGGCGCCGAGCGCCAGGCGATGATTGCCGAGCTGGTCGGGGATTGGGAGAGTTGTTTTTGCGTCGTCGCCTCGGAGGCGGACGGGCGTGCCTGGTGTCTGGCCAGCCTGGCCGCGCTTTCGAACGAATGACCGCCGGCAGGCCGCTACATTAAAATTGCACCCGGCTTGCGGGAAGAGACGGCGTGGATAACCGCCGGTTAAGCCTTCTCTGGCTTGATGGCCCGGCTTTTCCTGTCGGAGGTCGAGTCCGAAATGCGTCGAATGTCCCTGATCTGCCTCGTTGCGGTGGTGAGTGCGAGCCTTGCGGCCTGCGCCTCCAACCCGCGTGAGCCGGCGCGGGTGGACTATCGCAGTTTCGGCAATGGATCGTCTTCCTCGTCCTCCTCATCGGCGCGTTCCCCGCGCCGCGCGAGCATGAATTGCGGCTCCGGCTATACCGTCCGGACCAATGACACCCTGTCGGAAATCGCTGAACGCTGCGGGGTCAGCATGTCTGACCTGGCCGGCACAAACGGTCTCAACGCGCCTTACACGCTGCGTGTCGGGCAGACGATTGCGATGCCGCGTCCGCCGGTCCATGTCGTCCAGCGCGGCGAAAACCTCTATCGGATCGGCCTGCGCTATGGCGTGCCCTTCCAGCAGCTCGCAAATCATAATGGCATCCGGGCACCCTATGAGATCGAGGTTGGCCAGCAGATCAATTTGCCGGTCGGAACCCAGGTCGCCAGCACGACATCGGGTGGCTCCTCGCGCGCACCGACCAGCGCGTCAAACCGCGACACCTACACGCCGCCGCCGGCTGAAGCCGGAGCGCCTCGCTTTGACTGGCCGATCCGTGGCCAGGTTCTGTCCAGCTTCGGTCGCCGGCCCAATGGCGAGCGCAATGACGGTATCAATATCGAGGCGCCGTCCGGCGCCGAGGTGCGCGCCGCAGCTCCGGGCCAGGTCGTCTATGCCGGCAGTGAGCTCGCCGGTTACGGCCAGCTCGTCCTGATCCGCCATTCGGGTGGCTATGTGACGGCTTATGCCCACAATTCCCGTCTTCTCGTGCGTGAAGGCGACCAGATTTCCCGCGGCCAGATCATCGCCCAGGCCGGGGCGACCGGGACGGTAGACCGTCCCCAGGTTCATTTCGAGATCCGATCGGGGGTGAACCCGGTCGATCCGATGTCCTATCTCAACTAGGGTCCGGACCGGTCAGACTGTGGCGAAGGTCACACAATAGCACCGCTTTCCAACAGCCGACCCTTGTTGCAACCAAGGCTCGTCCCGATATAGTCCCGCGCATTCGAATTTCCGGGTTCATGCGCAGATTTGTTGCGTCACACACCCACCAGTCGCGGAGCGCGCTACTTCATGGAACAGTTTCTGCAATCACCGATTCCCATGCTCGTCCTCATGGGCCTGGTCTTCTACTTCCTGCTCATCCGCCCGCAGCAAAAGCGGATGAAAGAGCATAAAACCCTGATCGAGGGCCTGAAGCGGGGTGACGAAGTCATCACCCAGGGCGGCATGATCGGCAAGATTGCCAAGGTCGGTGATGAAGAAGTGACGCTGGATTTGGGTGAGGGCGTGAAAGTCCGCATCGTCCGCTCCACGATCGCTGACGTGAAGGGGCGCACAGCTCCGAAGCCGGCCAATGATGCCAAGAATGACGACAAGAAGGATGACAAGGAAATCGGCTGAGCCGGTTGACCGTCACCCCTGATCGTCCCTGACCAAGAGGCCGCGCTGTCATGCTGCATTTCGGGCGTTGGAAACTTTTTTCCATCATCTTCATCACGCTTCTCGGCGTGATGTACACCATCCCCAATTTCGTGCCGGAGACCGACCGGTATACGATCAATGAGGCGGATGGCACACGTACGCCCAACGGCATCTGGCGCTTCATCCCGTCCGGGACGATCAATCTCGGTCTCGACCTCCAGGGCGGTTCGCATATCGTCTTTGAAGTCGATATGGACGAGGTCCGTGATGCCCAGCTGGAAGCGCTGGCCTCCGACATCCGCACCTCGCTGCGCAATGCGCCGCCCGTGCTCGCCCGCTCGGTCTCCGTGATCGGCGACGAAGTGGTTGTCCTGATGTTGCGCCCGGAAGAGCGTGAAACGGCGCTGGAGCGTATCCGAGCGCTCAATTCACCGGTCACGACGGGTGCAGGCCAGGCCGGCTTTGCCAACATGTATGACATCTCGGCTGATCAGTCGGACCCGTCCGCCATTCGCATCACCGTGACGTCCGAGCAGTATGAGTCGATCCGCAACCGGACGCTGGAACAGTCGATCACGGTCATTCGCCGCCGTCTCGACGGTCTCGGTACAACCGATCCGACCATTGCCCGCTCCGGTGATCGCCGGGTTCTGGTGCAGGTGCCGGGGGCTGATGATCCGCAGGAAATCATTGATCTGGTCGCTACCCAGGCTTCGATGAGCTTTCACATGGTGGACGAGAATGTGGATCCCGGGCCGAATGGCCAGGGACGCACGCCACCGGGTGTGAGTGTCTTCCCGCTGGCGGATTCGGGCGGGACTGCCTGGCTCGCGGTCGAAACGCGCCAACGCCTGACCGGGGAAAACCTCAATCAGTCTTATGTCGTCGCCAACCATCCGAATTTCGTCGGTCCGGTTGTCGGTTTCCGGCTCGATACCCAGGGCGCGCTGATTTTCGGCGAGCTGACCCGCGCCAATCGCGGTCGCCGCTTTGCGATTGTGCTGGATGACCAGATCATCACGGCACCGACCATCAATGAACCGATCCTGGGTGGGTCCGGCGTCATCGGTGGGAGCTATACCTATGAGACGGCCAATCAGCTGGTCATCCTGCTCAATGCGGGTGCCCTGCCAGCCTCGCTGACACCGGTCGAGCAACGGGTCGTCACGGCCTCGCTGGGTCGTGACCAGATCGAGAGCGGCCGCCTTGCCGTGGCGATCGGCTTTGCCCTCGTCATTGCCTTCATGATCGCGATGTATGGTGTCTTCGGTGTCTTCTCCACCACAGCCCTGCTGGTCAATGTGGTCCTGATCCTGGGCGGCCTGTCCGGTCTCGGGATGACGCTGACCCTGCCGGGCATCGCCGGCATCATCCTGACCATCGGTATGGCGGTTGACGCCAATGTGCTGATCTATGAGCGAATACGCGAAGAGGCGAAAAACAACCGAACGCCGGTGCAGGCCCTCCAGGCCGGCTATGAGCGGGCCCTCGCGGCCATTCTCGACGCCAATATCACCACCTTCATCGCCGCTGCCGTGCTCTACATGCTCGGTGCCGGACCGGTGCGGGGTTTCGCGGTTACGCTGGGGGTCGGCATTCTGACCTCGGTCTTCACCGCTTTCGTCGTCTCCCGCCTTCTGGCGGTTCTTTGGCTGCGGGCCGTCAAGCCCACCAAGCTGCCGCTTTAAGGGGAGGAAACCGACATGTCCCTCGCACTCGTCAAATATCTCCCGACCTCGGGCACGATCCCCTTCATCCGCGGACGTTTCATTGCCCTTGGACTGTCCGCGCTCTTCATTGCTTTCTCGATGTTCGAGTTCGCGACAGTCGGCATCAATTTCGGCATTGATTTTCGCGGCGGCATCCAGACCGAAGTGGTCGCCGATGAGAGCACCGCGATTGAAGATTTGCGCGCCACGGCCAATGCATTGGGTCTGGGCGAAGCCCGGGTCCAGGGCGCCGGCAGCGCCGGTGAAGGCCTGACCACCTACCTTATTTCGCTGCCCTTGCAGGAAGGTGAGGGTCTCGAGGGTGAGGCGGCCCAGAATGATGCGCGCGAAGCGCTGGAAACCGCGTTGGAGGCTGCGTATCCGACCATCGACATGCGCGGCACGACCGTGATTGGTGGCGCGGTGTCCGGAGAGCTGATCATCACCGGTTTCACGGCCATTGGCGTCGCGCTCTTCTTGATGCTGGTCTACATCTGGTTCCGGTTCGAATGGCAGTATTCGGTCGGCGCCATCATCGCCCTGACGCATGACGTCATCGCGACGGTTGGCATGTTCTCGCTGACCCAGATGACCTTTGACCTGGCGACCGTCGCCGCCATCCTGACCATTGTCGGTTATTCGATGAATGACACCGTCGTGGTCTATGACCGGATCCGGGAGAATTTGCGCAAGTACAAGCGCAAGCCCTTGCAGGAAGTGCTCGACCTGTCGATCAACAACACATTGTCGCGCACCATCCTGACCTCCGTGACCACGCTGGTGGCGCTGATTTCGCTCTACCTCATCGGTGGAACCGCCCTGAAAGGCTTCGCCTTTGCGATGATCTGGGGCGTGTTGATCGGGACCTTCTCGTCCATCTTCGTGGCCGCGCCGATCCTGCTCTTCACCAATGTTCAGCGTGACAGCAGCGACAGCTGAACGGGTGTAGAGGTTGCGGCCCTATCCTGAGAGGCGAATTCCGGTGTAATTTCCCTCCACTGGCAGGATGATTCTGCTCAATGGGGAGGGAAAAATGGCTGGAATTCTCAGCAATCTGCGCACGACGGTAATCGTCTCCTTCGTGCTCGCCGCAATCTATCTGGGCGCTTATGTCATGTCTGGCGCGATCGCGCTCGACGGTGCCTTCTGGCAGGCGCTCGCACGCTGGACGCATGTTGTCGCCGGCATCATGTGGATCGGTCTGCTCTGGTATTTCAACTTCGTGCAGATCCCGAACATGCCGAACATCCCGGATGATCAGAAGCCGGCAATCGGCAAGGTGATCGCGCCGGCAGCCCTGTTCTGGTTCCGTTGGGGCGCGGCCTTCACTGTCCTGACCGGCCTCATGGTGGCAGGCCTGCGCGGCTATTCGATGGAAGTGCTCAGCCTGGGTATCGTCTCCGACACCTACTCACCGCAATATTCCTTCATCGGGATCGGCATGTGGCTGGCCATCATCATGGCGATCAATGTCTGGTTCGTGATCTGGCCCAATCAGAAGATCGCGCTGGGTATTGTCGAGGCCGATGCCGAGGCCAAGCCGAAGGCGGCCCGCACGGCGATGCTGTTCTCGCGCACCAATACGCTCCTGTCCTTCCCGATGCTGATCGCGATGGCCATGGCGCAGACCGTGTTCGGCTAGCGTCCGAGCCACTTTGCTGACCTGAAACGTTCAGGGCCCGCCGGAGACATGGCGGGCCCTGTTCACGTTCGGGGGGTACGTGAGCATCCGAGCCGGCGAGGAAGGGAGGGGTTGCGGCCCGTTGCCCTTCTACAACGCAGCACCGGACAGCTTTCCGTCGCCCGGTTCGGAAAAACTTTCAGTCGCCCTCACTGCTGCGCGAAACTGCCATAGACCATGGGGCGGAAGACCCGCAGCGTGCGTGGCTCCGGACGGTGCTCGGACGGCTGGATTTGGGTCATGATGACGGCCGCTGTCCGGGTCTGCGGGCTGACGAAGAAGTCGGTGTCGAACAACCCGCCCCAACTCAGATCGCCGGGAATGCCGGCAGGCTGCTGGCCGTCCTCCGGAGGCAGGACAATGTCCATGCCCAGAGCAAAGCCGCGGCCGTCCCAGCCATCGCCAAGCTGATCTGTTGTGGCATAGGGACGCGCGAATTCAGCAAAGGTTTCCGGCGCAAGGATGGAGACCTCGCCGAGCGAGCCGCCATTGGCCAGCATCATGGCAAAGCGGATGTAATCGGATGCTGTCGAAACCAGTCCGCCACCCCCTGAGGCCCAGTCGGGATTGCCCTGGTCGATCGCCACCATCTCACCTGTTTCGGTATGGACGTATAGCGGCGACATGGCGTCTTCCTCGAAATCAACATCGTCGAAGAAGAAGCCGGTTGAGTGCATGGCAAGCGGGGTGAAGATTTCGGTTTCCAGGAAGGTCTCGAATGGCATCCCTGACGCGACCTCCACGACACGGCCGGCGACGTCCAGAGAATAGGAATAGATCCAGCGATCACCGGGATCGGCATAGAGCGGCAGGGCTGCGAGCTGTTGCATGCGGGCTTCCAGGTCGCCCTCGCCGGCATACAGCGAATTGTCGAGATACAGGCGGCCCAGATCCGTCTCCCCCTCGAAAATATAGCCGATCCCCGCTGTGTGGGTGAGCAGGTGTTCGACCGTCATGGCGGTCGCCGGAGCGCGCGTGGCGATCTCGCCGTCCTCTCCGGCCATCGGTGAAACGGCGACGTGCGCACCGGCGAATTCCGGGATGTAGTCGCTGACGGGGTCGTCCAGCGAGACGGTGCCGCGTTCGACCAGCATCATGATGGCGACCGCCGTGACGGGTTTCGTCATCGAGGCGATCCGCACCGGGCTGTCGACAGTGAACGCCTCACCGGTTTCCAGATTGATCTGTCCGGCCTCGGATATGAATGCGATCTGTTCACCGCGGGCAATGATCGCGGCATAGCCGGGACGGGCGCCTTCCGCGGCGAGTTCGTCCAGACGCGCATCAAGCGCCCCCAGCACGTCGGGCTGGAAGCCCAGCGCCTCGGGATTGTCGGAGACGGGTATGTCCTGCGCATAAACAGGCAGGACCGTTGTTGTGGCCAGCGCGAGCGCTGCCATGGCTTGTTTGAACGCCATCTAACCTTCCCCTCGGGATAGTGTTTATCGACCGGGGGGAAGGTTAGGGCGCAAGGGCCGCTCTGACGAGGGGCTTATTGGGCAGCAGCGAGATTTTCAGCCGCAAATTCCCAGTTCACCAGCTTGTCGAGGAAGGTGGTGATGTAGTCCGGGCGGCGGTTCTGGAAGTCGAGATAATAGGCATGCTCCCAGACATCCATGGTGAGAAGCGGGGTCACGCCATCCTCGGTCAGCGGGGTCTCGGCATTCAGCGTCTTGCGGACTTCCAGCTTGCCATTGGCCAGAACCAGCCAGGCCCAGCCGGAGCCGAACTGCGTGGCGCCGGCATCGGCGAAGGCCGTCTTGAAGGCGTCCAGGGAGCCGAAATCACGATCGATCATCGCGGCCAGATCGCCGGTCGGGGCGCCGCCGCCATTGGGACGCATGGACTGCCAGTAAAAGGTGTGGTTCCAGATCTGGGCGGCATTGTTGAAAATACCGGCCTTGCCGGCGTCACCGGCCGACGCCTTGATCACGTCTTCCAGCGACAGCGCAGCCAGATCAGTGCCGTCAACGAGGCCGTTGAGTTTGCCGACATAGGCGTTGTGATGCTTCCCGTGGTGGAAATCGAGCGTCTGGGAGGAGATATGGGGGGCCAGCGCGTCCTTGGCGTAGGGAAGATCGGGCAGGGTGAAAGCCATGAGTACCTCTTGCAGTGACAAAGTCGGGAAGGATGTGGGCCGGTTGGGCCGTTTTCATGTTCGCACATATGGTGTGGACTGCGGCCATGTCCACCGGGGAGACGCATGACAGCCAAAGAAATCGACAGCTTGCTGCAAACCGCTGACCCGGACCGCTATTTGTGCGCGCTTTTCGCACAGACCGACCAGCGGGCCGGCCTGCTTGCCTTGTACGGGCTCAATCACGAGCTCGGACGGATTGCGGACAGCAGCTCGGAAAGCCTGATAGGCGAGATGAAGCTGACCTGGTGGCGCGACGCGATCGCCGATCTCTATGCGACGCCGCAGAAAGTGCGGCGCCATGACGTGACCGAGGGCCTGGCGGCGCTGACCGGTCAGATCGGTCTCGCGGATGTGTCGCCGATGATCGAGGCGCGTTTCGACGATATCGCCGCGCGACCCTTTACGGACCTCGGAGACATTCTGGCCTATGTCGACAATACGGCCGTGTGTCTGGCTCGGCTGGCGCTGAAATCGCTCGACGCGGCGGACAGTGTGTCCGACGACACCGTGCTTGCGGCCGGGCGTGCCTGGGGTCTGACCGGTTTGCTGCGGGCGTTTCCGCTGCGCGCCCGGATCGGGCGGGCTCCGGTTGGCGGTGACGCGCTTGGCGCCGTCGGCGCGACCCCGGCCATGCTGGCCCAGGGGCTGGGCGAGGCGAAGGTCGCAGAGGCGCGCCAAGGGGTGATCGAGGCCGCGCGGGCGGCCTGCGAGCGCCTGGCCATGGCCGGGCCCATCCCGCCCGAGGCCGTGCCCGCGATCGGCTATTGCCGCCTCGCATCGACCCATCTCGCGCGCCTGCCGGCCAATCCCTACGGGCTGGCGCCGGACATCAATCCCCTCTCTCGTCGGTTGCGACTGACATGGCTGGCATTGAGCGGCCGATAGACCGCGTCCGCCTCTTGCACTCGGACCCGCCTCGCGTCCAACATGGCGGCAACGAGGGAGACGACCTATGCATCATGCGCTCATCACCGGAGCCAATCGCGGACTCGGGCTGGAACATGCCCGGCAATTGCTCGAGCGCGGCTGGCATGTCAGCGCGGCTGTCCGCAATCCGGATGCCGCCACCGAGCTGGCAGCTCTGGCCGAGGGTGAAGGCAAGCTGGATATTCACGCCTATGACGCGGCCGACCCGGCCAGCGCAGCGGCGCTTGCCGCGGTCGTGACCGGACCGGTCGACCTGCTTTTCGCCAATGCCGGCATGGCGTCGGGCGAAACCCGCGCCTTCGGCCAGGCGGCCGGCGCGGCGATGCTGGATGAGTTCAGGGTCAATACGATCGCGCCGCTGGCCCTGGTCGAGGCCTTTGCCGGCCAGGTCGAGGCATCCGAGATGAAAGTGATTGCGCTGCAATCCTCTCGCATGGGTTCTGTGCGCGAAAACGAGAGCGGGGGTGCCTACGGTTATCGCAGCTCGAAAGCAGCGCTCAACGCCATCGGCAAATCGCTCAGCATCGACCTGAAGGATCGCGGCATCGTTGTGCTCATCCTCCACCCGGGCTGGGTGAAAACCGATATGGGCGGCCCGCAGGGTCAGCTGACCGTCCAGGAATCAGTCTCCGGACAGCTCGATCTGATCGCCCGCGCCTATGGCAATCCGGTGATGAGCGGCCGCTTCTACCACGTCTCCGGCCAGGACCTGCCCTGGTAGGCAGGCCCTGACGAAAGTCGGTATCACTCTTCGCCGAGATGCTCGGCGCGAGTGGACTCGGGAATCAACGCTGGCGTGTCGGTCAGGCGGCCTGCCAGCTCGCCAGGTCCGCCAGCGCCCGCTCCGACATCGCCATCTTGCGGGCCGGGGTCTTGGCCTTGCCCTTGATGCGGTTGCCCTCGGCATCGATGGTCGGCTGTTCGATCGGCGGGAAAAGGCCGAAATTGACATTCATCGGCTGGAAGGAGCCCTTGCCGCCATCCAGATGGCCGCCGGTGACATGGCCGATCAGGGCGCCCAGCGCCGTGGTGGCCGGCGGTGGCGTCAAGCTGGTGCCCAATCGTTCGGCGGCGGCATAGCGACCGGCCAGCAGGCCCATAGCGGCACTCTCGACATAGCCCTCGACCCCGATCAGCTGGCCGGCAAAGCGCAGGCGCGGCTGGCTTTTCAGGCGCAATTGCGCGTCGAGGAGTTTGGGTGAGTTGAGGAAGGTATTGCGGTGAATGCCCCCGAGACGGGCAAAGCGCGCCTCCTCGAGGCCCGGGATCATGCGCAGCACCTCGCCCTGGGCGCCGTATTTCATCTTGGTCTGGAAGCCGACGAGGTTGAACAGAGTTCCCAGCGCATTGTCCTGGCGCAGCTGGACGATGGCCCAGGGCTTCACCGTCGGATTGTGCGGATTGGTCAGGCCGACCGGCTTCATCGGTCCGTGACGCAGCGTCTCCCGGCCGCGCTCGGCCATGACTTCAATGGGCAGGCAGCCGTCGAAATAGGGGGTATTGGCCTCCCATTCCTTGAACTCGGTCTTCTCGGACGAAATCAACGCGTCGATGAAGGCTTCATACTGCTCCTTGTCCATCGGGCAGTTGAGATAGGCCTTGCGCTCGGCATCGGTCTCGCCCTTGTCATAGCGTGACTGGAACCAGGCCTTCTCGGTATTGACGCTGTCGCGATAGACGACCGGGGCGATGGCATCGAAGAAGGCGAGCTCGCCTTCACCGGTCTGTTTCAGGATCGCCTCGGACAGGCTTTCCGAAGTCAGCGGGCCGGTGGCGATGATGACGCTGTCCCAGTCCTCCGGCGGCAGGGCCGGGATTTCCTCGCGATTGATGGTGACCAGCGGATGCTCCGAGAGTTCCTTGGTCACCGCCTGCGAGAAGACGTCACGATCCACGGCCAGCGCGCCGCCGGCGGGCAGGCGGGACGCATCACCCTGGCGCAGGATGATCGAGTCGAGGCGCCGCATTTCCTCATGCAGGAGGCCCACCGCATTGGTCCGGTGATCGTCCGAGCGGAAGGAGTTGGAGCAGACCAGCTCGGCCAGACCGTCCGTATGGTGGGCGTCGGTACCCTTCACGCCGCGCATCTCGTGCAGGATGACGGGCACGCCCTTGGAAACGAGCTGCCAGGCCGCCTCGGAGCCGGCCATGCCGCCGCCGATGACGTGAACGGGTTTGATTGCGTGATCTGTCATGCGCGGCATATCGAGCCGGGGCGCGGGGGAGTCAAGTCGCAGGGGGCAGGAGCGGGGCAAAGTCGTCGTGTCGGCTTGACGGCCGCGTTGGGAGTACCGATAAATCGGCACAACAGGGGGTTGTTTCATGAAGTGGTTGTTTGGCGCGTTGATCGCACTTGCTTTGGGCAATGCTGCCTATGCCCAGGGGCTGCCGGAATCCGTGACCGAGCCTTATCTCGCGTTCGAGGCGGCGATGCGGGCGGGCGATGCCGCGGCCGTGCTGGATGCGGCCAATCGGGCCTACGAGGCCGGGCAGGCCGCAGATATAGACCTGGCCGTCCTCGCGACGCTCGCTGAGAATTACGGGTATGGTGCCGCCCTCAACCAGGATTATGAGACGGCACAGATCGCCTGGCGCGAAGCCGCTCAACTTTCAGACAGGGCGCGCGGGGACCCCGTGGAGCGGGCCTGGCGTTGGCACAATGCGGCTTTGTTC
>NZ_CAJQOO010000088.1 GCF_905480005.1 uncultured Maricaulis sp.
CCGCCGGTCGGCAGGTCCGGTCCCTTGATATGCTTGAGCAGGGCTTCGGTTTCGGTCTCCGGATTGTCGATCAGCGCCAGGGCGGCGGCGCAGATCTCGGCGACATTGTGCGGCGGGACGGATGTCGCCATGCCGACGGCAATGCCCGTCGAGCCATTGGCCAGAAGATTGGGGAAAGCGCCGGGCAAGACCAGCGGTTCACGCTCGGAGCCGTCATAGGTCTCCTCGAAATCGACCGTGCCCTGGTCGATATCCTGCAGCAGCAGTTCCGCAGCCTTGGTCAGACGGGCCTCGGTGTAACGCATGGCGGCCGCGCCATCACCGTCGATATTGCCGAAATTGCCCTGTCCCTCGACCAGCGGATAGCGCGAGGCGAAATCCTGGGCCAGACGGACCAGCGCCTCATAGACCGACTGGTCGCCATGCGGATGGTATTTACCGATCACGTCGCCGACGACACGGGCCGATTTCTTGAACGCCTGATCCGGGTTCAGCTTCAGCTCGCGCATGGCATACAAGAGACGCCGGTGGACAGGCTTCAGACCGTCGCGGGCATCGGGCAAGGCCCGCTGGGTGATCGTCGAGAGCGCATAGGCGAGATATCGCCGCGACAGCGCCTCGTTGAACGTCTCCTCGATGATATGCCCGCCGTCGGGATCAAAATGATCGCCCATGAAGCCCACCTGACTGATTCGTGTTTGTCCCAGTATAGGCAGGGCTAGCGAGCTGCGCAGGGGCCGGACGCAGGATTAGCTGTGGGGAATGGGCAAGGGCTAGGGACTCGCGCAATAGTTGTTATACACAACCTGAAGGTATACTCTGCCAGTCCAATGGACCACCGCTCCGGGAAATCGATGAGATATAAGGCAATCCGCATCGGTCTCCTGAAAACCCAGGCAATCAATCGGCGATTAGGAACCGAGCTTGTCGACGCAGACGTCTGGGCGAGCAAGGCCGCCCATCGCCATGTCGCTGTCGATCATCCTGATGACTACAACCTCGTCATCCCCAACCTTGGCCTCGTGATCGAAGACCCGGGATACATCGGGCAAAAGCCCGGCAATGCAGACAATTTCTATCTCGTCCGCAATGTCCCGAGCCTGGACAGTTCTGTCCTTGTCGCCATCGGGATCCGGCTCAACAAGCACGGGACCTATAATCTGCGTAGTGCCTACACCGTCTCGGACGCAGATATCCAACGGTATCGCGCCGCCGGCCATCTATGGATCACCTGAAATGGAAACAGAAAAAGGGCCGCGCACTGCGCGACCCGATGTATATCCGAGCGCGTTGCCAACCGCGATCTCTCGGCTCGAAGCCTCTACCCTTTCGGGTGTGTGGGGTGGCTGTTCCCACCTCATCGGATACTAGGACAATGTACCGGAGAACAGACAAAAAGCAAGACTCCATTGCGTTCACCAACGCTCTGGATAGCCCACGAAAGATTGGGCGAGTTCCGGCAAAACACTCGCCAGGCGTTCTTCAATCCCGTTGCCAGCGCTACCCCCCAGGTCGCAGACCGTGCTGAATTCCAATCGAGGCGTTCCTCTGTGACGAAGAAAGCCAATCCGCACACCATCGCTTTCCAAAACCAGAACCTGAAAATGATCAAGCTCATCGTGCCCGGAATCACACGACATGCCGAGCTTGGATGCGATGTTCGGAGGATCAAGCGAAACACATCCGACGCCTGTCTCAAACAGGACAAGGTCAGGCGTGTATGGAAGGCGGGTCCATTTCACTGCCATCACAACCGCCCCACCCGCTCCAGCTCCGCCATCAAGCGCCCGCGCGCTTCGGGCAATTGCTTGTCGATCGGCCACAGGACGCGGCGTTCCAGGAAATAGCCGGTCAGGGCCAGGCCGCGGGCGATATCGCCCTCTTCGATCTTGCCGGACCCGGCCATGAAGTGCGGGAGTTCGAGGAGTTTGGGCGCGTAGGGCGCGGCCTCCTCGCGGCAAACGGCGCGACCGGTGCGCGGCGAGATATGGGTGAGGTCCTCGGTCACGCCGGTGACGGCACAGGCCGACATGTCGAGCCCATAGCCCAGGTCGGACAGGAGCCCCGCCTCCCAGCGCACATAGAGCGCCGGCCAGATGTCGGGGTTGTCGAAGGCCTTGAGGAGGAGCAGGAAACCCTGATGGACGCGCGGATGGGCTTCGCGTTCCGGCAGCGCCATGACGGCAATCGCGCAGGCGGCATTGAGGCCGGCCAGCGCGGTGCGGTCCTCCATCACCATGCCGGCGGTGAGATCATCGGCCTCGATCTGGAACATGCCCAAATGCTCCGACAGGCGGGCACGCCAATTGACAGTGATCTGGTTACCCGGCTGCAGGATGGGTCGCATGGAGCGCGAACGCGCCCCGCGCACCAGCCCGGCATGACGCCCCTGCTCCGCCGTCAAGACCTCGACGATTGCGGAGGTCTCGCCATGCGGCCGAACCGCCAGAACTATGCCCTGATCACGCCATTCCATGGTGTGGTTGTATGTGAGTCTTGTGCCGGGGGCACCGGGATTTCCCCCTCACCCGGCCCTGCGGGCCACCCTCTCCCATGGGAGAGGGACCGTCTTCCTTCTCCCCGGGGAGAAGGTGCGCGCAGCGCGGATGAGGGGGGATCAGCGTGAGCCCTAAACATCAAAATCCAGACCCACATCCTTGTAGTGCGAGCGCCGCGCCATCCATTTGGCGTCGACTTTCACATTGAGGAAGAGATGGACCTTGCAGCCCAGCACCTCTTCCAGCTCCTTGCGGGAGGCTTCGCCGATCGATTTGACCGCGCTGCCGCCCTTGCCCAGCACGATGGGTTTTTGGGTTTCGCGCTCAACGATGATGGATTGTTCGACGCGCAGTGAGCCATCGCGCAGCTTCTTCCAGACCTCGGTCTCGACCATCGAGGCGTAGGGCAGCTCTTCGTGCAGGCGCAGATAGACTTTCTCGCGGGTGATCTCGGCAGCGAGGATGCGGGCCGGCAGATCGGCGACCTGGTCGGCGGGATAATGCCAGACACCCTCCGGCATCAGGCCGGCAATGAATTCCCGAAGCTGCGGCACGCCCGATCCGGTCTTGGCCGAGATCATGAAGACCTCGGAATAGACGCCGCTCTCGAACAATTCCTGCGACATGGCCAGAAGCTGGTCGCGCGGCATCAAGTCGACCTTGTTGAGGACGAGGATGGCTTTCTGTTCGGTCTTCTTCAGGCCCTCGGTGACGCGGTCATCATCCTCGACCATGCGGCTGTCGCCGCTCTTGGCACCGCCGTGCTCCATCCGGGCGCGGGCGCCGGCATCGACGACATGCATGATGGTGTCAGCCTCGCCGGCACCGGACCAGGCCGCCGCGACCATCGACTTGTCGAGGCGCGTCTTGGGCGCGAAGACGCCGGGCGTGTCGACGAGCACGATCTGGGTCTGGTCAGCCAGGGCCACGCCGCGCACGGCAAAACGGGTCGTCTGCACCTTGTGGGTGACGATGGTGACCTTCTCGCCGACCAGCGCGTTCACAAGGGTGGACTTGCCGGCATTGGGCGAACCGATGACCGCGGCAAAACCGCAGCGTTGGGGAGTGTCAGACATGCTGTCCTTCGCGTTTCAGGAGCGCTTCCGCGGCGGCCCGTTCGGCTGCCTGCTTGGAACCGCCCTCGCCCACAGCGGGCGTGAGAGATGAAAGAGTGACTTCAACGGTAAAGACCGGTTTGTGGTCCGGTCCGGAGCGTTCGGTGAGGGTATAGCGCGGCGCGCCGAAACCGACCCTGGCAGCCCATTCCTGCAGCGCCGATTTGGCGTCGGCGGGCTTGGTCTTGAGCGCATCGATGCGCGGCCCCCAATGATGGTCAAAGAAGACCTGCACGGCCGCCCGGCCGCCATCAATATAGATCGCGGCCATCAGGGACTCGCAGGCATCGCCGAGGATGGAAGTCTTGTTGCGACCGCCGCCCTTCTCCTCGGACTTGCCGATCCTCAGGGCCGCGCCGAGATCGACCTCGCGGGCGACATCGGCGCAGGTTTCCTTGCGCACCATGGAATTGAGGCGCGGTGCCAGCGCGCCCTCATCCGCCTTGTCGAAGGCCTTGAACAGGGCTTCCGCCGTCATCAGGCCGAGCACGCGGTCGCCGAGGAATTCCAGGCGTTCATAGGTCGGAATGGGGCGGCGGCCCTCGGCAAAACTGCCATGGGTCAGGGCGCGTTCGATCAGGCTCTTGTCAGTGAAGACATAGCCGATCCGCGTTTCCAGCCGGGCAATCGGATCAGCCATGGGCGAGCCCGTCGAGATGATGGCCCAGTGGCCGGGCTTCGAGCACGACAAAGGCCTGCGCCCAGGGGTGGTCATCCGTGATGGTGATATGGGCGAAGGGCTCATGCCCGTGCGGGGTCAGGGCCAGCGCGCGCTCCAGGGCCCGGCCCCTGAATTCCAGCGTCGGCTTGCCGCCGGGCAGATTGACCACGCCGATCTCTTTCCAGGACACACCGCGCGCAATCCCGGTGCCCAATGCCTTGGCGCCAGCCTCCTTGGCCGCAAAGCGCTTGGCATAGCTGGCCGCCCGCATGCGCCGCTTGTCGGACTTGGCCTGTTCGATCTCGGTGAAGACACGCTGGATGAAGCGATCACCAAAGCGCTCGATCGAGTTCTCGATACGGCGGATATCCATCAGGTCGGAACCGAGGCCGATGATCATGCAGCCCGCGCCTCTTCGATCAGCCCGCGCATCGTTCCCACCGCCTCGCGCAAACCCCGGAAGATCGCCTCACCGATCAGGAAATGGCCGATATTGAGCTCGATCACTTCGGGGATGGCGGCGATGGCTTTGACGGTGTCATAGGTCAGGCCGTGACCGGCATGGACTTCCAGACCCCGCTCATGAGCGATCGTGGACGCCGCCTGCAGGCGTTTAAGATGATGGTCGAGCTTGGCCTTGTCGCCCGCGAGGAAAGCCTCGCAATAGGCGCCGGTGTGAAGTTCCACGACAGCGGCGCCCATGGCTTCGGCGACGGCGATCTGGACCGGGTCGGGCTCGATGAAGAGCGAGACGCGGCAGCCGGCCTCGCCGAGCTGACGGACATAGGGCGCGATCGTGTTGTGACCGGCAGCGACATCGAGCCCGCCCTCAGTGGTGCGTTCCTCGCGCTTTTCCGGCACCAGGCAGACCGCATGCGGCTTGTGGCGCAGGGCGATGTCGAGCATTTCCGGCGTTGCCGCCATTTCCAGATTCAGCGGCAGGTCGATCTCGGCCATCAGCCGGTCGATATCACCGTCGGTGATATGACGCCGGTCTTCGCGCAGATGCGCGGTGATGCCCTCGGCACCCGCCTCCGAGGCCTGACGCGCCGCACGCACCGGATCGGGATGCTCGCCGCCGCGGGCATTCCGGATGGTGGCCACATGGTCGATATTGACGCCGAGACGAATGCTCATGCCAGACCCCGACTCCCGGGCTTGATGGCCGGTATGGCTTCCAGTTCCGGCGGCAATTGATCGGCCGGATAGGCCGGCACCTTGTATTCCGTCAGGGCGATCAGCGGCACGCCGACATCGGCCTCGCCGCCTGAGCGGTCCACCAGACAGGCCTCGGCGATCACCGTGGCGCCGGTCTTGTTGATGGCCTCGATGCATTCACGCGAAGACAGGCCGGTCGAGACGATGTCCTCGACCACGAGGACCTTGTCATCCTTGGTCAGCTCAAAGCCGCGACGCAGGGTGAACTCGCCATTCTCGCGCTCGACATAGAGGCCCTTGAGGCCCATCTGACGGGCCATTTCATAGCCCGGCACAATCCCGCCGACGGCCGGCGAGACGATTACCGTCGGGGCGTCGCCCAGCTCGGCGCGGACCTTGGTCGCCAGCGCCTTGCACAGGCGCTCGGTCCGCTCCGGCTCGGAGAAGACCCGGGCCTTCTGGAGGAAGACCGCGCTGCGCAAGCCCGATGACAGGATGAAATGGCCCTCGAGCAGGGCACCGGCGGCACGAAATTCGGCCAGGACTTCTTCGCGGGTCATTCTTCCTTGATCTCCTCGACTTCCGCGCGCGCCCGGTCGGCAGAGACAACCGTCTCGCACATGCGCACAGCGGCCAGAATATTTGCCAGATGGCGGGTATCGAACACTTCGACATCAAATTCCATGTCGAAGAAGTCCGCGGCCCGGTTGCGGGTCGTCACGCTGGCGATATTGCCGCGATTTTCCGACACCGTCATGGCGATCTCGGCCAGGGCGCCAGGCTCATTGTGCATGACGGCATTGATCCGGGCCATCGAGACGGCATTGCCCTCGGCTTCCGCCGTCCAGGCGAGATCGAGCCACTCATCCATCGCGCCTTCCTCGTGCTGGGCGAGGCGTTCGCAATCAATGGTGTGGATCTCAATACCCTTGTCCTTGCGCAGAAGACCGATAATCCGGTCGCCGGGCAAAGGCGAACAGCATTCCGCGAAGTGCAGCGTCACGCCCTGGGTCAGGCCCCGGCCGCGCACATAGAGGCGCGCCTTGGAGTCCTGGATCAGGTCACGGCTGGTCGTGTCCTCGCGCTCGTCGAGGCGACCCGGGAAAGCGGCATTGAGCAGGTCACCGGAGGTGATGCGACCGCGCCCGAGTGTCTCGTATAATTCGTGGATGTTCTTGACCTCCAGACGGGACAGGGCGTCCTTGAGATCATCCTCGATCAGGGTCCGGCCCTCGCGGCGGAAGGCATGCTCGGCCATGATCTTGCCGATACGGTGGAATTCGTCGCGCTCGCTCTCGCGGATCAGGCGGCGGATCGCGGCCCGCGCCCGGCCGGTGACGGCGAGATTTTCCCAGCCTGCCGGCGGCTGGCGTACGCCGCCCTTCACGATGGCGACGACATCACCATTATGCAGGCGGGTGCGCAGCGGGCGCTCGCGACCATTGATCTTGGCGGCAACGGTGGTGTGGCCAAGCTCGGTATGGACGGCATAGGCAAAATCCAGTGGCGTCGCGCCGACCGGCAGGGAGATGAGATCGCCCTTGGGCGTGAAGCAATAGACCTGGTCAGCAAACATCTCGAGCTTGGCGTGCTCGAGAAATTCTTCCGGATCGCCACCCTGATTGAGGATTTCCAGGAAGGGGCGCAGGCGTTCCAGCGGATCGCCACCGGCGGCCTCCGCGGCTGCCGGGTCATAGGTATAGGTGGAATTCTTGTATCGCCAGTGCGCCGCCACGCCGCTTTCCGCGACCGCTTCCATCGCTTCGGTCCGGATCTGCAGCTCGACCCGAACATTCTTCGGTCCCATCACCGTGGTGTGCAGGGAGCGGTAATTATTCGGCTTGGGCAGGGAGATGAAATCGCGGAAGCGCTCCGGCACACAGCGCCAGGCCTGGTGGATGACCCCGAGCGCCCGATAGCAATCATCGGGTGTGTCGACGATCAGGCGGAAGGCATAGATGTCGGCGATTTCCTCGAAGGTCAGCCCCTTGCGCTCCAGCTTGCGCCAGATCGAATAGGGCCGCTTCTCGCGCCCGAAAATCCGCCCGTCAATGCCGGCCTCGGCGAGACTGTCCGTCATCGCGGCAGAGACTGACGAGACTTCATCGGCATGCTGCTCACGCAGGCGCTTCAATCGCGTATTGATCGATTCATGAGCGGCAGAATTGAGATGTTCGAAGGCCAGGTCTTCCAGCTCGACACAGACCCGGTTGATCCCGATCCGACGCGCCAGGGGGGCATAGATTTCCAGCGTCTCGAGTGCGATCCGCTCCCGCTTGTCCTGCCGGGAGATGGCGTCCAGCGTGCGCATATTGTGCAGGCGGTCGCACAGTTTGACGATCAGCACGCGGACATCGGCCGAAATGGCGACGACGAGTTTCTGGAGGTTTTCGGCCTGTTTGGTGCGCTTGGAACGCAATTCCATCTGGCCAAGCTTCGTGACCCCGTCGACCAGGCCCGCAACTTCTTCGGAGAAAGCCTCGGTCAGGTCTTCCAGCGTCGCCGGCGTGTCCTCGACCGTGTCATGGAGCAGGCCGGTACAGACCGTGGCCACATCCATGCGCAATTCCGCCAGGATCACCGCGACCTGGGCGACATGCGCGAAATAGGGTTCACCCGACTGGCGGCGCTGTGGCCGGTGCGCTTCTTCCGCAAAGTCATAGGCACGCCGAACGAAGTCGGCATCGACTTTGGGAAAATACCGGCGGATACGCGCTATCAGCTCGTCCGCGCTGGGTATGGCGGGCGGCGGCGATGCCAGTTCTGGTGACGTCGCGCCGGGGGTCAAGACGCGTTAGAGGCGGCCGTCAGGCGCGCCGTCCCGGTCGTTCTGAAGCGCCTTGAGCATTTCCGCCTCGTCGAGCTCGACCGGCGGGGCCGGCAGGGCTTCAAACTGCGGAGAGCGTTCCTCGCGGGCGGCATCTTCCTCGTCTTCGCTCGGCAGCACGCGCTGCAGACCGTTCACGAGGCTGTCCTTGAGCGCGTCCATGTCGAGCGTCTCGTCCGCGATCTCGCGGAGCGCAACGACGGGATTCTTGTCGTTGTCGCGATCAATCGTCAGCTCGGAACCGGCCGAGATGTTGCGAGCGCGATGCGCCGCCATCAGAACCAGACGGAAACGATTGGGAATTTTTTCAATGCAGTCTTCGACGGTGACGCGAGCCATGCGCGCGATCTCCTTGAACCAGCGCTAGAGGTTTTGGAACCGCGTTACCTAATCCCCTCGCCCTGCAAAAGCAAGGCTGTCGGGTGAGAGTTTCCCGCCCTCTTGCAGTGCATATGTTGCGCTGCGATCCGCCTGCGGCAATGCCGCGATCAAATCAGCAATGCCGCGCCCACTCGAAGGGTCCCGCCAATCCGGTGCAATCTCGGCCAAGGGCAGCAGCACGAAGGCCCGCGCGGTCGCCCTGGGATGGGGGATGACAAGCCCGCCTGCCCCCTCACTCTGCTCGCCGCGGCAGTCGATCAGATCGAGGTCCAGCGGACGCGGCGCATTGCGGATGCTCCGCTCGCGGCCAAACTCGGCCTCGATGGCGTGCAAACGGTCCAGGATCGTCTGCGCCGATTGCCCGGACGCCACTTCCACGACGGCATTTACATAGGGCGGATCGCTCGGATCCGGCCAGGCCGGGCTGTGCCAGTCCGAGGATGCCGCAACCAGCGCCAGCCCCGCATCGTCGAGAGCCGTGCGGGCCCGCACCAGTGTCTCGCGCGGGCTACACAGGCCCAGTGGAAGGTTGGCCCCGAGCGCGATATAGATCGGACCAGATTGCATCGACATATTCCGCATCGCTATTTGAAAGTTATTGCCATGGCTTTTTATCCGGATGAACGGATCGGGCTCTTCATCGACGGAGCCAATCTCTTTTCCACCACCAAGGCGCTCGATTTCGATATCGACTTCAGACGCCTTCTCGAGGAATTCCGCAAGCGCGGCAAGCTGATCCGGGCCAATTACTACACCGCCCTGCTCGAGCATGAAGACTATAATCCGCTGCGCCCCCTGGTCGACTGGCTCGACTATAACGGCTTCTCGGTGATCACGAAGCCGGCCAAGGAATATACCGACGAACATGGTCGCCGCCGGATCAAGGGCGATATGGATATCGAGCTGGCCGTCGACCTGCTCGAGGCCGCGACCTATCTCGATCACATCATCGTCTTCTCCGGCGATGGCGATTTCCGCTACGCGCTCGCGGCAGCCCGTGCCAAGGGGGCGCGCATCTCCGTCGTCTCCTCGTTGAAGACCAACCCGTCCATGATCTCCGACGATCTGCGCCGGGAGGCCGACGCCTTCATTGAACTGGACGACCTCAAGGCGATGATCGGCCGGGGCGGAGGCAGCGCGTGAGCCGGAGCATCCCGCCTGAAGCGCCACTGGATTGCCCGCTCTGCCCACGCCTCGTGGCCTTCCGGCAAGCGACCGCAATCGACCACCCCGACTGGCACAACGCACCGGTGGAGTCATTCGGCACCGACCAAGCGCGTCTCCTCATCATCGGACTGGCACCAGGCCTGCGCGGTGCCAACAGGACCGGCCGCCCCTTCACGGGCGACTGGGCCGGCGACCTCCTCTACGCGACGCTGAACCGTTTCGGATTTTCCCGCGGCCGGTATGCCAGTCACGCCGCTGACGGCGTCGAGCTGGTTGATACCATGATCACCAATGCGGTGCGCTGCGTGCCACCGGAGAACAAGCCCGTCGGTGCCGAGGCCAATGCCTGCCGCCCCTTCCTGACCAGCCGGATCGCGGCCATGCCGAAGCTGGAGGCCGTGCTCTGCCTGGGCAAGATCTCCCATGACAATACATTGCGGGCGCTGGGCCTGCCGCTGAAGACCGCCAAATTCGGGCATGCCGCGACCGCCGACCTGCCCGGCCCCAATGGGCCGATCCGGCTCTTCGACAGCTATCATTGCTCGCGTTACAACACGAATACGGGCCGCCTGACCGAAGCCATGTTCGACGCCGTCTTTGCCGACATCCGGGACTGGCTCGCCACCCGACCCTGAAATCCTGCCGGGTGTTTATAGTTAACGGGAACTCGCCTGACAGGCGAGAATACGGACCACCCTACCCCTCAGAAGCGTCAGCATCTGGCAGGTTTGGAGGGGTCGCGGCCAGGCGGGACTCGAACATGTCGACCGCCGCGTCGAACTTGTCCCGACAGCCCGGATTGCAAAATCCGACCGCCGCGCCGCGATAGCGTGTGAGGGATGTCGCGGCGACCGGCTTGCCGGACCAGGGACACGTCTCATTGATGACATCTTCCAGCACTAGTCTCATGGCATTAACCCTGTTTCTGTGTTTCTCCGCGTTCCCGCTGGATATCCCGGCCCATCAATGGCATGAATGACCATATGCTCCCTTTTTCTGCCAAGCCCGAACAAATCGACCGCTGCGTCACTTTTGTCACCTTTCCGGATGTGAAGCTGCTCGACATTACCGGCCCGCTCCAGGTGTTCGCGGATGCCAATACCTTTCTCGGGCGCACTGCCTATTCCACGCCGATCGCCTCCTATTACGGCGGCCCGGTCGAGACCGATGCCGGTGTTCTCCTGAATACACGCCGGCTGGCGGGGATCGGGCTGGACGAGGATGACACGCTGATGATTGCCGGCGGCCTGGGCGTCTTCCCGGCCTGCCGCGACCTGCGCCTCGTGCAGGCGATCCAGCGCGCCGCAAGCAAGGCCGGGCGCATCGCTTCAACCTGCACCGGCGCCTTCCTTTTGGGCGCGGCCGGCCTGCTGTCGGAAAAGCGTGCGGTGACGCATTGGCGCTATTGCGACCAGCTTGCGGACGAATGCCCGGACACAGAGGTCGATGCGGACCCGATCTTCATCGAGGATGGCCGGGTGTGGACATCCGCCGGCGTGACCGCGGGTATCGACCTCGCCCTGGCCATGGTCGAACGGGATCACGGGCGCGATCTGGCGCTCGAGCTGGCGCGTTCGCTCCTGGTCTATGTGAAACGCCCGGGCGGGCAGTCGCAATTCTCCGAGGCGCTGAAGCAGCAGAAGAGATCGGCCACCGGGCGTTTCGACGCCCTGCATTTCTGGATGAAGGACAATCTCACCGCCGACCTGAAAGTCGAGGCGCTGGCTGAACGTTCCGGCATGAGCCCGCGAAACTTCGCCCGCCTCTACACAGACGATACCGGCCTGACCCCGGCCCGCGCGGTCGAGCAATTCCGGGTCGATGCCGCCCGCGCCATGCTGGAAAACCCCAATGTCTCGATCAAGACCGTCGCCGGGCAGACCGGCTTCGGCAATGATGAGCGCATGCGGCGATCCTTCGCGCGGCTCCTCGGTGTGACACCGCAAGCTTATCGCGAACGCTTTGCGGTGGAGATGGCGGACAGCCTGTGACCGCCTAGCCGAAATTCTTCATCAGACGCGACTTCTGCTTGTTCCACTCGCGATCCTTGATCGTCTGGCGCTTGTCGACCGTCTTCTTGCCCTTGGCCAGACCGATCTGAAGCTTGGCCAGGCCGCGCCCGTTGAAATAGAGGCGCAAGGCGACAATTGTCCGCCCCTGCTGGCTCGCCGCACCGGACAGTTTGGCGATTTCCTTCTTTTTCAGGAGCAGTTTGCGGTGGCGCCGCGGCTCGTGATTGAAGCGATTGGCCGGGGCATAGGGCGGAATATCAGCATTGATCAGCCACAGGCCCTCACGTTCGGGGCTGACATAGCTTTCCGCGATATTGGCACGCCCCTCGCGCAGGGATTTGACTTCCGAACCCATCAGCATCAGGCCGGCTTCGAACGTCTCCTCGATCTCGTAATCATACCGGGCGCGCCGGTTGACGGCGACGGCACCGAACTCTGTCTTGGGTTTACTCATGGCGCTTTCTATCAGGCCTGATCGAGCAGGCCGGCATGGACGAGTGCAGCCCGGACCGCAGCGTTGGAAGCCTCGTTCGGCTCGGTCAGCGGCAGGCGCATTTCGGTATTTGTGACACCCAGAACCGACATGGCGTATTTGGTCGGCCCGGGGCTGGACGAGGTGAACAGGGCATGGTGCAGCGGCATCAGGCGATCATTCAGCTCCCGTGCCGTGTCCCAGTCTCCCGACAATGTGGCGTCCTGGAATTGTGCACACAAGGCCGGCGCCACATTCGAGGTGACCGAGATTGCGCCGACACCGCCGGTGGCATTGAAGCCAAGCGCTGACGGGTCATCGCCCGATAACTGTGCGAAATCACTATCGATCAGCGCGCGGTGCCGGGATATACGCGCCATATCGCCCGTCGCGTCCTTGATCCCGACCACACGCTCCAGCGTCGCGATCCGGGCAACGGTCTCGGCGTCGATATCGATGACGGTTCGTCCCGGCACGTTGTAGACAATGATCGGCAGCTCGACGGCGTCATGGATCGCCTTGAAGTGCTGATAGAGACCTTCCGGATTGGGCTTGTTGTAATAGGGCGCGACCACGAGCCCCGCATCGACACCCAAATCACTTGCGCGGCGCTGGTTCTCGATCGCGACCGCCGTGCTGTTCGAGCCGGTTCCGGCAATCACAGGCACTTGTCCGCCGGCGACCTCGGTGACGATCTCGACCACACGCATGTGTTCGGCAAAGGTCAGGGTCGCGCTCTCACCTGTCGTTCCGCACGGCACAAGGCCATGCGTGCCAGCCGCAATCTGACGCTCTGTCAGGGCGATGACGGCCTTCTCGTCCACGGCCCCGTTCTTGAATGGGGTGACGAGTGCAGTGATGGACCCTTTGAACATGTTTCATTCCCGGATACGGCCAAATCAGCGCGCGACCATATCGACCGCGCAGCACACGGCCAAGTGTTCTTGTCAAGTCTGGACAGGCCCGCGGATTTGCTGTGATGATGGCCATCCCAGTCGATCCAAGAGTGTTCCGTTTGCCATGATCGCACGTTGCTTCGCCGCGCTTGTGTTACTAGCCGTTTCCGTTCCGGCGGAGGCGCAAATCCCGACGCCCCGTATCCGACCGGAGCCACACAATTTTTCGCAATATCTCTCCGACGCTGATTTCGAGCGTTTTCGAGAAGGTCTCGACGCTGCCGATGATGAGGAATGGGACCGCGTGCGCGCGCTCCGCCTCGAGCTGACCGACACCGCCGCCCGCGACATCCTGCTGTGGCGCATCGCGCTCAATGACGCCCGCGCCAGCTTCCTCGAACTCGACCTTGCCCTGAGCGAGCTGGACAACTGGCCACGCGACAGCTTCATCCGCTCGGAAGCGCAGTCGAAGATTGATGGCTCCGGCCTCACCCCGCCCTTCATTGTCAGCTGGTTCGAAGAGAATCCGCCGACCACCGGACGCGGCCGGGTCAGCTTTGCCGAAGCGCTCATCGCGGTGGGCCGGAATATCGAAGGCGAAAATTTGCTGCGCGAGACCTGGCGCTCCGGCCGCCTGCCCTCGGCCGTCCAGAGCGACACATATCAGCGCCATAGCGACCTCTTCACCGAAGATGACCACATGGCCCGGATCGACTATCTGATCTGGTCCAACCAGCGCACGCTGGCTCGCCGCGTCCTGCCGCTCCTGAGCGGCAATAATCGCGATCTCGCCGATGCACGCCTGCGTCTTGCCGGGCGGCAGAGTGGTGTTGACCGCGCGGTCAATCGCATTCCGGCGAGCCTGTCGAACGATCCGGGCCTTGTCTTCGAGCGGGCGCGCTGGCGCCGTCGCTCGGGCTTGCGCGACAGCACGCTGCCCCTGCTGCTTCAATTGCCGGACAGCCACACCGATGTGACAGCGCTGGAATTGATGTGGACCGAGCGCAAATTGATGATCCTCACCCTGATCCGCGATCAGGACTATGACACCGCTTATCAGCTCGCCCGCGCGCACGGCATGTCCAGCGGGGCCGACTTTGCGGATGCCGAGTTCATGGCTGGCTGGCTGGCCCTGGTTCATCTTGATCGGGCGGAGGAATCCCTCGCCCATTTCACGCGTCTGCACGCCAATGTCTCAACACCGGTAAGCCAGTCACGCGGCGCCTATTGGATGGCCCGCGCCCTGGACGCCCTGGGGCGCCCGGAAGAGGCCGCTGCGAGCTATGCGGCAGCAGGCCAGCACTCCACCGCCTATTACGGTCAGCTGGCCCTGACCCAGCTGCCGGACGCATCGGGACAGCTTGCGCTGGAACGCGATCCGGAACCGACCGAGGATGCCATCGTCCGTTTCGAGGCCCGCCCGCTCGTTCGGGCGATGCGTCTCCTCGCCGAGCAGGATGAGGAATACTATTTCCGCCTGTTCAGCTATCGGCTCGACGATCAGCTGACCGACCCGCAGGAAGCGGTCCTGCTCTCGCGCCTGGCCAGCAATTATCTTTTCCTTCGCCAGTCCGTGCGGGCCGCAAAGGCCGCCCGTCTGCGCGGCATAATCCTGCCGCAGAGCGCCTACCCGACCATCACACTGCCACCACAGACAAATGTACGCGCGCAGCGCCCGGAAGACGCCCTGGTTCACTCCATCATTCGCCAGGAAACCGAATTCGGTCAGCATGCCGTGTCCGGTGCCGGTGCTCGCGGCATGATGCAGCTGATGCCGGCGACAGCCCGCGCGACGGCCCGTGATCTGGGCGAACAATATCGCTTCAACTGGCTGACGGATGATCTCGACTACAACCTGCTTCTGGCCATGCACCATCTGGCGGAAGTCGTGGATGATTATGACGGCTCCTATGTGATCGCGCTGGCAGCCTATAACGCCGGCGGTCACCGGGCCAATCGCTGGATCCGGGATTACGGCGATCCGCGTGACCCGGATGTTGATCCGATCGATTGGGTCGAGAGCATTCCCTTCTCGGAAACCCGCAATTACGTCCAGCGCGTGGTGGAAAACCTGCAGGTCTATCGCTCACGCCTGAATGATGACGCAGCCGTCCCGCTCCTCATCGAGGATGACATGCTGCGGGGCACGGCCCCTGTCCGCATCATGGTCGATCCGGACGACTAGGCCACAGCAGCCGGCCGCCGGATCAATGGCGGGGCTCCAGAGCCCCGCCCATGATCGGCTAGAGTTGCTCGGAGTAATGCGTCACGGCGTGAATGATGGCGGTGGTCGCGCCATGCGCGACGATTCCCACCGTCCACCAGATCGCGGGCCACGCCATCTCACCGACATTGCCCAGGCCCAGCCCGATTCCGATGAAAACGACCATGCCGAGCACATAGCTCGCCAGATGGATCCAGAAGGACAGGAGGATGCCAGCCCGCGCACGCCGGTTTTTCTCGCGCAGCCGATCCGTGGCCTCGGTCTCCGGATCGATACACAGCGCCATGGTGTCGACATTGAATGCGGCGGCCAGGGCCATCAGCGTGTCGCGCGATGCCGTCTCGCCAGTCTCGACGCGCTGGATCGTGCGCAGCCCGATGCCTGCCAGATCGGCGAGATGTTCCTGCGACCACTGACGTTCCTCACGCCAGCGTTTGATCTTTGCCGCGTCGACCTTGAAGCTCATTGTGTTCTCCTGTTTGCCTGGTGCGTCGGACGCCCGACCGATGCGGGGCAGACCGTTGGTTCGCCCCAGACACCCGATCACCGCTGCCAACGCCACGCCAGACGCCCGCCATCGGCACGCCAACACACCGCCACAAGACCGTCGACCACCCGTTCAGGCCTGTTCAGGCCCGTTCAAGAGCCCGCTGGAAAACGGCCGGATCGACATTGCCACCGGTCGCCAGGACACAGACAGTCTTGCCCGCCACATCGATCTTGCCGGAGAGCACCGCCGCCAGGGCTGCCGCCCCACCGGGCTCGACCACGACTTTGAGGTGACGCCAGGCATCAAGCATGGCGTCGAGAGCTTCGTCATCACTCACCGCTGCGCCCCCCGTCAGCTGGGTCGCGTTGAGCGCCCAGGTGAGCGCGCCCGGCGTCGGCGTGATGATGGCGTCACAGATCGACCCGGTCAGCCGCTCATTCGTTTCGCGTTGACCGCTCGCCAATGACCGCCGGTGATCGTCGAAACCTTCCGGTTCGGCGGCCCAAATGCCGACCTCGTCAAAGGCCTGCCGCATGGCCAGCCCGACACCCGCAATCAGGCCGCCGCCGCCGGCACAGCACACAACCAGATCAGGGCGCTGACCGATCGCCTGCATTTGCTCTGCGGCCTCGAGACCCGCCGTCCCCTGACCGGCAATGACATAAGGGTCTTCATAAGGCGGGACCAGAATTCGGCCTTCCGCCGCGGCGATCGCCTGGCCCATGGCTTCCCGGCTTTCAGTGCCACGGTCATAGCTGACCACCTCGCCACCCCAGAACTCAACCCCGGCGACCTTGGATCGCGGAGCATCAGCCGGCATCAGGATTTTGGCGGTCGTGCCGTTGAGGCGCGCCGCAGCGGCCACGCCCTGGGCGTGATTACCGGAGGAATAGGCCAGGATGCCGCGAGCCCGCTCCGCATCATCAAGGCGGGAGATCCGGTTAAAGGCGCCGCGAAACTTGAAGGAACCCGTGCGCTGAAGGCATTCCGCCTTGACGAAAATCCGCGCCCCCGTGCGGGCATCGAGCTGGTCATTGCGCAAAAGCGGCGTCCGCACCGCATGGCCTTTCAACCGTCGGGCCGCATCCAGAATATCCGCATGAGACGGCAGGGAGTCGGGCTGGGTCACGGGCATTGCTCCTTGGCTGAACAGGACACGGATGGGCGCCGCACCTTGAAAAAACGCATAAGCAATTCAAATCGATTGAGCAAAGGGATTGCGCCGTCGAGCGATAGACCGTTTGATTGGCAAAACACAAACACGAAGCAACGGTTGATATTCAGGGGAAGAACATGACTTTGCGCGCACACATGATGGACTGTCCGTTGATGATTTCGGACATTCTGGTCCACGCGGCAAAATGCCATGGCGATCAGGAGATCGTGACGCGGCTGCCGGAAAGCGGTCAGATCCATCGACAGAATTACGCCCAGACCCACGAGCGTACCAAGCAGCTGGCCAATGCCCTGCAGAAAAAGCTCAAGGTCCGCGAAGGTGATCGAGTCGCCACGATCGCCTGGAATTCGCACCGCCATTTCGAGCTCTACTACGCCATCTCCGGCGTGGGCGGGGTCGTTCACACGGTCAATCCGCGGCTCGACCCGAAGCAATTGATCTGGATGCTCGATCACGCACAGTCGAAGACAGTGTTCTTCGACAAGCAGTTCGCGCCGCTCATCGATGCCATCTCGAAGGCCTGCAAATCGGTCAAGAACTGGGTGTTGATGACCGACAAGACCCATCTCGACGGCGTCCAGACCAAGTGCAAGAGCTATGAAGAGCTGATCGCCGAGTATCCGGCCGATTTCGACTGGCCGGTTTTCGACGAGTATGCCGCGGCAGGACTTTGCTACACCTCCGGCACCACGGGCGACCCGAAAGGCGTGCTCTACTCACACCGGTCCAGCGTGCTTCACGCGATGGCCAGTGCGTCCGCCGACGTGATCGGTGTCGGCGCACGCGGTACGCTTTTGCCGGTTGTGCCGATGTTCCACGTCAATGCCTGGGGCATTCCCTATGCCGCGCCGATGAATGGCGCCAAGCTTGTGATGCCGGGCGCCCAGATGGATGGTGCCAGCATTCACGAGCTGATCGAGAGCGAGACCGTCAGCTATGTCGCCGGCGTCCCGACTGTCTGGCTGGGCCTGCTCAACTATCTTGAAACCGAAGGCAAGCGCATCGACTCCGTCGAGCGCGTGCTGATCGGGGGCTCGGCCCTGCCGGAAGCCCTGCTGCGCGCCTATGAGGACAAGTATGGCGTGACCATGCAGCAAGGCTGGGGCATGACCGAGATGAGCCCGCTGGGCACGGTTAATTCGCTCCTGCCGAAACATGACGGCCTCGACCGCGAGGAGATCATCAAGATCAAGCTGAAACAGGGCCGTCTGGTCTTCGGCGTCGGCATGCGCATTGTCGATGATGAAGGCAAGGAACTGCCCTGGGACGGGAAGTCCTCCGGCCATGTCCAGGTCCGCGGTCCGTGGATCGCCTCGGGTTATTATCGCGGCGCCGGTGCCGAGAGCTTCACCGAGGATGGATGGTTCCAGACCGGCGATGTGGCCCATCTGGACGGCAATGGCTTCATGACCATCACCGACCGGTCCAAGGATGTCATCAAGACCGGTGGCGAATGGATCTCGTCGATCGACCTGGAAAATGCCGCCATGGGCCATCCCTCGGTCGCCATGGCCGCAGCCGTCGGAATGCCGCATCCGAAATGGCAGGAACGACCGCTCATGGTTGTCCAGCTGAAGGAAGGCGCCGAACCGGATGCCGCCTCGATCATCGAGTATCTGCGGGGTGAAGTGCCGAAATGGTGGCTGCCGGACGCCGTCGAATTCATCGATGAGATGCCGATCGGTGCCACCGGCAAGATCCTCAAGACCAAGCTGCGGGAAATCTACAAGGATTACGAATTCCCGACAGTCTAGGCCTGGGCGCTTTCAGCCTGCCTGTTGATCAAGCCCCGGCTGTCTGGCCGGGGCTTTTTCATGTCCGCCATCTGACACGGGACTTAAATCGGCTTAATCCCCCCTCTCCCTCCCTTGTGCGCTTCCGCAACCCCTCCTACATTCATATCGAAATTCGATAAGCCCTGATGAGGGCGAAGGAGACAGGACAATGGAGGTTTACGTTATGGGTGGTGAAGTCGCGGTGATTGGCCTGCTGGCCTACTTCCTGCCGACCCTGATCGGCCTCCTGCGTGGCCACGACAATACGTTCGCGATCTTCCTGACCAATTTGTTGTTGGGCTGGACCTTCATCGGCTGGATCGTGGCCTTCATCTGGTCCTTCACAGCAATCCGCCGGCGCGTGCGGGCCTAAGGGTTCCCCAGACCCTGCTTTCGGGCTGACCGCCCAAGCCTCACACCCCAACGGTCAGCCAGGCAAACGCGCCTACCCCAACCGGCCCCAAACCGGACAATGCTGCGCCCGGATCCCCCCCAACGATCCGGGCGCTTTTTGTTTGGGTCAAGCCTGTCATTTAGATAAACGTCAAAATAACGCTTGACCTCATTTCGATCATTAGCTAATTGTCGATGTGTAACCGGGCCATCTCGTCCCCCCGACCGACGCGCCCACACATCCACCCCTGCCAGCCCGACGCCCTGAACAGGTGAACACCCCCGGCTGGCCAAGACCCAGAGGGCAATATGCACGCTTTCCGACACATCTCCCCCTGGCTGACGGGCCTTCTGATCGCGCTCGTGATGACGATCACCCAGGCCTCGGCCGATGACAGCGCCACCGCCACGCCATCCGGCGACTGGCTTGGCGTCCTGGCAACGCCCGGCGGCGAACTGCGCCTGCTGGTCACCGCGAGCGAGCAAGCCGATGGCAGCTATCGCGGCGAACTGGAAAGCCTCGACCAGGCGCCCGGACAGAAGATACCGATGAGCGAATTTGCGATCGATGCCGACACGATGCGCTTCGCCATCGCCGCAATGGGCGCGTCCTATAGCGGGCAATGGAATGCGCAGACCCAGCGCTATGAAGGCGAATTCAGCCAGGGCATGGCCTTTCCGCTGGCCTTCGCCCGCCCCGAAGCCGTCGAGATTTCGGTTGTTGAAGGCATGGATGGCGTCTGGGAGGGCATGCTGACACGCGGCGAGACCGAACTGGCATTCACGCTCAATGTCGAAACCGGCGAAGATGGCACGCAGGTCACGCTCGATTCGGTCACCCAGGCTGCCTATGGCATCCCGGTCACGGATTTTGCCCGCGATGGCGAGATGATCGGTTTTCGCGTTCCGGCGGCCAATGTGACCTATCGCGGCAGGCTGAGCGCCGACGGCGATGCAATGAGCGGTCAGTGGAACCGACCGGGATTCCCCGATGCCGAGGTCGGCTTTCAACGCACGGCCGCGGTCGTCACCGGACCCAACCGGCCTCAAGAGCCAACCGGCCCCTTTCCCTACACCGTCGAGACGGTCCGCTTCGACAATTCCGAGGCCGAGGGTGTGACCCTGGCCGGCACGCTGACCATCCCGGCTGGAGACGGCCCCTTCCCGGCCGCCATCCTGATTTCCGGATCCGGCCCGCAGGATCGCGACGAGACCGTGTGGACCCATCGTCCCTTCGCCGTTCTGGCTGATCATCTCACGCGCAATGGCATCGCCGTACTGCGCTATGATGATCGCGGCTTCGCGGAATCGACCGGCGATTTTGCCGCCTCGACCTCGCTGGACTTCGCCTCCGACACTGAAGCCGCGCTGGCCTGGCTCGAGGCAAGACCGGAGATCGACACCTCGGCGATCGGACTGATCGGACACAGCGAAGGCGGGCTGATCGCACCCATTGTCGCCGCCGCCAATGACGCCATCGCATTCCTGGTCCTGCTGGCCGGCCCGGGCACGACCGGCGAGCAGATCATTCTGGACCAGTCGCTGGCCGCAGCCCGCGCCGGTGGTCGCAGCGAGGAAGAGCTGGACGTGCTGGCACGCCTGATCCCGCAAATCACCGGTACGGTGAGCGCCGCAGCGGATGAAGAGGCAGCCCGGTCGGCCCTGAACGCCCTGTTTACCGACGAGACCCTCGCCCTGCTCGGTGCGGCTCCGGCTCAACGCGAACTGCTTGTCAGCCAGAATGTCCGGGCCTGGCAGCGAACTTTCCTGCAGCACGATCCGGCGGATTATCTGTCGCGGGTGGATCAGCCCGTCCTGGCTGTGAATGGTTCGCTGGACCTTCAGGTTCTCCCCGGCCCCAATCTGGCCGGGTTGGAAGCTGGCCTGTCCGGCAATCCCGACGTCACGGTGCTGGAGCTGGAGGGTCTCAACCACATGTTCCAGACGGCGCAGACCGGCACCATTGCCGAGTATGCCGAGATCGAGGAAACCTTCGCCCCGCACGCGCTGGACCTGATCTCGGGCTGGATCGCAGTGCGTTTCGTGAACTGATCCGCAACAGGACGTCAGGGCGGCGTCAGGACAGGCGCACACTGCGCCTGTTGCGCCATAATTCCCTTGCCGGGAGTTCGCCGTATCCGGTTCTTGAGCTCAAGGGTGGAACCGCGAAGCGGCGGCTGCGCCGCCCTTGACCTCAAGAACCGGATACGGCCCGCTGGCCGACATGGGATATATGGGTGGGTCCGCGCAGGGCGCGCGTGTAAACGGTACGTGTTCCCGCCTATTTGCGGCGAGATAAATGGTGTGTGGCCCTATTTTTTTCAGCCCTCAAAGCCAGGTCGAGATCTCGTCCAGCGACTTCTTGACCAGAGCATGCTCCGGCACGGTCGCATCCTCGGCCGGATAGCCGCCGACAATCAGCATATAGGGTTTTTCCCCGGCCGGGCGTTCGCAGACTTCGTTGAGGAAACGCATCGGATTGGGCGTGTGGGTCAGCGTGACCAGACCGGCCTCGTGCAGGGCAGCGAGCAGAAAGCCGCAGGCAATGCCGACGCTCTCGTGAATATAGTAATTCTTCTTGTCCTGGCCGATTTCCTCGCCGCCGCGCTTCTGGGCGAAGACGGCGATCAGGACCGGAGCGTGCTCGAGGAAGGGCTTGCTGGCATCAGTGCCCAGAGGCGCCAGCGCGTCGAGCCATTCCTGCGGCGCCTTGCCACTGTAGAAGGCCGCTTCCTCGGCCTCGGCCGCCTCACGCAACGCCCGACGCTTTTCGGCGTCGGTCAGGACCACGAAATGCCAAGGCTGGTGATTGGCACCCGACGGCGCCGACCCGGCCGCGATGATCGCCTGTTCGATCACCGCCCGCTCGACCGGCTTGTCCGAATAGTCCCGCACCGTGCGACGGCGGAGCAAATTCTGCGTGAAACGGCTGACCCGATCGCGCATCTCGGCTTGCGGGTACTCGATATAGTTTTCAAGCGGTACGCGTTTTTCCATTCCCATCAGGACCCTCCCCGGTCCAAGTGAGGTGAAACAAATCAATCCCAGTCCAGAACCACCTTGCCGGACTTGCCGGCGCGCATGGCGTCAAAACCCTTCTGGAATTCGTCCGCCTTGTAGCGGTGGGTGATGATGCGCGAGACGTCGAGACCGCTCTCGAGCATGGCGATCATCTTGTACCAGGTCTCGAACATCTCGCGGCCGTAAATGCCCTTCAGCGTGATCGCCTTGAGCACGAGCTGGCCGAAATCGACCTCGATCGGTTTTGACGGCAGACCGAGCATGGCGACCTTGCCGCCCATCACCATGTTCTGGAGCATCGCGCCGAAGGCTTGCGGGGCGCCGGACATTTCCAGGCCGACATCAAAGCCCTCGGTCATGCCGAGTTCCTTGGCCACATCCTCGATCTTCTCCTT
>NZ_CAJQOO010000089.1 GCF_905480005.1 uncultured Maricaulis sp.
AATGCGGTTGCTTTCATTCTGGGGGCGGTTGCTGCGGGTCTGACAGCGATCTGGCCACGGACGGTACTGGCTTGCGTGTTCGGGCTTGTGGCGGGGGCGGTGATGGTTGTGCCGCTTATAATGCCATCCCTGATCGATGTACTTCCGGTCTGGTTTCGCGAGGCCCTGCCGGCCTCGTTCGAATGGCGACTGCAGATATGGAGCTATACGGGCGATCTGATCCGTGAACAGCCCTGGTTCGGCTATGGCATGGAGGCGTCCCGCCCCCTTAACGGGCAGGCAGAAGTGTTCGCCCACGGGAGGTTTCACGATGTCGAGGCCTTGCCGATGCACCCGCATAATGCCACTTTACAAGTCTGGCTCGAGACTGGGGCGGTCGGAGCTGCACTTTTGGCGGGGGGACTTGTTGCACTTGGTGGACGGGTCGCCGCTGCGCCGCGGCTTTCGCGGCTGCAAGCGATTGCTGCAGCTTGGATTACTGTAGTCTACGTGTCCTTGATCGTTTTCTCCTATGGGGTCTGGCAAGAATGGCACCAAGGGACATTGGCGTTGGCAGCAACGAGCGTGTTCTTTCTCGCAGCGAAGAAATCGCTGCGGTAGATGCCGTGCGCCTGACTGTCGTGACGGTTTCCTGGCATACAGGGCCCCATCTAACCGAGGCGGTCGCCTCCATTCTTGCAGCGCCCGGTGTCGATGAGTTCGTGTTGGTCAATCACGGCAATCCGCCCGAGATAATCCAGTCGCTTCGCACGATGGCGGCGGACACTGACAATTTTGTCCTGATCGAAACCGGCAGCAATCTCGGCTTCGCGCGGGGCTGTAATATCGGCGCCCAGCGCGCCAGCGGCGATGTCGTTCTTTTCCTCAATCCGGATGCTGTCCTGGCGAAGGGCGTCGCCAGTCGCCTGAAAACGTCTGCCAAGGAATTGGGCGAGGATATCTGGGTCATGGGTGCGCGCATCGTCAACCCGGACGGAAGCGAGCAGCGAGGCGGGCGCCGGGGTGAACTGACACCGCGCTCTGCGATGATCTCATTCCTCGGCCTGGATCGCTTCCTGCCCTTCATGAAGAGCCTGCATTTCGAGCGTGAAACCTTGCCGGACGCCATTGTCCCCGTCCCGGTGGTCTCGGGCGCCGCCATGCTGATGCCGCGGCGCGGCTTTCTCCAGATGGGTGGGTTTGACGAGCGCTATTTCCTGCATGTCGAGGACATCGACATTTGCCGCAAGGTGCGTGAATGCGGTGGCAAGGTCTGGTTCGAGCCGCGCGCCTCGATCGTGCATTATGGCGGGACCAGCCAGTCCAGTCCCTTCTTCGTCGAGACCCACAAGGCGCTCGGCTTCATCAAGTATTTCTGGAAATACTATCCCGGCGCGCTCGAGCGGCTGACCACGATGGCCATGATCCTTCCGATTTTCGGGGCGATCTGGGGGCGCGTGACCCTGCTTCAGCTGCGCAACAAGGTCCGGCTTGTCACCGCCCGCCGCAAGGCGTTTGCGCGACTGCGCCGCATGGAGGCGCGCCAGGTCGCCCGGGCTGCCCAGGAGTGCGCGGTGGATACCGCAGCTAGCCAGCCGCCGGTTTCGGAAAGCCGCCCGCTCTAGACAGGGCACTGTCGACCGGGTGTTTCAGCCCCTCGGTTTCCAGCCATTTCGCCGTTTCGATCAGCTTGTCCAGGTCCAACCCGGTCTCGAAGCCGCCGCGCTCGAGCATGTAAACCACATCTTCCGTCGCCACATTGCCCGTTGCCGCAGGCGCAAACGGGCAGCCACCAATCCCGCCGACCGAGGCGTCAACGACGTCAACGCCCGCCTCGACCGCGGCATAGATATTGGCCATCGCCGTGTTGCGGGTGTTGTGGAAATGCATGCGGATCTTCATGTCGCCACTCTCGGCGCGGACGCGGTCCAAAATGCGCCGGACCGACCATGGATCGGCAACGCCGATCGTGTCTCCCATGGCGAATTCGGTCGCTCCGGCGGCGCGGGCGCGAGCGGCAAGCTGCGCAACGACCTTCGGATCAACTTCGCCGTCAAACGGGTCCCCAAAGGCCACCGAGACCGTCACCGAGACCGGCACGCCTTCATCGTGAGCGAGCACAGCGATGCGGTCGAACAGGTCGGCGGTTTGCTCAGGCGTCGCGTTCTGGTTCTTCAACCCGAAGCCGGGCGAGGCGACCATGACGTAATTGACCTCGTCACAGCCGTTTTCCAACGCCCGCCGCATGCCGCGCTCATTGAGCGCCAGGCCGATATATTTCACCCCGTCCTGCCGCGGCACGCGCTGCATCACCGCATCACTGTCGGCCATCGCCGGAACCAGCTTGGGATGGACAAAACTCGCCGCTTCCATGCGCCGCACACCGGCTGCGATCAGGCGGTCGACAAACTCGATCTTGGTGTCCGTCGACATCATCGCCGGATCATTCTGCAGCCCGTCCCGCGGCCCGACTTCAACGATCTCAATCTTGCGGGTCATTGGGGGTGTCCTCTGGGGCGCAGCGGGTGAACAGGATAAGAAGGGTCGTTTCGGCACCTCGGGAGTAGTTGGTCCCTGAGGCAAGCGAACGATGACAGATGCCCAAGGGATTGACGTCGGAGGGCAACACGAGATCGGTGTAGAGGTGCTGCGTGTCGTCTTCTCCCGGCGGCGACAAGAAGACCACGCCGTCGTCGTGGACGCCGGTAACACCACCGAAAATCAGGAGTGCGCGCAGTGATGACGATCGGGACAGGTCCAGCACCAACATGGTTGGCTCCGAACGGTTCAATGCAAAGTCCACGACCTCCCACGACTCACCCAACACCGTATCCGTGCCCAGCGAGAAGGCGAGGCTGGGTTCGGTGAAGCTGGAGGCGGTGATGATCTCGTCCGGTGACAGGCCGGTGATTGTCTCCGAATAGGCCCGCGCCGCGCGCACCTGGTCACAGCCATTATCACTGGCGCAAGTAGAGGAATAGGAAAAGGAATCGCCGAAGTGTTTGCAAAGCACGGAGCAAACGTAGCATTTACATACAGCTCGTCTGTAGAAGCTGCAGATGAACTCGAGAAAGAACTTAACGCCTTAGGCGTAAAAGCAAAAGGATATAAAAGTAACGCTGCAGATTTTGAAGAATCTGCTAAGCTAGGTCAAGATGTCTTGGAGGAGTTTGGAAGCATTGACATACTGGTAAATAATGCTGGAATTACAAAAGACAACCTTTTGATGCGTATGGCAGAAGAGGATTTTGATAAGG
>NZ_CAJQOO010000090.1 GCF_905480005.1 uncultured Maricaulis sp.
AAGGCATCTGAGTAAGCCTCGGACTGAAGGTAATGTTGAATCAGGGCTTCACTAATGGGTCCACAGAACATGGTCAGTCTGTTCACATCGACCTCTTGCAGCAAGGCGTCGACTCTATCCGTAAGCCCGGCGCGAACATAATGCTGAAGAAGCAGTGTCTCGATCGACTCCTGGCGGGTCCATTCTCGCGTTTGCAGTCGCTCGATCAATTCATCGGCTTCAACAAACTGGCCGTTGGCCCCCAGCACCCAGGCAAGGCCACCTTCGGCATTGGCCACTTCGTCACTATCGGGTCCAAACACGCGTTGGCGGCGTGTCAGAATTTCCCGCTTCACTTCAAGGGCGGATTCAAGCTCCCCGTTTTCCACAAGCAGGAGTGAATACACACCGAGCGCCAAGATGCTCCTCTCATGGTCCACACCCAGAATTGCGTCGGCGCGGGCCGACTCGACCTCCAGGCCGCGCATGAATTGCTGGGTCGTGTAATGTCTTGTCTGGGATAGCCCAAGAGTCTGGATTTGCAGCATGTTCCTGATTTGACCGATGATCTCATTACGAACATCTTCTTGTCGATCAGGCGGCATTCGCTCAAACGCGGCGCGTTCATCCGGTATGCCTGCCAGTTCCATTTGCACAAACAATTCATGTCGGGCGTCAAGCGCTTGGGCCAACAATGCGCGACTTGGCCGCGCGGGCAATCCGGCTGCCTGCACGACCAGATCGACAATTCCAGCAATGCGATCGGGTAGCTCCGCGATTTCTCGCTGGCCTGGTTCGAATGTCGCGTCAATCTCGGCCTCGAGCCGGGCCGTCAATATCAGACGCGCAAGTTCTTCGCCTTCATCGTTGAGTTCAGGAAGGGCTGGCGGGGTCTGCGCCTCGTCGTTTCCAGACAGTATGCGTTCGAGTTCAGCATCATAGGTCTGGATGAAGCTCCAACCATTGACGATCCGGCTGGCCTCTGCAGCGCTCAGATCAGCGTGATCCCCACGCTCGCGGCCCAGAAACGCGGTGAGTACGTCGGCCGTGGCTTCATCTCTGACCGCCTGAGTTTCCTCGGCGTCTTGTACCGCGCGGGCCGGTGGCAAAGCCCCAACCGTCACGAGCAAGCTACTGCAAATGACCAACAGGGTTTGGAGGTACGCCGGAAACCGCATGCGCGTCATGGCGACGGGATCCGGGCAAGTACGGACTCCGCTTGACGCCAATCTTCCAGCACCGCCGGATCGGCGCCGGTCGTTTCCAGTTGTCGGATCAAGGCAGATACGCGTTCTGGTGCGGCCGGACCGAACAATCGCGCGGCGCTGATGGCGCGTCGAAAGGCGTCTTCATCGCATTCCGGCCGATCATCAACTGTCCGCCAGAACTGACGCTCGGTATCAATGTCCTGTCGGTCCAGAATGCAACGCCCTTCGGGTGGCAGGCTCAACCAGACGACAGCCCGCAAATCATTGACCGCCCCGTGCGTAAAATCGAAATGGCCGATACCCGTCGAGACCGAGCTGGTATCGACAGCCGTTATCACCTCGGCGATCTGCGGGAGCGGTACGGATTGGCCGGCCCGCGGGTGATTGCCACCCAAGGCCTGGGACAGTTGCAGGGCCCGGTCCTGGCTGGACGTGTACGCCGTCATCCCGGCCGCCAGTGGCGACACGTCATTGATCACGGCGGCGAAATATTCAGCATCGACATCAGGCGATGCCCAGATGAGCTGACCGAATATCGGCTCACCGGACCCGTCAGCCTGGTAGGAAAGCTGCTCGAGCGCTTCCAACAACAGCCGATTGCCCATGGAGTGCGCAATGATGTGAACCTCGCTCTCCCCGGCCTCGGCAAGGACCGTTTGGAGAAAGCGCGTGAAATGGCGTGCCGAGAGACCCACATTGTTCTGGCTGACCTGATAGGCGCCAACCGACTCGCCGTTTGGCCAGGAATAGAATGTCGCACCGGCACGCAGGTCGAGATCGACAGCGAGTTGAGCGGTTTGACGAGCCGCCTTGTCGAAGCTCACGGCATGCCCATGAACAAAGACAAACATGGCCGGAGACCGCGCCGACCCTGCATCATTGTCCAGGGCCTGACTCAATGCGCCGTCAAATCCGTCACTGCCAAAGCGGTGCGTATTCGAAATGACAATATGGACCCCATTGCGCGGCCCCTGAATGTCGAAGGCGCCCGGTCGGGGAATCGATCCGGGGGCCCGGTCTCGTGGTACGGTTATCTCCATTCGGCCATAAGCGAGCGGGCCGCGATCATTGGAATGCGTGTCGCGAGGGCCCTCCCCGATTTGCGCCCTGTTGGTGCCAAAAAAGACTTCGACCGTTTCGAAGCTGGCATCATCCTCCTCGCCGCCCAATGGCGTGAGGGTCTCACCGCCCTGGCCCGCGACTTCGAAACGCCGCGCGATGAAGCCGGCGCGGCGTTCCAAGGCCACAGCCCTGCCGGTCTCCTGTCCATGTCGGCGATAAAGCGCGGCGAGTTGGGACAGGCGGTTGAACAAAATGAATTCTGCTTCGTTCAGTTCGAGCGCGGATGCCCCGGATGTTTCGAGAGCTGCAAGGTGGTTTTCGGCAAGCCCCAAGGCCAGTTCGGACGCACTCTGAGCGAGAGACAGCTCCTCATTCCGGCTCAGCTGTCGTGTCAGGTCGCCATATAGTTCCGACAATTCAGTTTCGGTCAGGAGGCCGGACAAGTCTTCCGGATTCGCGAGGAGTATTATTGCCGCATCGCGCAGCGAGGCCGCGTCCGACTCGATTAACGTTTCCATCCAATACAGCTGTTTTGGCAAGAGCAAGAGATTACTGGGCGATGTCCGGTAGCACTCTGGGATTTTGCGGCGCGGGCGATAGACTGGCGGATGACAGCGGCGGCCGAATACCGCCATCACGACCCGTGCGGGAGACGGCATGGACGAGCTCGAGAATGGCAAGGAAAGCGTGGGTATGCCGGTCTGTCGCGCCTGCGGGTCGCACCAGCTGGATCGCTTCTGTGCGCGCTGTGGTCATCCGGTCCGGTCCGGGCGGCGAACGATCCGGGAGCTCCTGGGAGGCTTTGTCTCCGGTGTTATCAATAGTGACTTCAGGACCCTGCGCTCGATCGTTGCCCTGCTGGCAACACCCGGTGCGATCGCGCGGGACGCGATCGAGGATCGTGGTCGCTTCACCGATCCCGTGAAGACCTTCTTTGCCGTGATCGTGCTCTTCACCCTGTTCTACACGGTTCATCCCTACCAGTTCGCACAGATCGAGTTCGTTACGGCCGAGGAGTATGGCTTCACGAATCCGGAGTTGGCGCCCGAGTCGGGCGTTCAGCCCCGCTTCCTGCTCTTTGCCCCGCAGCAAACGGCCCTGATCTCGCCCGGCATTCGCGCGATGATCGAGACCGAGAGCGCCGATACACTGATCGCACGGGGGGATCTCTGGCCAGCCCTGCTTGCGATATCGCAATCACCGCTAGCCGAGGCGCGGCTGGCGCAGCGCCTCAACACCGTAATGGCCTATGCACCGCTCTGCACCATCATTCCCATCCTGCTGATCAACGGCCTGATTTCGCGCCGACGTCGGCTTGTCATGGATCATGTCCTGGTCTCGTTCGAGGCCGCCTCGACGACGCTCGTATTGATCATGCTGGTGCAGGTCGGCGTGTGGGCAGGCGCGCTGTTTGATGCCCGGCTCTGGACGACCTCCCTCGCCGGCCCCTTCCTGTTCGGGCTGGCGCCCGCGAGTCTGCTCGCACTGCTCGCCATGGACCGCCGTGTCTACCGCACAGCCTGGCTTTGGCTCCTGCCCAAATCGGCGCTGATCCTGATCATCTGGATCGTCCTGATCCTCCTGATTTCGGCTTTCAGCATGATGCAAGCGCTCGCCGGGCTGGGATGACGAGAGAGACCTTCGTCGTATCGGGCGCTACGGGCGCGTAAGCGTGCTCTCGAAGCATTTGAAAACGAGCGCTGCGCTTCGACGGCGCGAGCCTCACACCTCCGCCAGCAGCGCCTCGCTCACCGCCCACAGGCGCTCGGCGGCGTCGTCATCGCAGGCATGGGCATCCACGCCGGCATAGCGGGCGAGCGGGCCCTCAGCTTCGGTCGGGGCGGCGATGTCGCAATTCTCGCAATAGACGCCTGGCTTGCCATCCAGCAGGGCCGAACTGGCGGCCCAGAGCGTGGTTGAACAGCCCTGCTCCGGCGTCTTGAAGCCCTGCTTGGCCAGCTCAGACAAGTCGCCATTCTCGTCAAGCCATCCCAGGGCGATCATCTCCTCTTGCGGCAGATGCCGCTGCAGCGGCGTGAAAATACCGCCGGGATGGACGGAAAAAGCGGCGCCGCCGCTCGCCTTGAGACGGCGCGACAGGGCGTTGGCAAAGAGCGCATTGGCCGTCTTGGCCTGACCATAGGCCTGCCACTTGTCATAGGGCGTGTCACTGAACTGGATATCATCCCAGCGAATGCCGCAGATCTTGTGAGCGGTGGAGGACAGCGCCACGACCCGGGTGCCGGCCTGCGAGATCAAGGACGGCATCAAGGCCTGGGTCAACGCGAAATGGCCCATGTGATTGACCCCGAACTGGGACTCCCAGCCCGGGCCGACCCGAGCCTCCGGACAGGCCATGATGCCGGCATTATTGATCAGGAAGTCGATCGAACCGCGCGCCTTCAGCACGTCCGCTGCGAAGCGCCGTACCGAGGTCAGGTCCGCCAGGTCCATCACGGCCGTCGTGACGTCACCGTCGACATCCGCCAGCGTCGCGGCGGCCTTCTCCGGCGACCTCACCGGCACAAGGACTGACGCGCCCTTCGCCGCCAGGGCCCGCACGGTTTCCAGGCCAATACCGCTATATCCGCCGGTGACGATGGCGAACTTGCCGGCGAGATCGATATCGGCGAGCACCTCGGCGCCGCTGCTCTTGGCGTGAAAGCCCGATTGTGTCGGCACCTGCTCGGATACAGCCATGTCTCTTCTCCCTGCGGATTCCCCGCGTGTCGGTCGGTTCAGTTCAGCCGGGTAACGGCCATGATATAATTGATATTGTCGAGCTGATAGCGGTCCAGCACCTGCCGGCTCGGCCGCGCCGGATAATAGGGATAGGGATCGCGCACAGTGATCTGGTCAACCTGGGCACGTCCATATCTGTCGATCCGGTAGTCAATTCGGGTCGCCACCATTGCATGGCCAAGCCCGGCGACAATGACCGGAATACGGTTGGCGAGATACTGCGAAACCCAACTATTGGGGTCATTGGCATCAAGGCCGCGATCCCATTGCCGCACGATTCGCGCGCGTGTGCGGCGTCCTCCCGGCCACACAGTCGAGTTGACCACCTGGTTCATCTGCGAGGTCGTTGCCGGGTTGCAGGCCAGATCCGGATAGGCGCGCGAGACGATATAGCGCTGATCGACCCTGAGTCCTTGCACCGCCAGACACATCTGGATCGAGGCGGCCCAGCACCAATTCGGACAGGCCTGCTGGGCGTAGAAGAAATCCATGGCCGGAATGCCGGCGCTGCAGGCAATGGCATTGGGCAACTGCTGGCACTGATAATCAGCCGAGGCGGCCGCCCCGCCGCTCGCCGCCGCCAGGCCCCCGAGAAGAAAATGGCGCCTGTCCATATCAGACCTCCCGCCCGGCCCGCCTCAACACACCTGCCCTCGCGGACTGGTCGCGCGCCCATCCGCGACGACCACGCCGGAGCGGGAGATCGTGACATAATGAACCGTCCCGTCCGCGCAGCCCACGGTGAGGGCAGCGACATCGGTCGAGAATTCGGGAGTCACTGGCGCCATATGGGTCACGCCCGTCAGCGGGATCGCATTGCAGGGTTCACCCGCGCCTTGGGAAAAGGCCGTTGCGCCGGTTGCCGCGACACCGGCAGCGAAGGCGACGGCCGCCACCGCGACAGATTTCAATCCCGATTTCCTGACATGCATGGCCTCGTCCCCATTTTGTTTCCCCGCAAGACAAGCCCGGGAACCGCGCCGAGACAACTGCATTCTTTGCTGCAGCGCGAACTTCGCTTGCCACGCGGGGCCGGTGCGACCTAACGTTCATCGTGAACATTGTTCGCTTTTTACCAGGGAAGCCCCGAACCGATGCAACTCGTCAGTGATGTCATTCTGGAAGACCAGCCCCAGGTCGATCCTCGATACGGTGCCCGATACCCATCCCTGGACGGCTTTGATCTGTGGGACCCGCAGGCCTGGACCGCCGGTCACCCGCACGATTTCTTCGCGCGCATGCGCAAGGACGCACCGGTCATGTGGCAAAGCGCCGATCCCAAACGCGCGGGATACTGGTCTGTCACCCGGTATGAGGACATCAAGACAGTGGAACTGGCACCGGAGATCTATTCCTCCGAGCGTGGCAGCATCAACATGTTCGTGATGCCGCGAAAGGAATGGAAGCCGAAAAAGCTGATACCGGCCGCCTTCAACTCGATCATCAATCTCGACCAGCCGCAGCACATGCAGATGCGGATCCAGCAAAAAGACTATTTCATTCCCCGCTTTGTCGCCGAACTTGGCGAGCGCGTTGACGCCAAGATTGACAGCCTGCTCGACGAGATGGAGCGGCGCGGTCCGGTGGTCGATTTCGTCCCGCTCTTCTCGCAGGAATTGCCGCTCTTCACGCTGTGCGAAATGCTGGGGATCGACGAACAGGACCGGCCCAAGATCATCCGCTGGATGCACTATTTGGAACTGGCGAACCAGTATTTCGTCAATCCGTGGACCCTGCTCTCGCGGCGCCCCTGGTTCCCGATCAAATTCTATCACTATGTCAACGAGATGTTCGCCTATGGCGAGCGTGTCATGGCGGACCGGCGGGTCAATCCGAGGCAGGATCTGATGACCGCGATCGCGAATACGCAGATGGCCGGAAAACCCCTGCCCCAGGAATATCTCGATGGCTCCTGGTTGCTGATCATTTTCGCCGGCAATGACACGTCACGGAATTCACTGTCGGGCACGATCCGCCTGCTCACCCAATTCCCCGACCAACGCGAACGCGTTCTCGCCGATCGCTCGCTGATCCCGGCCCTGACGAATGAGGCGCTGCGGATGATCTCGCCGGTCCAGCACATGCGACGCACGGCAATGGAGGACACCGAACTCAACGGCCAGCGGATCGCCCGCGACGAGAAGGTTCTCCTCTGGTATCCGGCCGCCAATCGCGACCCGGACATCTTCCCGGATCCGGACCGTTTCGACCTGTCCCGGGAGAATGTCGACAAGCACATCGCCTTCGGTCACGGCCCGCACAAATGCCTCGGCAACCGGATCGCGCAAATGCAGTTGCAGCGCGCCCTCACCAAGATCCTGGAACGCTTCCCGAATATTGCCTGGACCGGTCGGCAGACCATCTCGCCGAACACGCTGGTTCACGCAATCTCCAGCCTGGAGGTCAATCTCTACGGCAAGGACGGGCAGCGGCCGACCCACATCACGGTGCCGGCCTCCCACAACGCGCAGGGCTGAGCATCAACACGCTGGCGCCAGGCCCGGATCGGGTTAGGTTGAGCTTGAACAAGGAGCGAGGCGCCGCATGACCGAGATCAATCCCGACAAACCCGTCCTGGTAACCGGCGGAACCGGCTATCTGGCCG
>NZ_CAJQOO010000091.1 GCF_905480005.1 uncultured Maricaulis sp.
CGTCGAGCTGCCCGACCCGGACGGCAAACAGGATATAGAGCGGGACACCCAGCCCGGTCTTCCAGAGCTGGCGGGCATCATCATGCGGCGACCAGGTGAAGCTGATCATGGCCCAGGCGAGGAAAGCCCCGGCGAACAGCAAGGCCCAGGGTATGCGCGCGACCTGCCAGAAATCTCGGTGGATCGGGAAGGCGATGATCGCGAGCAGGGAGACAAGCGGCGGGATCAGGAGGCCGCCGGCACCGCCGAACGGCCAGGCAAAGCCAAAGGCCAAGAGGCCTGCCCATCCCGCCCGAGTATCGCCACGCTGCATGGTGATGCCCGCCCTGATCAGGCGCGCTTGAGGTCGGGCGCCTTGGCGTCCTTGCTCAAGCGGGCTATCGCCTCGTCAAGCGGCAGGATTTCCTGCGTCTTGCCGCCTTCGCCCAGGAAGCGCAGGGCCAGCGTGCCCTCTTCGGCCTCCTTGCGACCGACAACCGCAATCACCGGCACCTTGCCGACCGAGTGTTCGCGGACCTTGTAGTTGATCTTCTCATTGCGCAGGTCCGTCTCGGCATGGAGGCCCGCCTTGAGCATGGCCGCCTTGACCGTCTCGGCATAGCCATCCGCATCAGAAGTGATCGTGGCGATCACAACCTGACGCGGGGCCAGCCAGAATGGCAATTTACCGGCATAGCTCTCGATCAGAACGCCGAGGAAACGCTCAAGCGAGCCCAGAATGGCCCGGTGCAGCATGACCGGACGGTGTTTTTCACTGTCATCACCGATGAAGCTGGCATCGAGACGCTCCGGCAGATTGAAGTCGCACTGGATCGTACCCGTCTGCCATTCGCGGCCGATGGCGTCCTTGAGGACAAAGTCCAGCTTGGGACCATAAAACGCCCCATCACCGGGATTGTATTCGTAATCGAGGCCCGAGGCTTCCGCCGCCGCCTTGAGCGAGGCTTCCGCACGGTCCCAGACCTCGTCAGACCCGACCCGCTGTTCCGGTCGGTCGGAGAATTTGATGCGCGGCTCCTCGAAGCCGAAATCGGCATAGACGGACTTCAGGAGTTCACAGAAATCGATGACTTCCTGCGTGATCTGTTCAACCGTGCAGAAAATGTGCGCATCGTCCTGCACGAAACCGCGCACCCGCATCAGACCGTGCAGCGAGCCGGACGGTTCATAACGGTGGCAGGAACCGAATTCAGCCATGCGCAGCGGCAGGTCACGATAGGACTTCTGGCCCTGGTTGAAGACCTGGACATGGCACGGGCAATTCATCGGCTTCACGGCCAGGACTTTCTCTTCCTGGTCGATCGAGGAGATGAACATGTTTTCGCGATACTTGTCCCAGTGACCCGAGGCTTCCCAGAACTTGCGGTCCATCAATTGCGGCGTCTTGATCTCGACATAACCGGCCGTTTCCAGCCGGCGGCGCATATAGCTCGTCACCGTGCGATAGAGACGCCATCCATTGGGATGCCAGAAGACCTGGCCCTGGGCTTCTTCCTGGAAATGGAAAAGCTCCATCTGCTTGCCCAGACGCCGGTGATCGCGCTTCTCGGCTTCTTCGAGGCGGTGAAGATGCGCCTTGAGTTGCTTTTCATCCGACCAGGCCGTGCCATAGATCCGCTGCAGCATGGCGTTGCGATGATCGCCCCGCCAATAGGCGCCGGCGACCTTCATCAGCTTGAAGGCCTTGCCGATCTTGCCCGTGGAGGGCAGGTGCGGGCCGAGGCACAGGTCGAACCAGTCGCCCTGGCGGTAGATCGTGATCGTCTCGTCTTCGGGCAGGTCGCGGATCAGCTCGGCCTTGTAGGACTCGCCCATCTCCTCGAATTTGGCGATGGCGTCATTGCGGTCCCAGACCTCGCGCTCGAAGGGCAGGTCAGCATCAACGATCTCGGCCATGCGCTTTTCGATCGCGTCGAAATCTTCCGGGCTGAACGGTTCCTCACGGGCGAAATCATAATAGAAACCGTCCTCGATTGCCGGGCCGATCGTGACTTGCGTGCCGGGGAAGATATCCTGCACCGCCTGGGCAAGAATGTGGGCCGTGTCGTGGCGGATCACCTCGAGGGCCTTGTCGTCCTTGCGCGTGATGATCGCCACCTGGGCGTCCCCATCGAGCGGACGTTTGAGGTCCCAGTCCTGGCCATCGACCTGGGCGATGATGGCGGCCTTGGCGAGAGATTTGGAGATACCCTCGGCCAGGTCCATCGGAGAGGCCCCATCGGGAAGTTCGCGTACGGATCCGTCGGGGAGCGTCACATTGATCATTGTTACATGTCCTTGTCGTCGGCGCGGCCCGCCGGCGGAATTCTGTCCATGGCACGTCCTGGCTTCGATCTGAAACGCCAGACCGCCCACCAGGGCGCTTGATTGCAGTCGCGCGGCGCGGGATCGACGCCGAATGTGCCCCCCGGTCGACATCGACCGAGACGCCCGAGCGTGAGCCAGCCGCCGCGCCAGGGCCCCTGGGCGCGGATCGCGTCCATGGCATAGTGCGAGCAGGTTGGTTCATGCCGGCACCGGATGCCAAGCGCATAGAAGACCGGTGACAGGCTCAGCTGATACGCACGAAGCAGGATCAGCATGATGCCGGAGACCGGGCTTGCCAGCCCCTGTGTCCGTTCGCGTGAACGCATATGGAATAAAGCCTTTTAACGCCGCGGTGCGCGCTGTCCACCGTGGACATGAAGCGCGCTTCGCGGGCCGCAGTAAAGTTTGAGCGTGAGGTTTGTGGATTTGGCGGACCGTCCACCGCCTCCTGCCGGCGTGGCAGGGGCGGACGGCCCTAGCCAGTCAGGGGTGTGGTCTGTGGAGCCGTCGCACGGCCGCGCGTGGCGGTGGTGGCGGCATCGACAACCGCCTCGAAGGCCAGCATGACCGATTGATGGCGCGCGGGGTAAGCCCGGGCGCTCTCCAGCAAAGCCAGCTCGGCAAAGCGGCCGCGGGGTGCCGGCCTGCCCTCTTTCAGCATCGCCTTGAGCTGATCCCGCGCCATGACGAGATCCTTCTGCGACGCGCCAATCACATGACGTCCAAGAATGGCGGCGGAGGCCTGCCCCAGCGCGCAGGCTTTCACCCGCAGGGCGAGATCACCAACACGATTGCCAGCCATGGCGATATCGACCTCGATCTCGGACCCGCACAAGCGCGAGACCTTGCGCGCAGACGCGTGCGGCCGGGCCAGACGCCCGATGCGCGGAATGTCCGCGGCCAGTCGCAAGACGGCATTGGAGTAGAGATCATCGCTCATTGCATGACCAATCTAGGAAGAAACGACGCCCGATGCCAGTCGGCAAACGCTCAGCTCGCCGGGTCGGCGTCGATGACACCATATATCTTGGCGGTCTGACCGGCGACGCGGCGGACATCGGTTTCCTCGAACGGGCTGGGGCCGAGATCAACCAACCCGCCGACATCGGTAATGGCGATATCCTGCAGGGCCGCCGAGGCGCGCGCGAGAACGATCGCCTCATCCTGATCCGCGGCGAGAACCTTGTAGATGATCCGGTAACGACCCGTGGCGTCGACGCCGTCGAGGGCAACGTTAAAGCGGCGGACTGACATGACACGACCTCCCGATCGAGGGGCAATGATCGGCAGATTAGCAGACCCTGGTTAAGGATTGGCGAGGCCCTTCAATCGCCCTCATAGTCATCCTCGTCGAGATAGGTCGGCTCGGTGCGGCCGAGCACTTCGGGAATATCGCCAAGCGGATCATCGCCCTCTTCCGGCTCCGGCTCCCAGACATCTTCCAGGGCCAGCGACCAGAACCCTTCGGACTGGGCCGCACCCTCGGCGAGGCGTGCCGCGGCATCGGCGTCGGCGGCGATGACGCCATAGGAGACAAAACACTCTCCCACGGTGTCCTCGGCCTGAAGCATCACATTGAAACCCTTGAGCGCCATCGATCTAACCCAGCTTGCGCCAGGTCGAGCCTTCCGGCCCGTCATCGACCTGGACCTTGAGCGCATTGAGCTCATCGCGAACAGCATCGGCAGTCGGCCAATCCTTGTCCGCGCGTGCTGTCTGGCGACGCAGGATGAGATCATCAATCTTCGCCCGCTCCGCCGGATCGAGATCGGTCAGGCCGAACCAGGCATCCGGATCGGCCTGACCGAGTCCCAGCAGGCCGGCCGCAGCCAGAAGCTCGCCCTTGGCCCGGGCCTTGTCATCATCGCTGACCGCCTTGTTGGCATTGCCAGCGAGCTGGAAGAGCTCGGACAACGCCTTGGGGGTGTTGAGGTCATCATGCAGCGCTTCGACAAAGGCCGCCGGGACATCCTGCGAGGCCGCCTCGACATCGCCGAGACGACGCAGCACACCATAGACACGGTCGAGCGAACGACGCGTCTTGGCCAGCAGGTCCGCCGTCCAGGTCAGCGGCGCTCGGTAATGCGCCGTCAGCAGGGCATAGCGCAGCACCTCGCCGGGATGGTCCTTGATCAGCTCGTGCACCAGCTGAACATTCCCGAGCGATTTGGACATCTTGTCCGAGCCCATCGTCAGAAAGCCGTTGTGCAGCCAGTATTGGGCCATCGGGGCACCCTTGTGGGCACAGACCGATTGCGCGATCTCATTCTCATGGTGCGGGAAGACAAGGTCCGTGCCGCCGCCATGAATATCGATGGTCTGGCCAAGATGCTTCTCGGTCATGGCCGAGCACTCCAGATGCCAACCCGGACGCCCGCGCCCCCAGGGACTGTCCCAGCCCGTCTCGTCATCCTCGGCCGGCTTCCACAGCACGAAGTCGCCCGGATTGCGCTTGTAGGCCGCAACCTCGACCCGAGCGCCGGCGACCATGTCGTCGAGATCGCGGTTGGACAGGCGACCATACTGCTCGTAGGAGCTGACATCGAAGAGGACATGGCCATCCGCCTCATAGGCGTGACCGCCATAGATCAGGTTCTGAACCATGCCGATCATCTCGGGGATGTGGTCGGTCGCGTGCGGCTCGATCGTCGGCAGGTTGACGCCCAGCGCCCCCATGTCGGCGCGATAGATATCGGCATAATGCGTGGTGATCGTGTCGATCGGCTTGCCGCTCTCGCGCGCCGCTTCAATGATCTTGTCGTCCACATCGGTGATATTGCGGGCATAGATGACCTGCTCCTCGCCATAGAGGCGGCGCAGGACGCGGAAGAGCGTGTCGAAGACAACCGCCGGACGGGCATTGCCGATATGAGCGTAGGAATAGACGGTCGGGCCACAGACATACATCGTCACCCGGTCCGGATCGATCGGTTCGAAAGCCCGCTTGCGGCGTGCCATCGTGTCGTAAAGGGTGAGCGAATTCATTGGGAAGCCCGTCTTCGGTCTGGGGTGGTACTGAATTTTTCTGCGCCGTGTGTGGCTGAATTATTGGAAACCGGGCGCAGACCGCCTAAATAACCGCAAGTGCGCAAGCGCGAAAGCAGAGGATAACAGGTCGCGACAGTGAAAAACTGTCGTCTGCATCCTCGATCCGGAAACCGGCACTACGGTTTGGACGTATACGCCGAGCCGACCCGAGAACGAAAGGATCCATGAGGATGGACGCCGTGACCCCTGACGCTGCCCGAATTGCAACTGCAGCCAAAACCAAACCAAGCCGCGAAGAGGCCGAAGCCGCCGTTCGCACCCTGATCTCCTGGGCCGGGGATGACCCGAGCCGAGAAGGCCTGATCGATACGCCCAAGCGCGTGGTCAAGGCCTATGAGGAATGGTTCTCCGGTTATGACGCCGATCCGCTTAAAGCGCTCGGCAAGACCTTCGAGGACGTGCAGGGCTATGACGACATGGTCATGCTGACCAATATCGATGTCGAGAGCCATTGCGAACACCACCTCGCCCCCATCATGGGCGTGGCGCATGTCGCCTATCTGCCGTCAAAGGCCGTGGTCGGCATCTCCAAGATTGCCCGCGTCGTCGAAATCTTCTGCAAGCGCATGCAGACCCAGGAGACGATGACCGCCCAGATCGCCGACGCCCTGACCGAGGCCATGGAGCCGCGCGGCGTGGCCGTCCTGATCGACGCCAAGCACCAGTGCATGACCACGCGTGGCGTGCACCATCCCAATGTGTCGACCATCACCACCACCTTCACCGGCGAGTTCCGCAATGACGCCGACCTGAAGGATCGTTTCATGCGCATGGTCGAGCGGGCCTGATCCCTTCAGGCCTGAGGCCCAGGCCATGCCGAAGATCAAGCCCCGGAGCCACGCTCCGGGGCTTTTTCGTCTGCGGCAGGACATGTCGGCCCCGACCCGGCGCTGGCTGGCAGGCGCCGAACGGTGGCTATCGAATACCGGCCGCTAGCTCACGCGCTCAACGGGAGGCACTTCACCGCCTGACGCCGGGCGGATACGCCATTCGCTCTCAATGCCGGCACGGTAGTCACGGGTCAGGATATCGCTGACCTTGATGTATTCGGCATTGGCCTCGTCCGGCGTCAGGGTCAGACGGATATAGCCATGGTCTTCCATATTGCAGTGATCGACATCGGCATTGGCCTCGATCATCATCTTGCCGTAGTCGACGCCGGGTGCCTTGAAGCCCGAGAAAGGCGACGGGCTGGTCACGGATGAGCCGACGAGCTCGGTACCGATCCGGGTTCCCTCGCCATCGATCAGGTCATTGGTCCAGAAAGAGTGGACATCTCCGGTCAGGGTAATGATATCCGCATCGACCTGACGCAGGGCGGCAAACAGGCGCTCGCGCTCGGCCGGGTAGCCGTCCCACATGTCGAGATTGAAGGGGATGCCGAAGCGCGTACTCATGATGAAGTTACGGGCAAACTCGCTGTCCCGGGTGGCCCACCAGCGCAGCCATCCGGGCATTTCCTCGGCGAAATTGGGGAAGTTTACCCGGCTCATGATCACCTGATTGGCCAGAATGCGCCACGGCTTGCCGGCGGCCTTCGAGGCGCCACAGGCGCTTTGGATCTCGGCGATCTGCTCTGCGCCCAGCAGGCTGCGATCCTCGGCCCCGACGACATCGCGCTTCCAGGCCGCCACCGCGGCGAGATTGGCGGGGTCGGTCTCATCCGCATCTGAGGCAATCGGGAAGGTCTCGAGCCCGACCTGCTGATCCCGCGCAATCAGACGGCTTTCAAGCAGGCAGAGCGTGGCGAGATCACCGATTTCGTAACTGCCGCGGCGTTGACGCAGGTCGTCACCCGGCTCGCGCGCAGGCTGCCAATCATACCAAGCCCGCAATGCGGCATCGCGGCGCGCAGCCCAGAGCCCCTCGCCCTCATCGTGATTCTCCGCACCGTCTGTCCAGGCGTCATTGGCGGTTTCATGGTCGTCCCAGCTGAGAATCCAGGGCGCGGCAGCATGCAGCGCCTGCAGGTCCGGATCGGATTTGTACTGGGCATGGCGCTGCACATAATCCTCATAGGTCAGGATTTCGTGCGCCGGTGACGGAACCCGGTTCATGGCCTCGGCATTCCCGGTCGCATACCCGCCCGGCCCGTACTCATAGAAATAGTCGCCCAGGTGAAGCACCAGGTCGAGATCGCCATTCTCGGCCGCTTCGCGATAGACATTGAAGTGCCCGGCCGGGAAATTGGAGCAGGAAAAGACACCGATCCGGTATTGCGCAAGAGCGCCTTGGGGCAGGGTTCGGGTCACGCCCACCGGCGAGTATTCATCATTGAGCCGGAACCGATAGAAGTAGGATGTGCCCGGCTCGAGGCCGGTCGCCAGGATTTTCAGCGTGCCCAGCGGCTGCATCATCACATAGGTGATCTCGTAACCCTGCGCGAAGACGATGTCGGTAAAGGCCTCATCCCGCGCAAGCTCGACCCCGCGATAGCCGCCGCCATCATTGGTCAATGCCGTCCAGAGCATGACACTCGTCTGGTCCGGATCGCCGGAGGCGACACCATGATTGAAGACACCGTTATCGACCGGCTGGAAGACATCCGGCGACTGCGAACAGGCGCTGACGGCGAGCCCCGCGCCGGCAGCTCCGATGAGCGCCGTCCGGCGCGTCAAATTGGTCTTGGTCATGCGTTTCCCTCACCACACGGCACCGGCTCCCGTCGCCGGATGTCAGATCCAGTTTCCATCACTAGCGCGATTTCAGGACGGTTTCACCCGCCCTCAAATGCGCAGGGCGCGACGGGTCATCCGACCAGCCGCGCCCCAACCCACCCAGCCCGGGTCGGTGACTAGAAGTCGGCGCCGACACGAACGCCCCAGAGCAATGGCGCACCGGCGATATAGGTCGGCATGCCAAAAGAGCCGCCGGTATTGCCGGCATCAATCAGATGGTCCTCATCGGTCAGGTTCGAACCAAAGAGCTCGGCATGATAGCGCGTGTCGGCGCTTTCATAGCGCAGGCGGGCGTTCAGCAGGCCATAGGCCTCCTGCTGCAGCACGCCGCCAAACCGGTCATTATTGTTGTCGAAGTAGATTTTCGACTGCCAGGACCAGGTCGGCATGAAGCTCAGCGAGCCCCAGGCGCCGGACGCGACATCCCAGTCGAGGCCGAGCGCGAGCGTGTGTTCCGGCGCATAGCGGAAACGATTGCCAGCCAGCTCGAGCGCATTGCCCGCACTGTCCGTGTCGTCGAAGGTCGCCATGTTGTAGGCGTAGCTGACGAACAGGTTGGCGGTTTCAGCCAGATCGAAATCACCCTGGACTTCAAGACCGTATTGCGTGGCATTGCCGGCATTGTCGGTGACAAAGGAGACCGTGTTCGGATCGAAACGCGAGGACTGGAAGTTCTCATACTCGGAATAGAAGACCGAGCCGGAAACCGTGCCACGATCAAAGGTGATGAAGGCACCGGCCTCGATCGAGTCGACAATTTCCGCCGGCGCTTCCGAAAAGAAGGTTGGCGATGTGGTGTCGACCGAGATGACGTCGGGACGACGACCGCGGGCATAGCTGACCCAGGTATTCATCCGGTCGGTCACGGCGTAGGACGCCGCGAAACGCCAGGTGAAATCATCGAAATCGCCGGACTGGCTCACTTCGGCACCATTCGGCGTGTAGGGCGTGATCAGTGTGTCGCCGAAAGTCACGAAATTCGGGCCCGAGAGCGAGCGGCCATAGCCGCCGGAGGTCTTGTCCTCGGCGGTATAGCGAAGGCCCGCGGTCAGGGTGAGACGGTCGGTCACGGCGTAGGAGGCATCCGCGAAGATATCCCAGGACGTGGTCTCGGCACTGTTCGCGCCCTCTTCGAGATAGAAGCTGCGCAGCGGGATGACCTGACCCAGCGTCAGCAGACCG
>NZ_CAJQOO010000092.1 GCF_905480005.1 uncultured Maricaulis sp.
CACCGCGGCCCGTCGCGGCGACCCAGCGCGAGAGAACCACACGATAGGTCGTGACATGGTCGGGACAAACGAGGTTTTCGCCCGGTTGGCGCGGTGACGGGTCTGGCACCGCCTCGCCGCGCAGTAAGCGATCCCGAATCACCAGATCGAGCGCGTCGGCTGCCTCTGTGAGCGCTTCGCTTTCGTCGGCCCCGTCAGTGGCCAGCTCGGGCAGGTCACGACACTCGACCCAACGCCGCCCGTCTTCATCTTTGTGCAGCCGGACCGGATAGGCAAAAATTGTGAAATCAGCTTTGTCCATGCTTGGCTCCACTCAGAATTTCTCTTTCGGCACAGCGAGATCGCGCAACATCTTGGCCAACAAGCCCTTGCCGATCTCGCCCGACTTGACCGTCGTCGGACGATTGTCGAGGCGAACCAATTGGTGTCCGCCCTTGCCACGCTCCGGGGAAATTGCGAGATCGAGCCCGTTGGCCTTGGCGTAGGCTCTCAGGCGGCGAATAAAGTCCTTGCCGTTCATGGAGCCTTCCTTCGATATAGGGCAGGACGCGGAACAACACAATAATGTGCGCACAAATATGTGCGCATACCGATAATCGCCTTGAGGTTGCACAATGACTCAATACTCGGATAAAGTCACCGCCGAGATCGTCAAGGAACACGGTATCAATGACGCCGAATACGCCGTCATTCTGGACCGTCTGGGCCGGGCGCCGAACCTGGTCGAGCTGGGTATTTTCTCGGTCATGTGGTCCGAGCATTGTTCCTACAAATCCTCACGCGCGCATCTGGGCCGTCTGCCGACTTCCGGCGAAAAGGTGATTCAGGGGCCGGGCGAGAATGCCGGTGTCATTGATATCGGCGATGGTCAGGCGTGTATTTTCAAGATGGAAAGCCACAACCACCCCTCCTTCATCGAGCCCTATCAGGGTGCGGCGACGGGCGTGGGCGGCATATTGCGCGATGTTTTCACCATGGGCGCGCGCCCGGTGGCGCTGATGAATGCGCTGCGCTTTGGTGCGCCCGAGCACAAGAAAACCACGCATCTGGTCTCTGGTGTGGTGGCTGGCATTGGCGGTTATGGCAATTGCGTCGGCGTGCCGACCGTGGGCGGCGAGACCAATTTCCACGCCGGCTATAACGGCAATATCCTGGTCAATGCGATGGCCGTCGGCCTCGCGGACACCGACAATATCTTCTATGCGCGCGGCGCCGAGCCGGGCCAGCCGATCGTCTATGTGGGCTCAAAAACCGGCCGCGACGGCATTCATGGCGCGACCATGGCCTCGGCCGAGTTTGATGACGCCTCCGAGGAAAAGCGTCCCACCGTCCAGGTCGGTGACCCCTTCACCGAAAAGAAGCTGATCGAGGCCTGCCTCGAGCTGATGGCCACCGACGCCATCGCCGCCATCCAGGACATGGGGGCTGCCGGCCTCACCTCCTCCTCGGTCGAAATGGCCGACAAGGGCGGGATCGGCATCGCGCTCGACATGGACAAGGTGCCCCAGCGCGAAACCAATATGACGACCTATGAGATGATGCTCTCGGAAAGCCAGGAGCGGATGCTGGTCATCATGAAGCCGGGGCGCGAGGACGTCGCCTACGAGATCTTCAAGAAGTGGGAACTCGATGTCGCGGTGATCGGCGAAACCACGGATACCGGTCGCATGGTCCTCACCCACAAGGGCGAGACCGTCTGCGATATCCCGGTCGCGCCACTGGCCGATGATGCACCGAAATACGAGCGCCCCTATTTCGCGCCGGAAGTGCGCGCCCAGCTCAATGCCAAGGACGTCGCCCAGCCCGACCATATGGGCGAGATCCTGCTGAAGGTCATGTCGAGCCCGGACATGGCGTCCAAGGCGTGGATCTGGAAACAGTATGACCGTCACGTCATGGCCGACACCACGGCGTCCTCGGAAGACCCGTCGGATGCCGCCATTGTTCGCGTGCATGGCACGAAGAAAGCGCTGGCCATCACCACGGATTGCACGCCGCGCTATTGCATTGCGAACCCGTTCGAGGGCGGCAAGCAGGCCGTCGCCGAAGCCTGGCGCAATCTGACCGCAACCGGCGCCGACCCGATCGCGATCACCGATTGCCTGAACTTCGGCAATCCCGAGCGTGAAGAAATCATGGGCCAGTTCGTTGGCTGTATCGACGGCATGGCCGAGGCCTGTGCCAAGCTCGACTTCCCGGTCGTGTCCGGCAATGTCAGCCTCTACAATGAGACCAATGGCGTCGCCATTCCGCCGACCCCGGCAATTGGCGGTGTCGGCCTGATCCCGGACATGGCGCAACGTGCCCATTTCGGTGGCATGCGCGAAGGCGATATCCTGCTGGTCGTCGGCGAGACCGAGGGCGCGCTGGGCGCCTCGGTCTATCTCAAAGTCGTTGAAGGCCGCGAAGATGGCGGCGCGCCGCTGGTCGATCTGGATGTCGAAAAAGCCAATGGCGATTTCGTGCGCGGCCAGATCCGCGCCGGTCGCCTGTCGGCCTGTCACGATCTCTCCGATGGTGGCCTCGCCTGTGCGGCGGCCGACATGGCGCTGGCGTCCGACATGGGCATCAAGCTCGCCCATGAAGGCAATGTGCCGATGCATGGCTATCTCTTTGGTGAAGACCAGGGGCGTTACCTCCTGGCCGCTGCCAAGGAAGACGCGATCGCCATCCTGCAGGACGCCAAGGCCGATGACATCCCGGTCCATGTGGTCGGCCTCGCCGGCGGCAAGGCGGTCACCGTCAATGGTGCCCACCCGCTGGAACTCGATCGCCTTCGCGCCGCCTGGGAGGGCTGGATGCCGGGTCTGATGGACCAGCTCGTCGAAGCCGCCGA
>NZ_CAJQOO010000093.1 GCF_905480005.1 uncultured Maricaulis sp.
CCGCTGTCGAGAATGTCGCGCGAGCTGATCAGGAGGTCGGAATTGACGAAGACCTCGAACTCCCCGGTCGGATCGGACAATGTTGTCCAGGCGAAGCGCTCGCCATTCTTGTTGGAGACCCGCTCCTGGCGGCGCCTGACCATGCCGGCGAGACGCAATGCCGTCGCCCCGTCGGCCACGCGAGCGGGCGCTTCGGCAAAAAAGACCACACCGCGGCCGGCCAGGTGTTCGGCCAGATCGTCGAGCGGGTGGCCGGACAGGTAGAAACCAATGGCCGACAATTCGGCATCGAGACGCTGGGTGGCCGTCCAGGGATCGGGCTGCGGCAGGCGTGGGCGCTCGAGCTGGGCCTCCTCGCCGCCCCCGCCAAAAAGGCTGGCCTGGGCACTTTCGCGCTGTTCGGCGGCATGCTGGGCCATGGAGATCAGCGTCTCGGCCGAGGCCATGACACGGGACCGGTCCGGATCGAGACTGTCAAAGGCACCGGCCTTGGCGAGGTTTTCAAACGTGCGTTTATTGACCTGGCGCGGATCGACCCGTTCGGCAAAGTCATAGAGATCGCGGAAAGGCCCGTTGGCGTCACGCTCCTCGACAATATGCTCCATGGCCACGAAGCCGACATTGCGGATGGCGCCAAGCGCGAAGCGGATCGTGCCCTCCTCGACCGAGAAATCAGCCTGGGACGCATTCACGTCCGGCGGGCGCACCTCGAGCTTCATGCGCCGGACTTCCTGGAAGAAGGCGGACAGCTTGTCGGTATTGGCCGCGTCGAGCGACATCAGGGCGGCCATGAATTCGACCGGGTAATTCGCCTTCAAGAAGCCGGTGCGATAGGCGATCGCGGCATAGGCGGCGGCGTGTGACTTGTTGAAGCCATAACCGGCAAACTCGGCCACGAGTTCGAAAATGTAGGAGGCCTTCTCCCGACTGACACCCTTCTCCTCGGCGCCCTCGAGGAAACGGACTTTCTGCTTGTCCATCTCCTCTTTCTTCTTCTTGCCCATGGCCCGGCGCAGAAGGTCGGCCTCGCCAAGCGAATAGCCGGACAGGATCTGGGCGATCTGCATCACCTGTTCCTGATAGATGATGACGCCGTAGGTTTCCGACAGCACGCCTTCCAGGTCCGGATGGAGATTATCCACCTCGGCCCGGCCGAATTTCCGGTCGACATAAACGTCGATATTCTTCATCGGGCCCGGTCGATAAAGCGAGATCAGGGCGATCAGATCCTCGATCGCATCCGGCTTCATCTTCTTGAGCGTGTCGCGCATGCCCGAGCTTTCCAGCTGGAACACGCCGATGGCATGGCCGGACTGCAAGAGGTCGAAGGTCGCCTGGTCGTCGAAATCAAGGCCCTCGATATCGGGCACATCCTTGCCGGCCGAGGCGATATAGCCCAGCGCCCGGGCGATCACGGTCAGGGTTTTCAAGCCCAGGAAGTCAAACTTCACAAGACCGGCCGGCTCGACCCATTTCATGTTGAACTGGGTGGCGGGAATATCCGATCGCGGATCACGATAGAGCGGGACCAGTTCGGAGAGTTTGCGATCGCCGATCACCACACCGGCGGCGTGGGTCGAGGCGTTGCGATAGAGGCCCTCCAGCTTGAGCGCGACGGTCAGGAGGGTGTCGACGGATTCGTCATCGCGGCGCATATCGCGCAATCGCGGCTCCAGATCGAGCGCCTGGGCAAGCGTAACCGGATTGGCCGGATTGGCCGGGACCATCTTGGCCAGGCGGTCAACGAGACCGAGCGGCAATTGCAGGACGCGGCCGGTATCACGCACCACCGCGCGGGCCTGGAGTGTTCCGAAAGTGATGATCTGGGCGACCCGGTCATGCCCGTATTGCTCCTGCACATAGCGGATCACCTCGCCGCGCCGCTCCTGGCAGAAGTCGACGTCAAAGTCAGGCATGGAGACACGCTCGGGGTTCAAGAAGCGCTCGAACAGAAGCCCGAATCGAAGCGGGTCGAGATCGGTGATGGTCAGGGCATAGGCGACCAGGGAGCCGGCCCCCGAACCCCGGCCGGGTCCGACCGGAATATCATGGTTCTTGGCCCACTGGATAAAGTCCGAGACGATCAGGAAATAGCCCGGGAATCCCATCTGCTTGATGATGCCGAGCTCAAAGTCGAGACGCTCGCGATACGCCGCCTCGGGCGCGGCGGCGTTGATGCTGGCCAGCCGGTCGGTCAGCCCTTCATGGGCGCGGGCGATCAGCTCCTCGACCTCGGTCCGGCCACCCACGGTCGGAAAGCTCGGCAGGATGGGCGCATGCGTCCGCACCCGGAAGGCGCAGCGACGGGCAATCTCGATCGTGTTCCCGAGCGCCTCGGGCAGATCGGCAAATCGCGCATGCATCGTCTCGGGCGAGGCCAGATCGTGATCGGCCGTGACGCGCCGACGGTCGGCAACAGACACGAAGGAGCTTTCCGAGATACACAGGAGCGCATCATGCGCCTTGTGCATGGAGGGGTCCGGGAAATAGGCCTCATTGGTGGCGACCAGCGGCAATTCGCGCGCATAGGCTTCGCGTACCAGCCAGTCCTCGGCCTGCAATTCCTCGGTCTGGCCGTGACGCTGCAGCTCGACATAGAGCCGATCGCCGAAGGCCGACTCGAGCTGGGCAAGATAGCTTGCCGCCTCGGGCTGGCGGCCACCGATGACCAGGCGATTGAGGAGGCCATCAGGCCCCCCAGTCAGCGCAATCACGCCATTGGCATGTTCCAGCACCAGCGCCAGGGGAATATGGGGCTCTTCCGATCCGTCGACATCGCAAAAGGCGGCGCTGGAGAGCGCCATCAGATTGCCATAGCCCTCCTCGTCCTGGGCCAGAAGGACGAGCGTGCCATCCGGCTCGGCGCGCTCACCGGGATGCGGATCGCCCAGCCTTAGCTTGAGCGTACAGCCAACAATGGGTTGCACGCCGGCACCGGACAGGACTTCGGAGAATTCCAGCGCCCCGAACAGGTTATTGGTGTCGGTCAGCGCAATCGCGGGCATGCCATAGGTCTGGCAGGCCTCGACCATTTTGGGCATGCGGATCGCACCCTCAAGGACCGAATAGGGAGACCGCACACGCAAATGCACAAAGGGATGTTGCACGCCCATGCGTCGCTCCTGAAATCCGGCCCCGAGACTGATCCAGCCCTGCCCTCGACAGGACCACCCGAAGGGCGGCCGCGAGTCAGGCGATCAGTCTAGCCGTTTCAGGCCGCGCCGAGAACCGATCCCCACATGGCAATCATCCAGGCGAAGCCGAGAACGGCGGTAGCAGCAGAAACATCTTGAACAACACGGCGCATAACTCTCTCCCCAATTTCGAGTTCTGCTTTTGTTCTATTTTGAGACGCGACGATAGTCAAGAAAAATGTTCTACTTTTGTTTCCCTGTGATTCGGGACCTGTCAGCTGGCTGCAAGCGGTTGGGAATTCAGCCCGTTCTGTAATCAGGTCGCTCAGTGATAAGCCCGTTCTGTGATAAGCCCGTTCTGTGATCAGGCCGGCTCGTAAGGCGTCAGGCGGCCGTCCGCGAAGGTCAGGATGCGATCCATCCGTCCGGCGAGCTCATGATTATGGGTCGCGACCAGCGCCGCAGCCCCCTCCGCACGCACAGTCTCCCGAAACGCGTCGAAGACGGTTTCCGACGTTGCCGGATCGAGATTGCCCGTCGGTTCATCGGCCAGCAGGACATGCGGCGAATTGGCCAGGGCCCGGGCAATCGCGACGCGCTGTTGCTCACCCCCGGACAATTGCGACGGCTGGTGCAGGAGGCGGTCGGCCAGACCAAGCTGGGTCAGCAGCATCTCCGCCCGTTCGCGCGCCTTTGCGGATGGCACGCCACCGATCAATTGCGGCAGGACGATATTCTCCAGCGCATCAAACTCGGGCAGGAGATGGTGGAATTGATAGACAAAGCCGATCTCGCGGCGCCGGATGGCCGTTCGCTCCCGGTCTGACAGGCCGATTGTTGCGGTGCCCCTCACCCGCACTTCACCGGCGTCCGGGCGCTCCAGCAGGCCTGCCGCGTGGAGCAGCGAGGACTTGCCCGAACCGGACGGACCCACGAGGCCGACTATCTCACCCGGAGACAGCGCCAGGCTGGCACCTTGCAGGACTGGCAGCTCGCCGGCCTCGGTCACATAGGTGCGATCGATGGCGTCGAGCTCGAGAACGAAATCACTCATAGCGCAGCGCCTCCACCGGATCGAGCCGGGCGGCCCGCCAGGCCGGTGGCAGGGTCACAAGCAGGGAGATCGCGAGGCCAAAGGCAGAGATAAACGCGACTTCGCCCCAGTCCATCTTGGCCGGAATGCGATAGAGATAATAGACGTTCGGATCCCAGACCTGGGCGCCGGTGGTCCAGGTAATGAAGTCCTGGATCGGCCCGATGAAGGTCACGAACAATATGCCCAACAACAGCCCGGCCAGCGTTCCGGCCATGCCGATACTGGCGCCGACGATCAGGAAAACCCGCATGACCGAGGCCTGGGTCGCGCCCATCGTGCGCAGGATGGCGATATCGCGCGACTTGTTCTTCACCAGCATGACCAGGCCGGAAATGATATTCATGGCCGCAATCGCGACCACGATGGACAGGATGAGGCGCATGGCCGTGCGCTCGAATTGCAGCGCGTTGAAGAAGGCCGGGTCAAGCCGGGTATAGTCGTAGACCATCGCATTGGGACCGGCGACCTCGCGGACGGGCGCAACAAATTGCGGGGCCATCTCCGGTGTATCGAGACGGATCTGGATGGTGTCCACAACATCGCCACGAGTAAAGTAGAGCTGGCCCTGGTCGAGCGGCATATAGGCGAGATTATTGTCGATGGTGGAGACACCGGCCGCGACAATCGCCTCGACATAATAGGCTTTTTGCTGTGGGCGAATGCCAAAGGCGGTGGGCGCCGCCCGGGCGGCCGTGAAAGTGACCCGGTCACCGATGGTCACGCCGAGGCGCTGGGCGACCCCTGTGCCAACGACGATACCATCGCCGCCATTATGGCCCTCACCGAATGTCTCGAGATCACCGAACTGGATACCGGTCAGGCTGCGCGGGTCATCACCGGACTGGATCACATCCATGCCGGCGAGATCAGCCGGACGAACAGCCAGGACCTGAAGCACGGATTCATAGCGCTCCGACGAGGCGAGCACCTGGCCCGTGACCACGGGGTCGGCACTTTTCACGCCGGGCATGGCCTCGATTTCCGCGATCAGGCCATCAATGCTTCCAGGATCGATTTCACGCGTATCAACATAGACATGGGGCTGAAAGCCAAGAAGCTGGTTGAAGAGTTCGGCACGAAACCCGTTCATGATCGACATGACGGCGATCAGGCCGGTAACGGCGAGCGCGATACCCCCAAAGGAAATCCAGGCGATCAGCGCGACGCCGCCATGTTTGCGGCGGGCCCGCAGGTAACGGAAGGCGAGCAGGAATTCATAAGGGCTGAAAGGGCGCGCCCCGCCAGCCGATGCATGGCCTGTCTCGCGAGCCGGATCAGTCATCGGCAAACGCTCTCTCGGCCAGCCGGCTGACAGCGTCTTCCGGCGACATTTCATGGGTCTCGCCGGTGCGGCGCACCTTGAGCTCGACCTTGCCCTCTTTCAGCCCGCGCGGCCCGATCACGATCTGATAGGGCAAACCGATCAGGTCTGCCGTGGCGAATTTGGCCCCGGCGCGATTGTCTGTATCGTCATAGAGCGGGTCGAGATCGGCCTTTACCAGCGCCGCATACGCGCGCTCGCTGGCTGCATCGCAGGCCTCGTCGCCGACACGCATATTGATGATGCCGACACCGAAAGGCGCCACACTCTCCGGCCAGATACAGCCCTTCTCGTCATGATGCGCCTCGATGATCGCGCCGAGCAGACGCGAGACACCGACGCCATAAGAGCCCATATGGACCGGGCGCGGCTGGCCATCCTGATGCTGGACCATGGCCTTCATCGGTTCGGAATATTTGGTGCCGAAATTGAAGATATGTCCCACCTCGATACCGCGGGCCGACAGCTGGCGGTCGGCCGGTACGGCGGCGAATGCGTCAGGCTGATGCATCTCCTCGGTCGCGGCGTAGAGCGCCGTGCGCTGATCCACGAGGGGCTGGAGATCCCCGTCAAAATCGACATCCAGGCCGGGCGCGCCCATCTCGACGAGATCGGCATGGCAGAAGACCTCGCTCTCACCGGTTTCGGCGAGGACGATGAATTCATGGCTGAGATCACCACCGATCGGACCGGTATCCGCCTTCATCGGCACAGCCTTCAGGCCCAGCCGCGAGAACGTGTTCAGATAGGCCACGAACATGCGGTTATAGGAGCGGCGCGCCGCTGCCTCGTCCACATCGAAGGAATAGGTGTCCTTCATCAGGAATTCACGGCCGCGCATGACCCCGAAACGGGGGCGGCGCTCATCGCGGAACTTCCACTGGATATGGTAGAGCATCTTCGGCAAGTCCTTGTAGGACTTGCAATAGGAGCGAAAGATGTCGGTGATCATCTCTTCATTCGTGGGTCCGAAGAGCAGCTCGCGGTCATGCCGGTCCGTGATGCGCAACATCTCGTCGCCATAATCGTCATAGCGGCCGCTCTCACGCCAGAGATCGGCGGACTGGACCGTCGGCATCAAAAGCTCGACGGCACCGGCCCGGTCCTGTTCCTCGCGCACGATCTGCTCGATCTTCCTGAGCACGCGATGACCCAGCGGCAACCAGGAATAAATCCCCGCCGCCTGCTGCTTGATCATGCCGGCGCGCAGCATCAGCTGGTGCGAGACAATCTCGGCGTCGGAGGGCGTTTCCTTGAGGACGGGAAGGAAGTAGCGGGACAGGCGCATGGGGCGATTCCGGTGGGTTCGTGTTTGACGTCCATTAGACCGCGTGAGCGGCGTAATACAAGGATTGAAGGGGGTTGGGATGCAGAGAGCGGGATCGTGTGGACAGGCACAGGGCGCGCACTCCGGCGCTCGCCCCGGTTCGGACGCCAGCAATCACGACCGGGCCGGGTTCCGCTCGGCACGGCGCGCGAAACGCCCCTGGCACCTTGTGCCGGGAGACAGCCGCGCGCCGCGCCTTGTTCGATCAGCCTCGCCCCTGCAGGGCTGCCGCCTGCCCCCCCGGTCTACTGGGCGGGATAATAGGTTGGCGAGCCCGGTCCGACCGGCAGGTCGAGCCCGAAAGTCCACAGGAAGAAGAAGCTCGACCAGAAGAGGATGAAGAAGATCGTATAGGGCAACATCATCGCGATCAGCGTGCCGACCCCGAGATTGCGGTCATAGCGCGTTGCCCAGGCGAGGATGAGGCCGAAATAGCTCATCATGGGCGTGATGATATTGGTCGTGGAATCCCCGATCCGGTAGGCCGCCTGGATCACTTCCGGGGCATAGCCGATCAGCATCAGCATGGGCACGAAGATCGGCGCCGTCACGGCCCACTGGGCCGAGGCCGAGCCGAGCGACAGATTGATCACCGCACACATCAGGATGAAGAGGAAGAAGACCAGCGGACCGGTCAGCCCGGTATCCTGCAGGAATTGGGCACCGGTCACGGCGGTGATCGCGCCCAGATTGGTCCAGCCGAAGAAGGCAACGAACTGGGCAGCGAAGAAGACCAGAACGATATAGAGGCCCAGGGCACTCAGCGCGCTGGCCATCGCATTGATGACATCACGGTCGGACTTCATTGTCCCCGTCGCCCGGCCATAAGCATAACCGGCAGCGATGAAGAAGATCAGGATCCAGACCACAAAACCGCGGAAGAAGGGTGAATTGATCCGGTCGCCGGTCTCGGGGTTACGAAGGACACCCCATTCCGGCACCAGGGTCAGGGCCATCAGCGCGAAAACACCCAGAATGGCAAAGCCGGCCCAGCCCAGGCCCTTGCGTTCCTTGGCCTCCAGAGGCTGCATCATATTCTTGTCGAGGACAGTCTCGTCAGCGTGCGCCGGATTGTACTGGCCCAGCTTGGGCTCGACGATGAAGATGGTCACCAGCGAACCGATGGCCGTGATCAGGAAGGTCGAGGCGACCATGAAATACCAGTTCGCGGTCGCGACCACGACATAGTCCGGGTCGATCAGCCGCGCAGCTTCCTGGGTGATCCCCGCCAGCAGCGGGTCAATGGTTCCAATGAGGATATTGGCGCTATAGCCACCGGACACACCGGCAAAGGCCGCTGCCATACCGGCCAGCGGATGCCGACCCAGCGCGTAGAAGATCGCTCCCGCCAGCGGGATCAGCACCACATAGCCGACCTCGGACGCCGTATTGGAGACGATACCGGCAAAGACGATGGCAACCGTCACGACATGGCGCGGCGCCGACAGCACCATGGCGCGCACGGCAGCGGACAGCAGGCCGGACTTCTCGGCCACGCCAACACCCAGCATCGCCACCAGCACCACGCCCAGCGGTGCAAAACCGGTGAAATTGGTCACCAGGCTGGTCCAGATGCGACGGATCCCGTCCCCGTCCATCAGGCTGATCGCCCGGATCATGCCGTCTTCAGCCACGCCGCGTCCACCGGCTGGCCGCGGATCCTCAACAGCAAGCCCGAGCCAGCCGAACAGTCCGGACAGGAGCACGATACCGACCGCCAGGATGGCAAAGAGGGTCACCGGGTGCGGCAGGAGATTGCCGAGCCATTCGACGCCGTCAAGAAAGCGCGTGAAGGCGCCGCGGCGCTTGGGTTCCGGC
>NZ_CAJQOO010000094.1 GCF_905480005.1 uncultured Maricaulis sp.
TCGACATCCCGTTCGCGGAGTTTTCCCGGGCTGTCTCCACCCCGATTCCAATGCGTCAGGTAGATGGGGTCGGTCGTTTAGTGCCCCGCGACCTGGTCGCACGCCCTGCCGGAACTTCGGGATGTCACTCCCGAGGCGCGGGCAGGCTCCGCTCGCTTCCGGGCACAAGTGACTGAGCTCGTGCCTCCCGTCCCGAAAACCAAGGGCAGTGTCCCATAGGTCAAAGGGGGGGAGGATAAGTTTCCTGGAATTTATGCTGCGTGGTGCGTTCCCTCTCCCCGGGGAGAGGGTCAGGGTGAGGGGTAAATCCCGGTGAACACCAAGGAATTCCCCCCTCATCCGGCCTCCGGCCACGGTCTCCCTCGGGAGAAGGAAAGTGGCGCGCAGCGGGGATAAGTTGGGCGGATCAAGCAGGGGGCGAGGCGCGGCCTTGGCCCGCTACTCCGCCGCCTCGACCTCGGCATTTTCCGCCGTCTCCTGACGCGCCTGCCACTTCGCCTTGATCCTCTTTGAGGTTTCCCGTGACCCGTCAGGCGACCAGCCCGGCGGAGCGAGCAGATACATTGCGGCGTCCTTGAGCGATTTTGCTCCGGCCATGTCCTTCACGATTCCCATCCACTCATGCAGGCAGATCTTGATCGGGTTGAAGGTGCCGAGGTTCTTGACGATACCATAGCGGCAAGGCTCATCGTCGCGCTCGACCTGGTAGGTGCCGAACATCTTGTCCCAGATGATGAAGATGCCAGCGTAATTACGGTCCAGATAGATCGGATTGGTCGCATGGTGCACGCGGTGGTGGGACGGCGTGTTCATCACCGCCTCAAACCAGGCCGGGCACTTCTTGATAGCCTCGGTATGGATCCAGAACTGATAGATCAGATTCATGGCGCCGACAAAGGCGACCATGGCCGGATGGAAGCCAAGGAAGACCATGGCCGACCCCAGCCACAGGAATTTCAGCGTGAACGGGCTGATCCAGGGCTGACGCAAAGCCGTGGTCAGATTGTAGTGCTGGGAAGAGTGATGGACGACATGGTCGGCCCAGAACCAACGCACGGTGTGAGCGAAACGGTGCGACCAATAGTAGAGGAAGTCGTCGAGGAAGACGGCAATCACCCAGACCCACCAGGCAAAGGAGATATCCATCAGGCGGTTTTCGTAGACAAAGACTGACCAGCCTCCCAGCAGGAGACCGAAAATGATGCCAGAGACATTATTCCCCAACCCCATAATCAGGCTCGACGCCGTGTCGCGCGTCTCGAAACGGGTCTTGCCGGTCAGCCGGGCATGAATCATTTCGGCAAAAACAGACAGGGTGAAGAACGGGATTGCCAGGGTGATCGGGTTCCAGTTCTGGACGAAGGCGGGCACTTCCATGATCAGCTCCTGCCTGCCGGTTGGAATGCGGACAATCGGTTAGCCCAGATCATCGCTTCATCCGCCGTTTCGAAGCGCAGCTTCGCGGGCGCGAAAACGAAATCATTGAGGCGCAGACGCACGCTGTTGCCGTCTTCAATGACCGCGTCACGCACACTGCCAGGAACCAGATAGCGGATCACAAAATCGCTGCCACGGGCGATCAGAAGACCCAGGCAATCACCGGATCGCTCGGCGATCAGGGCACCCTCGCCGTCAACGGCCAGCACACCGTCACCGGCGTCAAAGCCGACCCTGTCGGCATCCAGCCGGCGCGCTGCGTCTTCCAGGTCGGTCAGACACGCCGAGCGGCTGATTCCCAGCCAGGCGTTGATCAGGACCATGGCGCTGACGCCGAGAACAGATCCAACCAACAGGTAGATGAGCGACATCTCATTGCTCCGTGTCACACGAAAACGGGCGGGACCCAAAAGGTCCCGCCCGCCATCATACGCTTATTTGAACGCTGTTCACTAGCCGCGAACACGCAGGGTGATGCCGTAGGTCTGCGGATCACCCGGATAGGCGTTGTAGCTGGTGCCCAGATAACCAACCGACGGGAAGCCACCCTTGGTGTACTGCTCGTCAAAGATGTTCCGGCCCCAGACCTGCAGTGCCCAGGCGCCATCATCGGCACCGAGGGTAATGGAGGCATTATAGAGCTGGAAACCGTCCTGGTTGGCGAACGGACGCGGATCCTGGCTGGTCGTGTGAGCGAAGTCAGAAACGTGGTTCATCTCACCGCGCCAGGACATTTCCATGCCCTCGCCGACCGGATGGGTATAGGTCGCGGTCAGAGCGCCGAGGAATTCCGAATTGCCGCGATCACGACCGGACAGGTCGTTGAACAGGGCTGTCACGCCAGCGCCATTGGTGCGCTCGGCACCCGGGACACACAGCGCGAAGTTCGGATCGGTCGCATCGAAGCTGTCCGGGCAAGGCGCGTAGAGATATTCGCCATACTTGCTGTCGAACAGATAGGTGAAACCACCGGTGATCAGAAGATTGTCGGACGGTGCCCACTGACCTTCGAATTCGAGACCGGAAACCTCGATGGAACCGGCATTCTCAAGTGCGAAGCCATTGCCGACGAAGTTATTGGTCTGGAAGTCGGTCACTTCCTGGTTGAAATACGCCATGGCGTAGACAAAGCGACCATCGTCGAGCGAGCCCTTGGCACCGATTTCAAAGCTCTCGGCTGTTTCTTCCTGGAACTCGAAGACGCCGGTGAAGGCGGCATTGGTCGAGACGTTGAAACCGCCCGGCTTGAAGCCCGTGGCATAGCTCGCATAGACGTTGAACGTATCCGACACGTCATAGGACAGGATGATATTGCCCGAGAAATTGGTGTCGTTCCGCGAGGTCGGGAAATTACCCGCATTGACCGGCGGGAAGTTCTGGAAGGCCGTGAAGCCCAGAAGCGGGTTCAGGGCCGGATTGGCAGCCTGTGCCTCGGTCAGCGGCGTGGTCGGCGAGATGCCGAGGGCCAGAAGCGTATTCAGCAGGGTCGGATCGCCACCAAGGGCCTCAGCCTGGGCCTGACCGAAGAGGATGGACGGCACCAGATAGGCACAGGCATCGCCACCGACCACTCCAAACAGAACCGGGTCACACGTTCCCGGCGTGACCAGACGCAGGTCCCGGGCCAGGTCGACGAAGGAGAAGGCCGATATCGGATCCGGCTGGTTGATCGCCGTGGTCATGTCCTTGTCTTCGTCCGAATAACGACCACCCAGCGTCACCGTGAACTGGTCGGTGACGTGCCAGTCAAACTGACCGAAGGCCGACCAGGCATTGGTGTTGTACTGATAGCTCTCGGAGATCAGGCCATGCTGGGTCGAGATGAAGCCTTCAGCCGGGGTCGTCGGCAAGGCACCATTGCCCGAAGCGAGCGGCACGAAGGCACCCACGCCAGCGGCCTGGTTCATGTCGAGGAAGATTTCCAGCAGAGACACACCACCCGTGCCAGCCGGCAGGCCGAAGGATGAGACGAGGTCTGCAACGGTGCCAGCCGAAGCCGCATCGAAGAAGGTGCGGGCGTCGGCGCCATAAGGCGTCGAATTGTCGTAGTTCAGCTCGTTATTGTAGTAGAAACCACCGACCATCCAGTCGACCATATTGTCGCCGGTCGAGGTCAGGCGGAATTCCTGGGTGAAGCTGTCATACTGGTTCTGGATGCTGCGCAGGCTGACCAGGTCAAGGTCAGAGAAGTCAGCGTCGAACAGCTGGTCCTCGTCATAATTCCGGAATGCGGTGATCGAGGTGAAGGTGAAGCCGTCGAAATCGTGCTCGACCTGGGCCGAGATGCCCTGCGTGACCAGCTCGGTGTTGAGCCCGCCATCGATCGCGATGCGATCGCCGCCATTGGGATCGGCCGGCACAGCGGTGCCGCCAAGACCAATAAGGGCCCCGAGGTCGATCGGGTCATAAAAGGCGAACGGAGCCGCACAGCAATTTTCGTTGATATCACCCCAGTCGGCGATGATGCGCACTTCGGTGTTGTCGCTCGGATTGAAGAGCAGCTGACCCCGGAAGCTCATCCGGTCGCGGTTATTGGCCTCGCGGCCGTCCACGACGTCGATATAGCCGTCATTCTGGTGCACATTGCCGTCGAGACGGAAGGCCATGTTGTCGCTGAGCGGCCCGGTCACCGTGCCGCGCGCCTGGCGCATGCCGTAATTTCCGACCGTCACTTCACCGGCATAGTTGAAATCAAAGTCCGGCGCCATCGTGATGACGCTGACCACACCGGCCGGCGTGTTGCGGCCGAAGATGGTGGACTGCGGGCCACGAATGACCTCGACGCGCTCAACCGACATCAGGTCGTTGATCGCGGAACCCGAACGCGGACGATAGACGCCATCGATGAAGACACCGACGGACGGCTCGAGGCCCGGATTGAAGCTCGACGTACCGATGCCGCGCAAATTGAATTCGGTATTGGTCGAGGTCGCGAACTCGGAGACGCGCAGTGCAGGCACCAGCGTCTGGAGATCCGCGGCGTCGCGGATCTGCGACTGCTCGATCTGTGCACCGGTGACGACAGCGACGGAAACCGGTGTGTCCTGAAGCGTCTGCTCGCGCTTCTGGGACGTCACTGTAATCACGTCGACCTGTGCCATTGCGCTACCCGCAAAAAGCCCGGTCAGAATTGCCGTCGTGCCCATCGCGACGGCTTTGGAAAACATTTTCATTGGAATTTCTCCCCTATGGCGCGGTTTTATTAGCCAACCATTCCGCGCATCTGTCCAATATATGAACACCGCTCGACACCTCTGTCAGCCGGTTTATCCCCGTCTCGCAAAAAACATGCCCGGCCTGATGCATGGATACCTCACCCGGTGATTTGAATTTCGAGCGGAAATCTCACCCTTTTCTCCTGTCCCAACTCTGTTACCTTGTTTAGTGAACAGCGTTCAAATCGCTGTCATGGGGAGAAAAATGAAGAAACTTATCATTGGTTTAGTCGCTATTTTGGCGCTACTCGCATTGTCGGCCGCCGGCTGGTTCTACCGCCCCTGGTCGGACTATTCACCGGCGGAAATCCAGGCGGCAACGCAGCCAGAACACCTCGTGGAAACATTTTCGAACATGGGGGAGGTTTTCCCCTATCGCGCGATCAATCCATCCGAATCGGCCACCTATCTGGGGAGAAACCTTCAGCAGGTTTCCGTTGGCTACCGCTTTGGCGACGCCGATCGCACGGTCGATGACTGGATGGCCGACAGCGACACGACCGGCCTGATGGTGCTGCACAATGGCGAGGTCGTGCACGAGACCTATCGCCTCGGTGCCGACGCCGATACGCGTCACACCTCCTGGTCCGTTGGCAAGAGTTTCGTCGCAACCCTGATCGCCATGGCGATGCAGGATGGCCGGATTGCCAATCTCGACCAGAGCGCTGAAATGTTCGCGCCGCAATATGGCGGCAGCGATTATGGCGACACCACGCTGCGTCACCTTCTCATGATGTCAGCCGGCATGGATTTCGAGGAAGATTACAACGCGCCGAATTCGGACATTCGCCGACTTTTCCTCGGTGCCAATATATACGGTCAGAACATCGATCGGCTGGTCGGCGAGATCGAGCGCGATCGCACTGCCGGTGAAGACCTTCATTATGTCAGCGCCAACACGCAGGTTCTCTCTGCCGTCGTGCGCGGTGTCTATAACGACACGCTCGCCGGAGTCGTTGAAGCGCGTATCTGGGCACCGCTCGGCATGACGGGAGATGCTTACTGGAACCAGAATATTCCCGGCGAGAACGGGATGGCGATCGGCTATTGCTGCCTCAATGCCACATTGGAGGACTATGCCCGTTTCGGTCAGTTCTACCTTCAAGATGGCGTCTGGGAGGGTGAGCGCCTGCTCCCTGAAGGCTGGGTCAATCAAGCCACCCGGCCCAATGCCCCCTTCCAGGAGGCCGGACCGGAGTCAGTCTATGCCCATCGCGGCTATGGCCTGCATTTCTGGGTGCCGGACAATCATGACGGCGAATACTTCATGGCCGGCGTTTACGGTCAGTATGTCTGGGTCGATGAGCGCCGCAACATCGTGATCGCGCGCACCGCGGCGGACACGGAATGGGGTGGCCGGACCGAAGAGTCCATCATCGCCATGCGCGCCCTCGCCGCCCAGTATGGCGATCCGATCACCGCAAACACTGATGTCGATAGGGAGGCTGATGATGAGCAAGGCTGATTTCGACTACATCATCTGTGGCGCAGGTTCGGCCGGCTGCACGGTTGCCGAACGCCTGTCGCGGGACCCGTCTGTTTCGGTTCTCGTCCTGGAGGCTGGCGGCAGCGACAATTCTCCGATCATCCGCACGCCGATGCTGCTGCAATATGCGGTCACCGGTGAGCAGTTCAACTGGGGCTATTGGACCGAACCGCAAGAACACCTGAATGACCGGGTTCTTCACTGGCCCCGTGGCAAGACGCTGGGCGGCTCCTCCTCCATCAACGCCATGCATTACATGCGCGGCGCGCCGGAGAATTACGACGAGTGGGAGCGCGAATATGGCGCCGAGGGCTGGGGTTGGGAGACCGCCCTGCCCGCCTTCAAGGAGGTCCAGCACCAGACCCGCGGCGAAAGCGAGCTGCACGGAAGCGGAGGCCCGCTCTGGGTCCAGGACATCGAACCGCTCAACCCGCTGACCCAGGATTTCCTGAAAGCCGCAGATCAGCTGCAATACAAGCGCAATGACGACTTCAACGGACCGCAACAGGAAGGGTTTGGCCCCTACCAGGTCACCCAGCGCGGGAATAAGCGCTGTTCGGCCGCCGATGCCTTTCTCCGCCCGGCACTGGAGCGCGAGAATTGTTCGGTTCAGACCGGTGCTCTGGTGCGTCGCGTGGTCATCGATGGCGGACGTGCGACCGGCGTCGAGGTCGAGATCGAAGGCGAAGTCCGCACCCTCAATGCCGCCAGGGAAGTCATCCTGTCCGGCGGTGCGATCAACTCACCCCAGACCCTGCTCCTGTCCGGGATCGGCCCGGCTGACGAGCTTCGTGCGGCCGGCGTCAGTGTCGAGCATGACCTTCCCGGTGTCGGCAAGAACCTGCAGGATCATCTCGATGTAACGGCCCAGGTCTGGACCAATTCGTCGACGTCAATCGGCAATTCGGTCCGCTCCCTGCCTCACCATATGTACATGGTCAGCCGCTGGGCCCTGCGCGGGGACGGCCCGTTCACAGTCAATCCGGTCCAGGGTGGCGCTTTCATCAAGTCCGCCTTTGCCGAGGACCTGCCCGATCTGCAGCTGGTCTTCATTCCCGCCATTTCCAACCCCCACGGGATGGAGAAGACACGCGGACATGGCATCACCCTTCATGTCTGCCAGCTCTATCCCAAGAGCCGCGGCGAGATCACGCTGAAAAGTACCGACCCCAACGAGCATCCGGCGATCCAGCCGAACTATCTGGCCGAGGAGTTTGATCTCGACGTGCTCACCGATGGCCTGGCCAAGGTCCGCGACATTCTCAACGCCCCGGCCTTCGACCATGATCGCAAGGAAGAACGCTATCCCGGAGCGGATATCACCACCATGTCGCAATTGCGCGATGATGTCCGGGCCCGGGCGGAGACGCTCTATCACCCGACATCGACCTGTGCGATGGGTTCAGGCGATCTGGCCGTCACCGACAGTCGCTGCCGGGTCAAGGGGATCGACGGACTGCGCGTCGTCGACGCGTCGGTCATGCCGCGCCTTGTCGGCGGCAACACCAATGCCCCGACCATCATGATCGCGACCCGAGCGGCCGCAATGATTGCTGAAGACAATTCCTGAGGAGGCTCTGATGAGTGAAGCTGAAGCCAAACAGATCGAACGCATGAAAGCCCTCCTGACCGCCCAGAAGGCGGCCTTCCGGGCCGAGCGTCACCGCCCACTGGACAAGCGAAAGGCGGATCTCGACCGGGTCGCCGATTTGTGCCGCACCCATGCCGATGCCATCGCCGAAGCGATCAGCCGTGATTTCGGCAATCGGGCCAAGCAGGAAAGCGTGATCGCCGAGATCGCCTTCGTCATCCAGGACGCGGGGCATGCCAAGAAGCATCTCGGCAAATGGTCCAAGCCGCGCAAGGTCGGCGTGCCGATGACGCTGATGCCGGGCTCGGCCATGATCCGGCGTGAGCCCAAGGGCGTGGTCGGCATTGTCTCGCCGTGGAACTACCCTTTCCAACTTGCGATGGCGCCTCTGGTTGCCGCCCTCGCCGCCGGCTGCCGGGCGATGATCAAGCCGTCGGAATACACGCCGGCGATGGCCGAGTTGATGAAGACCTTGCTCGCCGAAGCCTTCGAGGAAGACCACGTCACTGTCATTACCGGCGGGCCCGCGGTTGGTGAGGCTTTCACCAAATTGAAGTTCGACCATCTCTTCTACACCGGCTCGACCCAGGTTGGCCGGCTGGTTGCGATGGCAGCGGCGGAAAACCTGGTGCCGGTCACGCTGGAACTGGGCGGCAAGTCGCCGGCCATCGTGACGCCGGGCTATCCGACGGATTCAGCGGCCAAGTCGATCGGCTGGGGCAAGCTTTTCAATGCCGGCCAGACCTGTGTCGCACCGGATTATGTACTGACACCGAAAGGGACGGAAAGCGCGCTCGGCGAAGCGATCATCAAGGTCGCAGCCCACCAGTTCAAGGATGCGGCCACCGACGACGCCTACACGGCCATCGTCTCGGACCGGCACTATGCGCGCCTCAATGACATGATCGAGGAGGCCCGGGCCGGCGGCGCAGAAATCCTCCAGCCGGAGCATGATGCGGACGCGGCCAAGGCCGCACGCAAGATCCCGCCGACCGTGGTCCTCAACCCACCGGCTGATTGTCGCCTGATGACCGAGGAAATCTTCGGACCCATCTTGCCGATCAATGGCTATACGGAACTGGACGCGGCGACCGAATATGTCGCGGATCACGACCACCCGCTGGCGCTCTATGTCTATTCGACCGACAAGACCCAGGCTGACCGTGTGCTCGACAACACGCTGTCTGGCGGTGTCGGCGTGAATATCAACCTGCTCCATCTTTCGGTCCCCGACCTGCCCTTTGGCGGGATCGGCGCATCCGGACAGGGCGCCTATCATGGCGAGGCTGGCTTCATGACCTTCAGCCATGAACGCTCCGTCTTCCGGACCGGCAAATGGCACCCGTCGCGGCTGCTTGCTCCGCCCTATGGCAAGATGTTCGAGAGCGTCGCCAAGAAGCAGATGAAATAGGGGTTTCATGACCGGACAACTCGCGGGCAAGCGTGCCCTGATCACCGGCTCCAGCCATGGCGTCGGCCTCGCCGCCGCGCACATGTTTGCCGCCCAGGGTGCTGAAGTCGTGTTGCACGGCAATCAGAACATGGCGGATGCAGACCAGGCCGTTCAGGCCATCGGTCCGGCGGCGCTCGGTGCCATCCAGGCCGACTTGTCCCAACCCGGGGCCGGTCGTGATCTCTATGACGCCGCCCTGCACATGGCGTCCGGTCGTCTCGACATCATCATCAACAATGCCGGCATCCACTGGGCCAGCCCGCTGGACTCGTCGGATGCCGACTGGGAGCGCAATTGGGCGACCACGCTGCAGGTCAATCTGATGGCGGTGGCCGATATCTGCCGGGCTGCGATCCCGGAAATGGTGGCGTCCGGCGGCGGTTCGATCGTCAATATTGCCAGCCGCGCCGGTTATCGCGGGGAAGATCGCGAACACATGGCCTATGGCGCGTCCAAGGGCGCCTTGCTCTCGCTGACCAAGACCATCGCCCGGCAATGGGGCGGTGACGGCGTCTATGCCTATGCCCTGGCGCCCGGCTGGATCGATACCCGCATGGGGCCGCAGCATGAAGACGATCGCGCTCGGGCGAAGGCAGAAATTCCGATCGGCGACCTCGCCCAGCCAGACGAGATCGCGGCCATGTGCGCCTTCCTCGCCTCCGGTGCCTGCCGCAGCGCCACCGGCAGCTGCATTGATATCAATGGCGCGAGTTATGTCCGCTAGCACTATGGCACCCGCCGTCACGCCGATCCGGCAAGCCCCGCAAGACCGCTCGGACCGCCGATATATCCTCCCGCGAACGGGCGTTCACCGGCTCCGGTCCTGAAACGAAGGATTGCGCGCCCATCGAATATGAGACCGTACGGGGTTGTGCGCGCGGGTTCGCGCAGGCAGTAAGGGCCCCGAGCGTCATTGCAGGCAGCCGGCCGGGCTGGCGCTTCACAGTCTCAAGGAAGACAATAGTTTGAAAAACTACGCAAATCCGAGCTTCGCCGACCGAAATAAGAACGCAGCTGAAGCCAAGAAAAAGCTTCTGGAAAAATTCAAGGCCAAGCCGGCCCTCGACGATCCGCAGCACGCTGCCAAGCGCGCAGAGCGCGTGGCAGCCGCAAAGGCTCGCGAAGAGCGCCGCATTGAACGTGAGCGCGTGAAGGCTGAAACCGAGGCCCGCAAGCTCGCCGAACAGGCTGAAGCCGAAGCCGCCGCCCTCGTCGCCGAAAAAGCCGCCGCCGACGCGCTCGTCGCAGAAGCCGCCGCCAAGAAAGCCGAACGCGACCAACGCTACGCCGCACGCAAGGCACGCAAGCGCTAGAGATCGCGCTGATACACGACGCGATAGAAGCGCATGGGCCCGGCATTCGGGCTCGCTTCTTTCGCGGTTGCAACCCTCGATTTTGCCTTGTCCGTTAGCGACTGGTCGCTCATCCTTTGGGATGGTGCCCGCGCTTTCGGGCGTCGTTTGGCGTTCGTCCGGGGGAAGAGCATGTCACTCAGCTTGAAATCCATCGCAGCCCTGGCGGGTCTCGCTGGCCTGGCGAGCCAAGCCATTGCCCAACCCGGCGGAGAGACACTGCCATATGAGGATCCGCGCCTGCAGTCACTGGCAACGGTCGAGCTAACGCAATTCGCAGGCGAGCACGATTTCCGGCGCTACCTCCACCGGGTCGGCGAACTGGCAGAGGAATGGGGCCTCTACTGGGCCGACGATCTCATGTCGAAATCGAAGCCGAGCCTCCCAAGTTGGGCCTGTGATGACGATGAGGGTGACGCATGCGACACAATCGTCGTTACCGGTTCCCGCATCGCAACGCCCAATCCGGTCATCACAAATAATCAGACGGTCGGGGTCGACGAGGGCGATATCGTCAAGCAGATCGGCGATTTCCTCGTCGTACTGCAGGACGGGCGCCTGTTTTCCGTCAATCTGCAGCCAGATGGTGCCCCCGGCCTGGCATTCACGGATCGTCTCGACGTCTATGTCGACCCGGAGCGCCGGGTCTGGATCGACGAGATGCTCGTTACCGACAATCGCATCATCGTGACAGGCTATTCCTACGAGGATCAAGCCAGCGAGGTAACCGTGCTGGAAATGGATGCGACCGGATATTTCTCGCGTCTCGGCAGCTTCCTGATTTCATCGAGCGATTATTACGATGTCGACAATTACGCCACGCGCATAATCGACGGGCGGCTCGTGATTCATATGCCCTACCAGGTCAGCGACATGGACAGTATCGACCCTGCCGGCTGGCCCGTCCTGCGTCGCTGGACGTCCGAAGACGGGCAGCCAGACAATCGCCGTCCACTCTTTGATGCGAGGGAAATCTATCGCCCCGTTCTGCCGATCATTGAGCCGACTATTCACACGATATCAGTGTGTGAGCTCGGTCGCGGTGACCAGGCCGACCTTGATTGCCAAACGCAGGCCTTCATCGCCGGCCCGACCTCGGAACTCTATGTAAGCGGCGAGCATGCCTATCTCTGGACGGGAGGAAGCTGGGAGGGCCACTACGCTGACGACCTCCCGGTTCGGGGCCGCTCATGTACAATGCGGGAAACATTGACACCCGAGATGGTGCCGCCAGGCGGCATTTATCGTATGTCGCTCGAAACCGGAGACTTGGCAGTCGTCGGCACACGCGGCTTTCCTTTCGACCAGTTCAGCTTCGCCGAATATGGCGGTCAACTCCGCAATCTGGTCGCTTTGGAGGATGCGCATTGTGCCTATGACTCCCTTGGCGACCGCGAATTTGATCGTGCGATTACCCAGGTTTCGCTGATATCAATCCCGGACAGGGCCTTCTCGACGCGGTTCCGTGAAGCCGCTTCGGACCGATACACAGCGCTTCCCGGTGCGGAATCCGGCACCGGCCTGGAGAACCGCTTTACCGGTACTCACCTCGTTTATGGCTGGTCAGTCGTTGAGAATGGCGACGCACCCTGGTGGGACGAAACCGCGCGAAAACCAGCTCATTTGATGATGGTCCCGCTCGACGACCCAACCAACACGTCGAGCCTGACACTTACGCATTCGCTATTGAGACTGGAAACAATCGACACAGGCCTGATCGCAACCGGCTATGTCCATCGCGAAGGCCTGCGGGTCTCCCATTTGACAACCACAGACGGCTTGCAACGGGCGGCAACAACCCTCCTGCCGGGGCGGCTGGAGACGGAGGGTAGATCCCACGCCTTCAACTTCACACGCCGTGCCGATGGCACCGCACTTCTCGGCCTACCGACCGAACTCGAACCGGGTCCGGCCTTTCGCTACTGGTGGCGCAGCACCGCCTCCGAGTTGAGCTTTCTGAGCCTTGATGACGAAACGGGCTTCACGGCGCTCGGCACGCTTGAACCGCTCTCTGACGACGCCGCTGAACACCCCGACTATGAATGCGAGGTGTCCTGCATCGACTGGTATGGCAATTCGCGCCCCATCTTCACCCAAGGGCGCATCTTCGCCCTCTTGAGCACCGAGATTGTCGAAGGCGGGTTGTCAGGTGACCGCATCAAGCCTGTGCGGCGCGTTGACCTCACCGCACCGCTGCCGATCCGTCCGAATAGGCAGGCTGCGAGCACGCACACAATGGACGGGTCTGGCGCGAACTGATCAGGCTTGGGTCAATAACCAAGCGCCCCGGTATCGTGTAGACCCCCATTTACGCATCGGGCGACGCGCCCTTTGCACCAATCTCGAAGAAGTCAGCAAAGACGAGCGCATCATCAATCCGTCAGCGCCAGCAAGGCAAAGCAACCGACCCGAGCTACGCAAAGCGATAGGAGTGCAAGCCCCCCCTTTCCGGCGAAGCGAAGCAGTATCCCCTACTCCGCCGCCAGCGCCTGCTGGCCCGCGCGGTAAACCGTGCCCGGCATGGCGCCGGTGAGCTTGCCCTCTTCCATCACCACCTCGCCGGCGACAATGGTCGCGGTGTAGCCGGTGGCACCCTGCAGCAAGCGCTGACCGCCGGCGGGCAGGTCGCGCTCCATATGGGGCGGTTCCATCTGCAGGCGGTCGAGATCGATGATGTTGAGGTCGGCCTTCAGCCCCTCACGCAAATAGCCACGATCATTCATGCCCATATAGTCGGCCTGGGCGCCGGTCAGCATGCGGACCACGCGCGGCAGGTCCAGCTTGCGGCCGCGCTTGCGGTCGCGGGTCCAGTGGGTGAGCAGATAGGTCGGCATGGAGGCATCGCAGACCGTGCCGACATGGGCGCCGCCATCGGACAGGCCATAAAGCGCCTGGGGGTGCTCCATCATCTTGAGCACATTGTCGTAATTGAGCTCGGTATAGTTATAGAGCGGCAGGTAGATCAGCTCATGGCCGTCGCGCTCGAGCAAGGTGTCATAGATCATCTCCATCAGGGAGACGCCTTTTTCCCGGGCCCGCGCAGCAAGGGAGTTCTCGCCTGATTGCTCGTAATCCGGCGGATTGCCGAGCTGGAAGAATTTCTCGGCCACGAACTCGATATGCTCCATCAGCATGTCGGCCAGCGGCGGAACTGACGAGCCGGGTCCCGACAGCTTGTCGGTCGTCTCTGACAAGATCTGCGCCTTGAATTCCGGCGCCTTCATCCGCGCGACGCGATCGGCCAGTGGCAGGTCCGCGATGGTCTTGTAGCTGGGATAGCCCATGAAGGGGTGGAAGGTGCAATTGAAGCCAAGGAAAACACCAATCGCGCGCGGGGCGACCTGCATGCGGGCATCAACACCCTCATCCTTCAGCTTTTCGGTCCGGGCAATCAGCTTGAGCCATTGGTCCGGCGCGAAGTCGCGCTGCATGAGCGAGAAGGAGAAGGGCCGGCCCGAGGCCTTTGCGTAGTCGGCAATGATGCTCCACTCATCGTCGAAATCCTGCTCACCGCGCTCCAGATTGAAGTCTGAAACCGCCTGCACGACCCCGAAATCAAGACCGTTGAAGGCCTGGGCGATTCCGGTCAATTCCTCACGCGTGGACTCCGACGACGGGGTCCATTCTCCATCGGCGGTCTTGTGGACGTCCGAACGCCCGGTCGCGAAACCGACCGCTCCGGCCTCGAGCGCCTCGCGGGTCAGGCGGCGCATCTCGGCGATATCGGCATCATTGGCCGGCTCGGAATGAACGGCCCGATCACCCATCACATAAACGCGCAGCGGGTCATGCGGGACCATGGCCGCGATATCGATGGTCCGCGGGATCTTCGCCAGCGCATCGAGATAATCCGGGAAGCTCTCCCAGTCCCAGGTCAGCCCCTCATGCAGGGCCGTACCGGGAATGTCCTCGACGCCTTCCATCAACTTGATCAGCTTGTCGTGATCGGCCTCGCGCACCGGCGCAAAGCCGACCCCGCAATTGCCCATCACGGCGGTGGTGACGCCATGATCGATCGAAGGCCGAAGCTGACCGTCCCAGCTGGCCTGACCGTCATAATGGGTGTGAATGTCGATGAAACCCGGCGTGACCAGCTTTCCGCCGGCCTCCAGCGTGCGCTCGGCCGGGCCGAGATCTGCGCCAATTGCGGCGATCCGTCCGTCCGTGATGGCGATGTCGGCGTGCACCGCCTCCCCGCCCGTTCCGTCATGGATTTCGCCGCCCGTAATCTTGAGATCGTACATCGATGCCTCCCGTCAGGTTTCACGCTCTTTGGCGTTTGCCCGGAGTTTCCGCGAATCGGACCAGCGGAACAAGCCCGCGAGCAGTGAGCCACCGATCAGGTGCCAGATGCTCCAGGTCCCGATAATGGCAGCCGCGCCGCCGACCCCGTCGAACTGGCTGAGCAGGATGACCAGGCCAAGGCCGGCATTCTGGATACCGACCTCGAAGGTCAGGGACCGTCGCCGGGCGCCCTCCATCCCCATGGCGCGGCCGCTCAGCCAGCCGAGTGCGAAAGCCGCGCTGTTGTGAAGAATGACAATCGGGATGACGACCGCACCGGCTGCCAGGAAGACCGGCCAGTTCTGGACGATCCCGACCAGGACCAGAAGCGCGATGCAGGCCAGGCCCACCGGGCCGAGAACGCGACTCATGCGCTCTGCCATGGCTGGCTTCCAGGCATTGAGCGCCATGCCGAGCGCCAGCGGCACGGCCAGAAGGACTGCGGTCTGGGCGAAGAATGGCAGGGGATCAACGTGCAAGGCCTCAACAAGCGCATCAACCGGCGGGTACAAGCTCGACCAGATCAGGATCGAGACCGGGGTCATCACCGCGGCGGAGACGCTCGATATCGCTGTCAATGTCACCGAATAGGCCGTGTTCCCACCGGCCGCGCGAGTCAGCACATTGGAAATATTGCCGCCCGGGCAACTGGCGACGACCAGCATGCCGAGGGCAATGCTGGCCGGCGGGGAGATCAGCAGGATCAGGCCCAGGGTGAGAAGCGGCAAACCGATCAATTGGGCCGCGACACCACCAAGCACCCGCAAAGGCTGACGGCGTACAAGGACGAAATCCGTCAGCCTCAGCGACAAGGCGACGGAGAACATCATCACAAAGAGAATGAAAGCGATGCCCAGCCGCGACTGGTCATCAACTATTACCTGCAATTGGTCTATCGCGGCGACGTCCATAAATTCCTGCCCTGTCAATAACTTGTCAGATTAACCAAAAGTCGAAATACCGCCTCGTAGGCCGGCTAACCAGTTGTCATGTCAACATGAGGGGTCGCCAAATTCATCTCAGCCTGTATCCTGTGATTGGACATTTACGTGCGCCGTGGACACCGTTTCACACACTTGCGCGTAAGGCTTGATCGCACAACATCTGGCCGTGGGGGCTGGTTGGCGCGATTGGTTTGGATTTTTTGTATGAGCACGCCGCACGGGCAGCGGCCAGGTTTTTGGGGGACCGGGAATGGGTCGGAAACGTTTTGATGAAATGTCGTGCGCGATCGCGCAGACTTTGAATCAGGTGGGCGATTGGTGGACGCTCCTGATCGTGCGGGATGCCATGAAGGGCGCGCGCCGGTTCAGTGATTTTCACGAGAGCACCGGCATTGCCAAAAACATCCTGACTGACCGACTCAACAAGCTGGTCGAGAACGGCATCATGGCACGCGAGGAAGTCGGTGTCCGTGGACAGCGTCAGGAATATGTCCTGACCGAGCGCGGCGAGGCGCTTTTCCCCATCCTCATGGCGATGCAGCAATGGGGAGACAAATGGGTTTATGGCGATGACGGGCTTCCGCTGGAAGTCTATGATGCCCGGACCGGCGAACAGCTCGCACCGATGAGTGTGGCCAACCAGAGCGGCGAGGAAGTCACCCATCGTGACATCGCCGGGCGTGACCCGCGCGGTCGTTCCATTCGCGAAGCCGGCTAGCCTCCCGAGGCAGACCCGGTCAGCATACGCCTGACCCCCGTTTCCGGATCTGCCGGCGACCCAATCGCCGACGGTCTCCGCCCCTGTGCGCGCAGCAACGCGCTGGAGCGCCCGTCGGCGCGCCCGCCCGTAGGCCTGGCGACACAGCCGGCATCCCCTGTCACGCGAAATTCTTGAACGCATGTATTGAGGCAGGCGAATTCGCCGCCTATGGTCATTCCGAGTGCTGGAAACGGCGATTCTGCCGCAATCAATCAACCGCACCGACCAGGGGAATATATCATGCTGATCAGTTCACTTCTTCTCGCCACCGCGCTGCAAGCGTCGCCGGTCGACACGCTTGTCGCCAATGCGCTGGAAGTCTCCACGACCCAGGGCAGCTACATCACCTATTTCGATGCTGACGGGACCTACACCACCAATATCGGGATTTCCGGTACCTGGTGGGTTAATGACAATGAACTCTGCTTCGAACGCAGCACGGGCGAAGGCGGGTGCGCGCCGCTCGGTGAGGCCGAGGCAGTTGGCGCCAGCTGGTCCGGCGTCAATGCCGCCACCGGTGAAACGGTGACCTACACCATTGTGACGCGCGACTAGGCAGGCAGGAGCAGACGGGCGGGCCCTGCCCCGTCCGTCAATCCGCCACGGGCACGGCTTCGCCGCGATCGACCAGGAACCACGCCGTGCCCGGATAGCGCCGCTCGATCGTCCAGCCATAACTCCCATCGGCATTGTGTGTGGTCCGCGTACGCGCGTCGAACGCGCCATAGCCATCCTCACCGGTAAATTCTGATCCATGCCCGTCTGCCGAGAAGCTCACGGCCTGACGCGTGACCGCCCATTCGCCGCGGGCAGTCGCGAACCAGTGCTGCACGACTTCGTCGGTTTCCGGGTCGAGGATACGGGTCAGTTCGCCGAAGAAGGCGCCATCCTCCGCGACGCGCCAGACTGTGCGCACCCCTTGCCCGCCCAGGGCCGGCCGGGTGTCGACGGTAAAATGAAGCTCGGCCATCTCGCCGGGACCGCTCACAACCCAATTGGTGACCGCAAACCGGCCCAACTCCGGGGCAAGGCGGTCGGTCAGTGACGGCGTCATCTGCCCGGCCTGCGGCCCCGGATCATCATTCCAAGCCCCGGCGCCACCCGGGGCGAAAGCGAGCGTCGCGCTGGCCAGCCATGTCCTGATCATGATCCGCATCCTGTTGGTTCAGATGCGGCGGAGTGTGGCCCCGCGCAGCGACGCAGACCACCGGTGCGCGCCGCTGCTGGGACGAATGGCCCAATCTAATTGCCGAATGAGCCCGCAGCTCCCGGGAAGACGACCGGCGTTTCCGAGCCATCCAGTGCAACCGCCGAGACGCCGAAGAAATAATTGTCGATCACGACATTCTCCAGCGTGTAGCTGTCAGTGCGACCGACAAAGCGGCTCCACTGCCATTGCGGCTGGTCGGTCAGGCGCCAGTAGATGCGATAACCGGACAGGTTTTCCGCGCCATCGCCCTCGGCCATGGTCCAGCTGAGCGTTGTCGATGGCTGAACCGCGCCCTCAATCGTGACATTGGCGGGGAAAGGCGGAGCCCCGGCCATCTGGGCCAGCACCGCCACATTGAGCGCGGTCAGACGCGCAGCATGATCGAAATCAACGCCGTCAATCGTATCGCCATAGGGCCGACCGTCTTCGGTACGCAGGTCCTGATGCTGGCGATCATAATGCTCATTGGTCTCCATGATCCGGACAGCGGGGTAACCGACGGCATTGAAGGGTCGGTGATGACCGCCACGGGCGAAACGGTCGAGCCGATAGACCATCATCACATCGAGATTGGGGATGTATTGGTCAGCCGTGCGGTCAACGAAACGGGCCAGATTGCGCGAGGCACTGTCGACTTCCCCGCCCCGGAACCGCCGGGCCGTGGCTTCTTCCGGCGTCTCAACGTCCCGCGTGCCTTCGGAAAATACGCGCGCCGTGGTGTTGTTGATGACGCCATTGATGCCGGCAATATTGCCGATCATGTCGTTATTGAGCACGCCCTTGATACGCCAACCATTCTCGATGGCGTGGGCGGCCACGATCTGGCCGCCGAACAGGCCCTGCTCCTCGCCGGCCAGGCCGGCATAGATGATGGACCCGTCAAATTCGTGCTGGCTGAGCACGCGCGCGGCCTCGATGGCACCGGCCATGCCGGACGCATTGTCATTGGCACCCGGGCTGTCCGATGTGCCGTCGAGCGGATCGGTGACCCGGCTGTCGATATCACCGGACACCACCACATAGCGATCGGGATCGATACGCCCTCGCTGGATGGCGATCACGGAAACGACCTCGGTCGGATCGGGAATACGCCGCGTCCCGGAAATCGTGTCCGAGATGTACATCACCTCCAGACAGCCGCCACACGCCGCCGAAATGCGCTCGAACTCGTCAAAGATCCAGCGCCGTGCCGCGCCGATTCCACGCGTGTCACTCTCCGTCTCGGACAGGGTGTGACGCGTGCCGAATTCGGCCAGGGTCCGAATGTCCGCCTCGATGCGGTCGGCCGACACCGCGGCGACATGGTCATGTACGGCAAGGACTTCAGCCGGCGGCGCATGCTCCTGGGTCAGGGCTGGTGCGGCAATCAATGCCGACAGGGCGGCTGCGGTAACGAGTTTCATATGTCCCTCCCCCGGGATTGGGTACTAGCGTGGCTAGATGATGAGCCGACGGCTCGCGCGGTCAAGCTTCGAACCTGTGGAAAGGAATGCCCGTCCCTCGCCTTTCGACTGGTTGTGCGCGGCGCGGTTTGTATAATCTACCTTCAGTTGCGGGGTGGGGGAATCGTTGTGGTTGATGAGTTTGCTGGAAAGCCGGAAACGGCTTCCGGGACGGTTGCGGCTGACACCAAGGTCGCCAGACCGATCACCGCCCGCTGGACATGGTTCCGCATCCTGTTCGTCGTATTCCTGGTCACGAGCGGAGCAATGATCGTGTCCAATCTTCATGCTGCGGTCGTGGTTCCGGCGTTGTTTGCAACCGACGCACCGGACGCCTTTCTCCTCACCCAGGCCTATATCGTCGATTATGGCCAGGTCGGCACCAGCATCGCCTTCCTCGCCAGCTATTTCGCCTGCGCGATCGCCTATGCCTGTTTCATGGCGCGATCGATTTACAATGCGCGCCTGCGCTATCCTGACCAGGTCAAGATGAGCCCGCACGGCTATTGGCTCTGGCACATTGTGCCGTTCGCCAGCCTCTACAAGCCGGTAAATGGCATGGTGGAGGCCTGGCACGCGCTCCATCCCGGCGGAGAAGGCCCGACGACCCCGCTCATTCCTCTGTGGTGGGGGTTCTGGGTCGCAGGCTCGCTGGTCGGTATTGGGGATCGCCTTTTCCCGGCGAGCCAGATCGACTTCATGCTGACCCCCGGCTCGGTGGACGCCTATGTCAGCTATCAGCTCTACGGCAGCGCCCTGGCCGTCATTATAGGCTTGTCCGCCTTCTTCCTCCTGCGCCTGGCAAGCCAGCTGAAGGAATTGCAATTGGTCCAGCCGGCCGAAATCTTCGCCTGATCCGGCCACGCCGGACGACCAGAAACACCCAATATCCGCGTAACGGAGTCCCTCGATGAACATGATTGATGCTGTCAGAAGCATTTTCGGCAACTATGCGAACTTCAACGGACGCGCTCGCCGCGCCGAGTATTGGTGGTGGTGGCTCGCCCAGATCCTGCTCATGTTTGTGATGATTATTCCGATGGTCGCCATCTCGCCGGAGACGAGCGAAATCGGGGCCACGATTTCGCTGATCCTGATCGCGGTCTGGTCAATCGGAACATTGCTCCCGAACATCACCGTCACGGTGCGGCGCCTGCACGACAGTGACAAGACAGGCTGGCTCTACCTGCTGGGCCTGATCCCCTATATCGGTGGCCTGATCCTTTTTGTCTTGATGCTGTTGCCCGGCACGCCGGGCGAAAACCAGTACGGGGATGACCCCAAGGATGATGTTTCGGGCGAAATCTTTGCCTGATCCCGCAAAGCGCGGACCAAAATGAAAAGGGCGCGGCCTGCTGGTCGCGCCCTTCTTGCATCCCGGTTCACGCCTTGAAGCCAGTCAGGGCACAAGGATGACCTTGCCGATCGCCTTGCGACCGGAGAGGGCGTCAAAGCCGTCAAGGAAATCTTCGAGCTTGTAGGTCCCGGCGACATGCGGCTTGATCTTGCCGGCTTCAAACATCTCGAAGAGCTCGTCCATATTCTGCTTGTGGCCGCCCGGCACGGACCCGGCCCAGGCACCCCAGAACACACCGACAACGCTGGCCATTTTCAAAAGCGGCAGGTTGAGCGGGAGTTTGGGGATATCGCCGGCAGCAAAGCCGATCACCAGGTGACGCCCACCCGGCGCGATGCCGCGGAAGGCGGTTTCGGCGTAGTCGCCACCGACCGGATCATAGATCACGTCGACGCCCTTGCCGCCGGTCAATTCCTTGATCCGGGCCTTGAGGTCCTCGGTCGAGTAATTGATCAGTTCATCGGCGCCATGTTCCTTGCAGACTGCCAGCTTCTCATCACTCGAGGCCGCCGCGATGACACGGGCGCCCATGGCCTTGCCAAGCTCGACCGTGGCCAGACCGACACCGCCGGCGGCACCCAGCACAAGCAGGCTCTCACCCGGCTTGAGCAAGGCTCGCTGCTTGAGGGCATGATAGGAGGTGCCATAGACAATCGTCAGACCGGCCGCCGCGTCATAGGGCATCGACTCCGGGATTGGCGTCACCGCCGCAGCCGGAACCACAGCCTGTTCGGCAAAGGCCCCAACCGGCGTGTTGAACAGAACCCTGTCGCCGACCGCGAGCGTGTCGACGCCCTCGCCCAGCTCGGCGATCACGCCCGCGCCTTCCGTGCCCGGCACGAAAGGAAGGGGCGGCTTGAACTGGTATTGCCCGCGCACGCAGAGCAGGTCAGGGAAATTCAGCCCCCCAGCCTTCACATCAATGCGGACATGACCCGGCTGGATGGCCGGGGCCTCAATGGTCTCGACGACGAGCTGGTCCTCGGGACCGAATTCCTTGCAGATAAGCGCTTTCATGATTTTGGCGTCTCCTGTTGTGGGGGTCAGCCCAGTTTCACGCCCGCATGGGCCGCTGCCTTGGTGAGGAATTTGATCGTCTGCTCACCACCGGCCTTCAATTCTTTCTGGCCCGCCTCATCGGCGATTTCCGCAAAACGTGCCGCGACATTTTCCGGCGTCTGCTGTTCCGGTGGCAGATAGATGCCGTCCGTCTCGTGAATTTTGGTGACGGCATACCCGCCCGCTCCGGCACACAGGATTGTCCGGCTCGGCCCGTCTTCACTGACCAGATAGACAAGGCCCGTGGACACGGATTCCGGGGTCATCAGATCCAGCGCAGCAGGCGGAAGAAGGCCTTCCGTCATGCGCGTCGCCGCGGTCGGCGACAGGGCGTTCACACGGATATTATACTTCGCGCCTTCCAGATGGAGCGTGTTCATCAGCCCGACCAGGCCGAACTTGGCGGCGCCGTAATTGGACTGCCCGAAATTGCCGTACATGCCCGAGGATGAGGTGGTCATGGCGATGCGGCCATATTCCTGCTCGCGCATGATGTCCCAGACAGCCTTGGTGCAAACCGCCGACCCGTTCAGGTGGACATCGACCACAGCGCGGAAGTCATCCAGCTCCATCTTGGCGAAGGATTTGTCGCGCAAAATGCCGGCATTATTGACCAGGATGTCGACCCGGCCCCATTTGTCCATGGCCTGCTTGACCATGTCGGCGACTTCATCGGTCTTGGTGACATTGGCCCGATGGGAGATCGCGTCACCGCCCGCGTCCCGGATTTCAGCGGCGACATCTTCTGCGGCCGAACCCGACCCGGTGCCGTCCAGCGAGCCACCCAGATCATTGATGACCAGCCTGGCGCCCCGCGATGCCAGCGCCAGCGCGTGGGTCCGACCCAGGCCCTGACCGGACCCGGTGACAATAGCGACGCGGTCGTCGAAACGAAGTTCACTCATAACGTCTCAATTCCTTGCTTGATTTGCGGTCCGGTCAGCCGAGGATCTGGAGGGTGAGCCATTGCGCCATCAGCGCCGGCTTGTCCTCGCCCTCGATCTCAACCATCACCTCATATTTGAGCATCCACTGGCCCGGATTGCGTTCCACCGCATCGGCCAGGGTGAAGCGACCACGAACACGCTTTCCGGCCCGTACGGGTGTCAGGAAGCGGACTTTCTCGAAGCCGTAATTGATCCCCATGACGATGCCGTCGATGACGATCGTTGTGCCCGCCGCCATCGAGGACAGCATGGACAGGGTCAGAAACCCGTGCGCGATCGTGCCGCCGAAAGGCGTTTCGCTGGCCGCACGCTCGGGATCGATATGGATGAATTGATGATCATCCGTGACATCGGCAAAGGTATTGATCTGGTCCTGGCTGATCTCGGTCCAGTCGGACACGCCGATCACGGTTCCGACCGCAGCCGCGATCTCGTCCTTGTTGAGTATCGGCATCAGGCCGTCTCCCCGTCTTTCAAAAGCATTTTGCGAAGCCCCGGCTTGTCGATCTTGCTGGTTCCACCACGCGGCAAGGCCTGGTCCATCCGCCAGACATGCTCGGGGATCTTGAACGGGGCCAGGTGCGGTTTGAGGAAGGCCTTGAGGTCTTCATCGGACAGGCTCGCCCCGTCGCGCAGCAAGATCGCCGCACCGACGCGTTCGCCCAGGCGTTCATCGGGAATACCGATCACCGCAGCTTCGAGAATATCCGGATGGTGAGCCAGAGCGCCCTCCACTTCCAGACAGCTGATATTCTCGCCACCGCGCAGGAGCATGTCCTTGATCCGGTCGACGATGAACAGAAAGCCGTCCTCGTCAATGATGCCGACATCCCCGGTCTTGAACCAGCGATCCTCGGTCAGCACGTCCGCAGTAGCCTCGGGCTGGTTGAGATAGCCCCGGAAAACGCCGGGCGACTGGATCCACACCTCGCCCGGCTCGCCGGTCGGGGTTTCCGCGCCGTTTTCATCGACCGTCTTGATGAAGGTGACGGCCGGCAGCGGCGCGCCGCAGGAGCCTGGCTTGGCCTGGTATTCAGCCAGCCCGTTATACGTACCCAGCGCATTGGTCTCGGTCAGGCCATAACCCGAGGAGGACCAGGCCTGGGGGAATACGTCATTGATCTTCTCGACATGCGCCTCGGGACGCTTGGCGCCTCCCGTTCCCATGGATTGAAGCGTCTCCAGAACCTCGCCCCGGCGCTCGGCCTCCAGGGTCAGCTCATGCGACATGGTTGGCACGCCCACCATGTCGGTCAGCTTCTCCGCCTGGATGAGATCGACCGCATCGCCGGCATCCCATTTGCGCATCAGCGCCATCTTGCGGCCGGCGAAGACCGACAGCATGAAGACGGCGTGCGAACCGGTACAATGAAAGAGCGGAAGACAGACCAGAACACCCGGATCGCCATCAACGAATTCATCATTGCCATTGGCAAGCTTGAGCGCTGCCCCCAGAAGGGCAAAGGACAGGATTGTCGTCACCGCCCCCCGATGGGTCAGGACAGCGCCCTTCGGCTTCCCGGTCGAGCCCGATGTGTAGAAGATCGCGAAATCACTGTCGGTCTCGATGACCAGTTCCGGCGGCGCCTTGCCGGCGCCGGCGGCGACCATGCGATCAAATGTGTCCGCGACCCCGTCGATCTCGTCGCGCCCGGAAATGAGCGTCAGGCCAAGGCGACCGGCATGCGGGCGAATACGCTCGATCTGGCGCGCCCCGGCGATCACGATCTTGGCGCCGCAATCCTCCAGGCCGAACGCCATTTCCTCGCTCGTCCACCAGCCATTGAGCGGCACGATGACACCGCCCGCGGCGATAACGCCGAGGAAGCACGCCATCCATTCCGGGCAATTGCGCATCGCCAGCGCCACACGCGTGCCCGGCTTGACCCGGTGGTGGTCGATCAGCGCATTGGCGACCGCAACCGATCGCGCGGCCAGATCGGCGAAGGACCAGCGCTGGTCCTCGAAGACGACCGCCGTCTTGTCGCCATGCTCCATCGCCTTGAGCAATAGAAAGCGCAGATCGGCCGGCGCGTTGACATAGGCTTTCTGACGCACGCCCAACACGTCCGTCTCGGCGACATTGAGCACCTCTTCCGCCTCGGTTACCTGGCGGGCGATCTGCTCGAGAACGGCCCGCGGCGGGGCTGGTTTACGCTCGGCCATGCTCAGACCTCATTGGCGTATGGCTTGAGTTCCTTGCGACCGATGACCATGCGGTGCACGGCATCGGGACCATCGGCGAAGCGCAGGGTGCGAAGGCCGGTCCACATGGCCGCCAGCGGCGTGTCCTGGGAGACGCCGGTTCCGCCATGCATCTGCATGGCCTCATCCACCGTTTCCAGCGCCACGCGCGGCGCGACAACCTTGATCTGCGAGATCCACGGCGCAGCGGCGCGCGGATCGCCCTGATCCATCATCCAGGCCGCCTTGAGACAAAGAAGCCGGGCCTGCTCGATCGCCATGCGACGCTCGGCAATGATGTCATAATTGGCGCCCAGCTTGGCCAGCGGCTTGCCGAAAGCGGTCCGCGACAAGGAGCGGCGGCACATCAGTTCGAGCGCCCGCTCGGCCTGGCCAATCGCCCGCATGCAGTGATGGATACGGCCCGGCCCGAGACGTCCCTGGGAAATCTCGAATCCGCGACCACGGCCGAGAATGAGACAATCCTTGGGCACACGCACATTGGTGAAACGGATATGCATGTGGCCGTGAGGCGCGTCGTCATGACCGAAGACGGTCATCGGGCGCAGGATTTCGATGCCCGGAAGGTCGGACGGGATCAGGAATTGCGAGTGACGACCATGGCGCGGGGCGTCTTCCCCCTCGGTCCGGGTCATCAGGACATAGACGGCGCAGCGTGGATCACCGGCGCCGGATGCCCAGTATTTCTCGCCATTGAGCACCCATTCATCGCCGTCCTCGACAGCGGAAAAGGCGATATTGGTGGCGTCCGAGGATGCGACGTCCGGCTCGGTCATCAGATAGGCCGAGCGCATTTTGCCCGCGAGCAGCGGCTCGAGATATTTCTTCTTCTGCTCGGCATTTCCGTAGCGCTCGATGACTTCCATATTGCCGGTATCCGGCGCGGAGCAGTTGAACGTCTCGGCAGCCAGATGTGACCAGCCCATCTCCTCGGCGAGGAAGGCATATTCGACCGTCGACAGGCCATAGCCGCGGTCCGACCCGGTGAGCCAGAAATTCCACAGGCCCCGCTTGCGGGCCTCGGCCTTGAGGCTTTCCAGGATCTCGGTCTGGCGGTCGGTGAAGGCAAATCGGTCGCCGCTCTTGCCGATCTCGGCGTGATACTCTGCCTCCAGCGGCATGACGACGTCGCGCACCATGGCGCGAACCTGCTCGATGAGCGGTTTGACTCGCTCTGAAACACCGAGATCCATATCTCTCCCCTTTGATCTTCTAATCGTTGTTACTGGTCTTCGAATTCTGTTCGGCCGGACCCGTGTCTAAACCGGGCGGCCGCGAGCGCCGACCATCATGCGGCGAAACTTGCGCATCCCGCCGAGCCAGCGATCGCGCTCATTCGCGCGCGCCCGCTCATAAGCCGGGACGTTTTCATGTGGCAGCGCCAGGAAGCGTTTCTCCGCGATCGCCGCGATCGTCTCGGCCGCGACATCAAGCGGCTCGACGACCCCGTCAGCCCCGGCAATGCCGCCATCCTCACTGCCGCCAAGCATGTCCGTCCGCACGGCCTGCGGACATACACACACGACCTGGAGGCCTTCATCGCCGTGCGCGATGGCCATGCTCTCCGCGAAGGAAACGGCGGCATGCTTGGACGCAGTATAAGAGGAGGCACCGATCTGGGCCAGCAATCCCGCCGCCGATGCGACGATCACGAAAACCCCGCCTCCGCGCGGCTTCATGCGTGGCCAAACCTGTCGGGCGCCGCGAACCGCGCCCATCACATTGACCTCGAAACTGTCGTGCCAGGCCTTGTCATCCGCACCGGCCGCATCCCAGCTCGGCTCATCGGTCCGCAATATGCCGGCATTGGACACATAGACATCGACCGGGCCCAACTCGGCCTCGGCCTTGTCGAGAAACGCACCGATCTCCGCTTCCCGCGTGACATCGACCTTCATGCCGATACCGCCGAATTTCGCCGCGGCCTCTTCCGCGCCGGCCAGATCCGCCAGGGCGATCTTCGCACCCTGTGCATGGAAAGCCTGCGCCATGGCCAGGCCAATCCCGCGCGCGCCGCCGGTGATCGCGACCACCTTGCCTTGGTAATCCATCCGTATCTCCTTCGCCCAATCCGCGTCGCTGATCAGTAATTCCGCATCCGCGCGAATTTCTCGGCGTGGTAATTGGCGTCGCCGTAGAGCGCCTCCGCCACACGGACCCGCTTCATGAAGAAGCCGATATCGAATTCGTCCGTCATCCCCATTCCGCCGTGCATCTGCACGCCCTCCTGGGCGGCAAGCTGGGCGACCTGGCCGAGCTTGGCCTTGGCCGCCGACACCATCATGGCCGCATGATCAGGCGCGGCATCCAGTGTCTGGAGCGCCTTGAGCACAATCGACTTGCCCAGCTCGACCTCGGAATAGAGGTGCGCTGCCCGATGCTGCAGCGCCTGGAAGGTGCCAATGATCTGACCGAACTGCTTGCGCTCCTTGATATAGCCAACCGTGCTCTCGAGGCATTGCTGGGCCGAGCCCGACATCTCCGCAGACAGGCCGGCGCGGCCGGCATCAAGAACAGCTTCAAGCGCCTTGGACCCGCCATCGACCTCACCGAGAACCGCGTCTGCGGTCACGTCTACCCCGTCGAGGGTAATGGTCGCGTAATTGCGGCTGTCGACCGTCTTGATGCGCTCCACTGTCAGCCCGGCCGCATCGATCGGGACGAGGAAGAGCGAGACACCTTCGGCGTCCGCGTCACTCCCGGCAGTCCGCGCCGAGACAATCATCATGTCTGCGACATGGCCCTCAGCGACAAAGCTCTTGCGCCCGGACAGCCTGAAACCGTTTCCGGAGCGTTCCGCCCTTGTGGTGACGCTGGACGGGTTGTGCTTGCGGCCTTCGTCAACGGCGACGGCCGTGATGGCCTCGCCCGCCGCAATGCGCGGCAGCCATTCCGATTTTTGCCCGACGGAGCCGAAGCGGGTGAGCGCCGTGGCGCCCATGATCGCGGTCGACAGGAAGGGCGAGGCGGTCAGCGTGCGCCCCATCTCCTCGGCAATGACGCCGGCGGCGACATGACCCATTTCCACCCCGCCCTGGTCTTCCGGAACGAGGACGCTGGTCCAGCCCATCTCGGCCATGGCGGCCCAGGTCTTGCGATCAAATCCGTCCGCGGACTCCGTGTCACGCAGCTTGCGTATCTGTGCGATCGGCGCACTGTCCGCGAGAAATCCGCGGGCGGCATCCTTGAGCATGCCGGCTTCTTCATTGAGCACCATGGCCATGATGGTCTCTCCCCTGTGGTGCGGCGTCTAGGCCGACGGCAATTCGAGAATGCGCTTGGAAATGATGTTGAGCTGAACCTCGGACGTACCGCCCTCGATCGAATTGCCCTTGGTGCGAAGCCAATTGGCCGCGACATCATCATCCGCGCCCCATTCGAGGCCGTCCTGGCCGGCCGAATCCACCATCAGTTCGAGGCGGCGCTTGTTGAGCTCGGTGCCATAGTATTTGAGCATCGAGGAGTTGGCCCCCATGCCCTGCCCGGCCTTCGCCTCGTCAGCAACGCGCTCCAT
>NZ_CAJQOO010000095.1 GCF_905480005.1 uncultured Maricaulis sp.
CTCGAATTCCGGTCGCTCGCCGGATTTGCGAAGCTCGGCCATGCGCTTGAGGATCTGGTGAGAATAGGTGATCGGGGCCGGCATGAGCTGCGGCGTCTCGTCGGAGGCATAGCCGAACATGATGCCTTGATCGCCCGCGCCCTCATCCTTGTCGCCGCTGGCATCAACGCCTTGAGCGATATGGGCAGACTGCTCGTGCAGGAAGTTCTGGAAATTTGAGGTCTTCCAGTGGAAACCATCCTGCTCGTAACCGATATCGCGAACGGCTGCGCGAGCGGCAGCCTCGATCTCGTCATCATTGATCTCGGCCGCGCAGCGGACTTCGCCTGCCAGAACGATTTGATTGGTAGTGGTCAGTGTCTCACATGCCACGCGGGCTTCCGGGTCCTTGCCCAGAAACAGATCAACAATCGTATCGGAAATACGGTCGCAGACCTTGTCCGGATGGCCTTCCGAAACGCTTTCGGATGTGAAGATGTAGGAAGAACGGCTCACAGTCGAAACCTCATATAAGGAAATCTTTATATGGCTGGGTAGACCAGATGTGGCGGTCGGATGCAAGTCTCGTTCGCTTCGCAGGGAAAATTGCTGCATGGCGACGCGCGTGCTGCCGAATAGCCGAAATCGGCCCTAGCCAATCATTTCATATAAAGATATCTTTATGTGATCATGCGTAGGGCCGTAATAGCCGAAACACGGTCTTGATTGACTGCGGCGCAGGGCGAAATGTCGAAAGGTGACCCATGAGTGCGGATGGACAGACAGAGGGAGGCGCAGACGGCTTGGCGGTTTCGTTTGAATTTTTCCCGCCCAAGACTGACGCGATGGAAGCGACCCTTTGGGAATCAATTTCCCGTCTGGAGCCGCTGCAGCCGGATTTTGTCTCGGTCACCTATGGAGCGGGCGGTTCGACGCGCGACCGAACCCATCGCACTGTCCAGCGTATTGTCGAGGAAACCTCCATCCTCCCGGCGGCGCATCTAACGTGTGTGGATGCGACGCGAGATGAGGTCGACGGGGTGATCGGGCAATACTGGACGTCCGGTATTCGCCATATCGTGGCATTGCGCGGTGATCCGCCCAATGCCATCGGTGGCGCGTATGTCCCGCCAGCGGGTGGTTATGCCAATGCGGCGGAACTGGCTCGCGGGATTCGCGAGATCGGCGATTTCGAAATATCTGTTGGCTGTTATCCGGAAACCCATCCGGAAAGCCCCGATCCGGATTTTGATATCGACCTCCTCAAGGCTAAGATCGATGCTGGGGCGACGCGTGCGATCACGCAATTTTTCTTCGATCCCGATATTTACTTCCGCTTCCGGGACCGCGCGGACCGCTCGGGCATCAGCATACCGATCATCCCGGGCATCATGCTTCAACCCAATTTCAAGGGCCTCAAGCGCATCGCCGGCTTGTGCGGTGCGAGCCTGCCGACCTGGCTGCACGAGGCCTATGAGGGTTTGGATGAGGATGCGGGGACCCGCCAGCTGGTCACGGCCCATGTGGCCGCGAAGCTGTGCGGCAAGCTGCGCAGTGGTGGCGTGGACGGATTCCATTTCTACACGCTCAACCGGGCTGAGCTTGCGCTTTCGACCTGTCAGCTGCTCGGCGTGAAGGCCGGGGAGCGCGAACGCGAGGTAGTCGCCTCATGAGCCGTGCCGACCGGATTCAGGCGTTCGAGAAGCGCGCAAAGGATCAGATTCTCATTCTCGACGGAGCAATGGGGACGCAGATCCAGGACCTCAAACTTGATGAAGATGGCTATCGTGGCGCGCGTTTTGCCGAGTGGGGCGTGTCCATCAAGGGCAACAACGACATCCTCAATCTCACGGCGCCGGAAAGCGTGAAGGCTATCCACCGCGCTTATTTCGAGGCCGGCGCTGACATTGTTGAAACCAATACCTTCTCCGCGACGTCGATCGCCCAAGCCGATTACGAGATGCAGGCGCTCGCACCGGAGATTGCGCGCGAAGGCGCGCGGCTGGCGCGGGCTGCAGCTGACGATGTGGCGGCTGAGACCGGTATCGAGCGCGGTGTGGCCGGGGCGATCGGTCCGACCAACAAGACCCTTTCCATCTCGCCGGACGTGAATGATCCGGGGCATCGTGACGTCAATTTCGACACGGTACGCGCGGCCTATTACGAGCAGGCCGAGGCGATGTCGCCTTACATCGACTTCTTTCTGATCGAGACAATTTTCGACACCCTCAATGCCAAGGCGGCGATCAAGGCCTTGCTGGATTTGCAGGCGGCGTCCGGTGAGGTCGTGCCAATCATGATTTCCGGCACGATCACAGACCGTTCGGGGCGGACACTGTCCGGGCAGACAGCCGAAGCCTTCTGGTATTCCGTGCGCCATGCCCGCCCGTGGGCGATCGGGTTGAATTGCGCGCTGGGGGCGGACGAAATGCGTCCCTATATCGCCGAGATATCGCGCGTTGCCGATACGCGGATCATCGCCTACCCCAATGCCGGCCTGCCCAATGATATGGGCGAGTATGACGAGACACCGGACCAGACCGCCGCACATGTCGGCGAATGGGCATCATCCGGTCTGGTGAATATTCTCGGCGGGTGCTGCGGCACGACGCCTGATCACATCCGAGCCATCGCGGCAGCGGCCAAATCCGCAAAGCCGCGTCATCCCGCCGAACGCAAGCGCGCCATGCGCCTGGCCGGTCTGGAACCGTTCGAACTGGCATCCTGAGGCTCAATTCATGTCTGTATCCGTACCCAGTTTCGTCAATGTCGGCGAGCGTACCAATGTGACCGGCTCGGCCCGATTCCGGAAGCTGATCACCGAGGGTGATTACGCCGAAGCGGTTTCGGTGGCACGTCAGCAGGTCGAGAATGGCGCGCAGATCATCGATGTGAACATGGATGAGGGACTGCTCGACAGTGTCGAGGCGATGACCCGATTCCTGCGCATGATTGCGGGCGAGCCGGACGTGGCCCGTGTACCGGTCATGGTCGACAGCTCCAAATGGGAGGTGATCGAAGCGGGCCTTCAGAACACCCAGGGCAAGGCGATCGTCAATTCGATCAGCCTGAAGGAAGGCGAGGCGCCATTCCGCGAACAGGCCGGAAAATGCTTGGCTTACGGGGCTGCTGTCGTTGTCATGGCGTTTGACGAGACCGGCCAGGCGGACACCGCGAAGCGCAAATTCGAGATTTGTGAGCGGGCCTACCGGATGTTGGTCGACGAGATCGGTTTCCCGCCCGAGGACATCATTTTCGATCCCAATATCTTCGCCGTGGCTACGGGGATCGAGGAGCACAATAATTACGCTGTCGATTTCATCGAGGCGACCAAGCGCATCCGCGAGAATTTGCCCGGCTGCAATGTTTCGGGCGGGCTCTCGAATGTTTCCTTCTCATTCCGGGGCAATGAGACTGTCCGCCGGGCCATGCATTCGGTCTTCCTCTACCATGCCATCAAGGCAGGGATGAATATGGGCATCGTCAATGCTGGCCAGCTCGACATCTATGATGAGATCGAGCCGGAGCTGCGCGAGCTGGTCGAGGATGTCATTCTCAATCGCCGCGATGATTCAACGGATCGCCTGCTCGAAGCGGCGGAGCGCTATCGCGGGAAGGGTGGCGGGAAAACCAAGGTCCGTGACCTGAAATGGCGTGACGCGGCTGTTGCGGGCCGAATTCGCCACGCCCTGGTAAACGGTATCAACGAGTTCATCGTCGCCGATACCGAAGAGGCGCGGCAGACCTTCGAGCGGCCATTGCATGTCATCGAAGGTCCGCTCATGGACGGCATGAATGTCGTGGGCGACCTGTTCGGCGATGGCAAAATGTTCCTGCCGCAAGTGGTCAAGTCGGCCCGGGTCATGAAACAGGCGGTGGCGCATCTCATTCCCTTTATGGAAGCCGAGAAGGAAAAGAGCGGCGACAAGGGCAAGTCGAACGGCAAGATCGTCATGGCCACTGTCAAAGGTGATGTGCACGATATCGGCAAGAATATCGTTGGCGTGGTGCTGCAGTGTAATGGCTATGACGTCATCGATCTCGGTGTGATGGTGCCGTGCGAGAAAATCCTGGAGACTGCGCGGCGTGAAGGCGCCGATATCATCGGCCTGTCCGGCCTCATTACACCGTCGCTGGATGAAATGGTCTTCGTCGCGTCCGAGATGGAGCGTCAAAACGTTGAAATTCCGCTCCTGATCGGCGGCGCGACGACCAGCCCTGCCCACACGGCGGTGAAAATCGATCCCTCGATCCAGGTCGCGCCGGTCGTGCACGTGCTCGATGCCAGCCGAGCTGTAGGCGTGGTGTCAAAACTCCTTTCCGACCAGCGTGATGACTATGCCCGGGACGTCAAGGCTGACTTGGCGAAGATCCGCGAGCGCCGGCTGGCCGCCCGTTCCGCGAAGGCGCGCCTCCCGCTGGAACGCGCGCGGGAAAAGGCATGGTCCTGTGATTGGGACCAATATTCAGCACCGGTTCCGGTGCGTCCGGGCCTGACCGAGCTCAAGCCTGACCTGACCGAGCTGATCGATCTTATCGACTGGACGCCATTCTTTTTCACCTGGGAGCTCAAGGGTAGCTATCCGGGGATTTTCGAAGACCCGAGACGTGGTGAGGCAGCCAAGGCGCTGTTCGCCGATGCCCAGGCCATGCTCGAACGGATCGTTTCGGAAAAGCTTCTCGAGCCGCGCGCCGTTGTCGGTTTCTGGCCTGCGCATCGCGAGGGCGATGATGCGGTCATATTTGCTGATGACGATCGGGCCAAGGAATTGGCCCGTTTCCATGGATTGCGGCAGCAGGCCAGCAAGGACAATGATCGCCCGCATGTCTGCCAGTTTGATTTCCTGGCGCCTGAGGGGCATGGCGACTGGCTGGGCGGGTTCGCCGTGACGGCTGGCGAGAATGCCGAGCTGCTCGCCCGCTTTGAAGCCGACAAGGATGATTACAACTCGATCCTGTTCAAGGCGCTTTCCGACCGCTTGGCTGAGGCGGCGGCGGAATGGCTGCATGTGAAAGTACGCCGTGATTACTGGGGATATGCTCCCAACGAGGCCTTCACCAATCGCGAGCTGATCGCCGAGGCCTATGACGGGATCCGGCCGGCGCCCGGCTATCCGTCCCAGCCGGACCACACCGAGAAACGAACCCTGTTCCAGCTGCTCGATGCCGAAGCCAAAACCGGGATCGGCCTGACAAATTCCTTCGCCATGACGCCGGCTTCTTCCGTGTCCGGCCTCTATCTCTCACATCCGGACAGCCACTATTTTGCGGTCGGTCGCATCCTGCGCGATCAGGTCGAAGACTATGCCCGTCGCAAGGGTTGGAGCCTGGCCGACGCCGAGCGCTGTCTGGCTCCCATCCTGGACTATGTCCCCGGCGTTGAAGCGGCATCCTGAGCCGTCTGCATCAGTCATGACTTGGACTTTCCACCCGTGATGCGCCATATCCGACAGCCTGTTGTCTGACGGAGTTTGTGAATTCATGCGCCTGGCCTTTTTCGGAGATATTGTCGGCAAGACCGGTCGGCGGGCG
>NZ_CAJQOO010000096.1 GCF_905480005.1 uncultured Maricaulis sp.
CTATCCTGGGCGGCGGCGGCGGCCACATCGACCGTTACCGACCCGTCGGCGGCCGGGGTGATTGTGGCTGTGTAAACCGTCGAACTGGTCGCCGAGAAGCTCGACGCTGCACCATTGCCGACCGAGAAGTCGCCAATGGCGAAGCCTGTAACCGCTTCCGAGAAGGTCGCCGTGATCGTGAAGGCGCCGGAGACCGGATCCGAAGCGCCGGTTGTCAGAGCCACGGTCGGAACGGTCTCGTCGTTTTCGATCGAGAACTGCGTCGCCGCGGTATTGCCGTTACCGGCGCTATCCTGAGCAGTGGCGGCGGCCACATCAACCGTCACCGAACCATCGGCGGCCGGGGTGATCGTGGCTGTGTAAACCGTCGCGCTGGTTGCCGAGAAGCTCGATGCCGCACCATTGCCGACCGAAAAATCGCCGATGGCGAAGCCTGTGACGGCCTCCGAGAAAGTCGCGGTAATCGTGAAGGCACCAGAGACCGGATCGGCAGAGCCGGTTGTCAGTGCCGCGGTCGGGCCTGTCTCGTCATTCTCGATCGAGAACTGGGTTGCGGCCGTATTCCCATTACCGGCGCTATCCTGAGCAGCGGCAGCGGCCACATCGACCGTCACCGAACCGTCGGCGGCCGGTGTGATCGTGGCGGTGTAGACTGTGGCGCTTGTCGCGGAGAAGCTCGATGCCGCACCATTGCCGACGGAGAAATCACCGATGGCGAATCCCGTGACGGCTTCCGAGAATGTCGCGGTGATCGTGAAGGCGCCGGAAACAGGATCCGAGGCGCCTGTTGTCAGAGCCACGGTTGGAACGGTCTCGTCGTTCTCGATCGAGAACTGCGTCGCGGCTGTATTGTTATTGCCCGCACTATCCTGGGCGGCGGCGGCGGCCACATCGACCGTCACCGAACCGTCGGCGGCCGGGGTGATCGTGGCGGTGTAAACCGTTGTGCTGGTCGCGGAGAAGCTCGACGCTGCACCATTACCAACCGAGAAGTCGCCAATGGCGAAGCCTGTGACGGCTTCGGAGAAAGTCGCGGTAATCGTGAAAGCGCCGGAGACCGGATCCGAGGCGCCCGTTGTCAGAGCCACGGTCGGAGCGGTCTCGTCATTCTCGATCGTGAACTGGGTCGCAGCCGCGCTGTCATTCTCGGCGGCATCCTGAGCCGCGGCGGACGCGACATCGACCGTGACGGTTCCGTCTGCTGCAGGGGTCAAAGTGGCGGAAAAGTCGCCGCCGCCATTATCGGCAAAGGCCGAAAGTGCGCCATTGCCGACGCTGATATCGCCTACCAGGAAGCCGGTGACGGTCTCGCCGAAATCGACGGTGATCGTGAAGGCGCCAGACACCGGGTCCGCGGAACCAGTCGAGATCACGGGCGTCGGCCCGGTAAGGTCAAGCGTCGCTGTATTGGTGACGGCTGTCGCGGCATTGGCGGACGCGTCCGTGAGGATGACGCTCACGGTCAGAACGCCTTCATTGAGTCCGGAAATATCGAGGCCGGACACCTGGAATTCGGACGGATCCCCCGCATTGGGAATGGGGATACTGCCAGTCCCGACGACATTCGCTCCGCCGCCATCCGACGAGATCGTATAGCTGTAGTCCGTGAGTGTTTCCGGATCATCGATCGTAAACGACGCGGCGGTATAGTTTGACGGCCCGTAAAGCGTCGTATCGAATGCCACGGTGTGACCGGACGGCGCCACATTATCCGTGCCGACACCCGTGATACCGAACAGGTAGGGCGCCTCGTCTGAATCATCATTGGCGATGGAAACCGTCGCATTGGACGTGCCCGCTGCTGCGGGGTCAAACTCGATCGTAAACGTCGTCGAATTGCCTGCCGCGACGGTCGTGGCAGGCTGAGCGGTTACCGAAAAATCATCTGATCCGGAAATCGAAACGGCGTCGCTGCCGAGCGTCAGGACGGCGCCACCATCATTATTGATGGTGAAAGTGGCGGACGCGGTCCCACTGTCGACGGCCTGGCTACCGAAATCGGTTCCATCCGCGACAGACGGCGATGCGTCAGCGTAGTCGATATTGATTGCGTTTCCGGCATCCGCCAGGCGAATCTCCGGCAGGACCGTGCCCTCACCGGCGATGGCAAAATCATAGCTCGCCTCATCAGTGTCATTGCTGGTGATTGCAATCGTCGCGGTACGCGACGCAGCGACAGAGGGGTCAAACTGGACTGTGAAACTCGTGGTCTCAGCTGGCGCCACACTGGCGGCCGCAGCGGTAACAATGGAGAAGTCTGCGGAATCTGCGCCTGACAGGGCGACACTTGCAATGGTGAGCGTGTCCGTGCCCAGATTTTCAATCGTGAAGGTGCGCGAGGCGAGGCCGCCCGTCACATCGGTGGGCGAGAATTGCGTATGGTCCGTCAGACTTGGCGTGACAGCCCCGTCAGCAATCGAAACCGAATTGCCCGTAACATTGATTTCCGGGTCGCCGGCCACCGCTTCGAATGTGAACGTGTTCGACAGGGCGTTGTCATCAGCCTCGGCATCCTGAACGACGGCCGCCGGAAGAAAGACCTCGACCGAGCCGACACCCGCGGGCGAAACGGTGAGCGTCCAATCAGAGCCGGACCCGGTAAGTCCGTCCGCCGTGGCATTGGTGAGATCAAAATCGCCAGCGACAAGGTCGGTGATCGGCTCACTGAAACGCACAGCGAGGGCTCGGGAGAAAGCGACGCCGAGATCATCGGTATCACCTGAAATCGTGACGCTGGGCGGAGTGCCACCCGGCACATTGACGTCGAAGCTGTCAGACGCGGGATCGATGGTCACAGCACCGTCGTCAGAACGGGTCGCGGTCAGATTGCTGGTCGTGTTTGTGTAGGTGCCACCTGCCGCACCTGCAGGAACGCTGACTGTGACCGTGAAAGTACACGAGCCCTCGGATGCCAGGCTGGCGCCCGCCAGGGACAGGACACTTGTGCCTGTAAGACTGGAACCGGCCCCACAGACATCTGCCTGAGGCGTCCCAGTGGCAATCGCACTACCCAGCATCGCGTCGAGATCATCTGTGAAGGCGATGCCCGTTGTCGTGAACGCGCCCGTTGCTGCAATGTAAAACTCAACGTCGATCGTGTCGCCCGGCGCCACG